>JBBRSC010000107.1:0-10433 GCA_038245795.1 Acidimicrobiales bacterium
ACCGAGGGCATCCTGACGCGCCGACTCCAACGGGACCCCTCGCTGACCGGCGTCGGTCTGGTGATCTTCGACGAGGTACACGAACGCAATCTCCAGTCCGAACTGGCGTTGGCGTTGACGCTGGACGTTCGTCAGGGACTCCGCCCAGACCTACGCATCCTCACCATGTCCGCGACGCTCGACGCCGCGGCGCTGGCGGAGTTGCTCGGTGGACCCGCGCCGCCGGTCCCGATGGTGTCGAGCAATGGTCGGACTCACTTCGTCGACCTGCGGTGGTCACCCCGCGAGTCGACACAGCGTGTTGCAGAAGCAACCGCTGCCGCCGTCCGCCGAGCCCTCGCTGACGACCACGGCGACGTCCTTGTCTTCCTGCCTGGTGCGGGCGAGATCCATCGGGTCACCGCACTTCTGGGCTCCGGGCGAGCCCTCCCAGCAGACGTCGACGTGCGACCGCTGTTCGGAGGGCTGTCCATCGACCTGCAGGACGCCGCGCTCGCACCGTCGCCAGCAGGGCGGAGACGCGTGGTGCTGTCGACCGACCTGGCCGAGACGAGCCTCACGGTCGAGGGCATACGGATTGTCATCGATGCCGGCGAGGTACGTCGCCCCCAGTTCGACATCCGAAGTGGGCTCACGAGGTTGCGCACGGGACCCAACTCGCAGGCGTCCGCCGACCAGCGATCGGGACGGGCGGGACGGACCATGTCAGGCGTGGCGTACCGGTTGTGGTCCCCCGGAGACCACGGAAGTCGCCGCCGGTTTGCGGAGCCCGAGATTCGGTCGGTCGATCTGGCCGGATTCGCACTCGAACTGTCCTTGTGGGGAGTTTCGGCAGCTGAGCTGTCATTTCTTGATCCACCACCTGAACGTCGCCTCGACGAGGCCCGGCAACTGCTCGTCGACCTCGGGGCGATCGATTCTGCCGGGCGCCCCACCGACATCGGGCGCGCCATGTCCGAACTGCCGCTCCATCCGCGCCTGGCGCACATGGTGATCCGGGCCGAACGCGGCGGCCAGGGGCAACTTGCGTGCACGATCGCGTCGTTGTTGGAGGATCGTGACGTGTTGCGAGGACACCCGTCGGATCTCCCCATTGATCTTGAGGAGCGGGTACGGCTCATCGACGATCCGACGAGACGGCTCGCTGCCGCCGATCACGGTGCGGTGACATCGGCCCGACGGCGGACGCGCGACCTGGAGCGTCGCGCCAAGGTCGATCGCGGACGCGGTCTGATCGATGTCGAACAATGCGGTCGGGTCCTGGCGTTTGCGTACCCCGACCGCATTGCGCAGTCCATCGGAGTGGGCCGCTTCCGGCTTCGGAGCGGGCAGCGTCTGGTGACACCCGCGGGCGATCCGCTGGGTTCGCAGTCCTTCCTGGTCGTCGCAGAGATCGGTCCACCGCTGCGGGTCGGGACCGCTGGCTCTGGGAGAGACGAGGACCAGGTGAGGATTGCGGCGGCGCTCACGCTCGATGATCTCGAGCGGGCGGTTGGCGATCAGATTGAATCGATGCCGCGTCTCGTCTGGAACCTCGAGCGCAACGACCTCGAGGTTCGCACCGAACGGCGGCTCGGCGCCATCATCCTCACCTCATCCACCACTCGAGCAGAGATCAGCGCAGAGGTCACCAACGCCCTCGTCGATCGGGTACGGGTGACCGATCTCGGGCTCTTGAACTGGACGGCATCGGCCCGGACGCTGCGGGAGCGAGCAGCGTTCGCCCATCGAGTCCTCGGGGGCTCCTGGCCCGATGTGACGGAGGCGACGTTGCTGGCAACGATCGACGAGTGGCTGGCACCGTTGCTGGTCGCCGCAACGCGACGAGCAGACGTCGCGAATGTCGATGTGACCGCTGCGTTGCGCGGAGTGATCGGTCATCATCGGTTGCGGGAGCTCGATCAGGTGGCCCCGGCGTCGATCATCGTGCCGAGCGGTCGCGCTGTGCGGATCGACTATGACACCGAGCCCCCATCGATCTCAGTGAGGCCCCAGGACATGTTCGGATCGTCATCGCACCCCACGATTGCACAGGGCAGCGTGCCGCTGGCGGTGCATCTACTCTCCCCCGCCGGTCGGGTCGTGCAGGTGACCTCGGACCTGCCGGGCTTCTGGTCGGGAACCTGGGTCGACGTCCGTAAAGAGCTCGCTGGGAGATACCCGAAACACAACTGGCCGCTCGACCCAACGAGGGCTGAGCCGGGTCGACGACCGAACCGGCAACGCTGATCGCGGGCGTCGAACGGCCGGGCCGATCCATCTTTCTTACATGATTCTTCGGCCCCGCCGACGAAGCACCGCGTTCGCCGCCCCTACCGTTGCGGCTGTCCCCACGACATGAAAGCGCGGAATGGCACCACGCACTCCTGCTGAAGCTCTGATCGAGCCACTGTCAACCACTCCGCTGCCGACGACGCCTCGACGCCCGGTGAGCCGTCGGACACGACTCGACTTCTGGCTCGATCTGGTGCTCGTCGTCGCGTTCACGCTCGACTACAGCTTTCAATTCACGGGCCTCACCGTTCACGAGTGGATCGGATTCGGTCTGGCGTTCGTGCTTGTGGTCCACATGACCCTGCATTGGGATTGGGTGGTTCGCACGACAAAACGGCTTGCTGGTCGCCGGGGTGGCCGAGAGGCAGTTCGCTGGATCGTGGATCTGTGCTTGATTCTGGCGATGACATTCTGCATTGCGTCCGGGCTCCTGATCTCACGCCATGCCTTGCCGGCCCTCGGTCTCACGACCACCCGTGACGGATTCTGGACAGGTCTTCACACAACCACCGCCGATGTGACGGTTGCACTCGTGGCGCTCCATGTGGCCTTGAGTTGGCGATGGATCGTCTCGGTGGCTCGCCGGATTTTTGCGGGGACCACAGCATGACAGCGCCGGCTCGATTCATTCTCCGTCTCGGTGTTGTCGCGGTTGCCGTGGCGGTCATCGTCGGTCTGGGCTTCCTCTGGCGGGTCAGCCCCGCCGCCGATCTGGTTGCCGACGGTGGTCCGCCCAACCGTGCAGCATCGGCATCGTCCAATCGTGCAACCTCACTCAACCCATTGAGCGGAGATGAAGGGCGCGGCGATCGCGGTGCGCATGGCGTGAGCCTCTCGCACATCGACGACCTGGTGCAGACGACGCTGATCCAGTTGGCAGTGCTTTCTGGGGTGGTGGTCGTCGATCGTCAACGCCGATCTCGTCGCCGACGAGGTGTACCGCTCGGAGCCTGAACTCCAGCCTCTAGGTTCTCATCCGTGAGCCCGGGAGAGTCCGACCCAAGCGCCGCAGAGCGTTCGGAACTTTCAGCCGGTGGGTTCTCCGAATGGTTGGTCGGCGTGCAGGCTGCGATGCGTGGCGAGGCAGAGTCCGATGTGGCGTGCGACGGATGCACGGCCTGCTGCACGTCGTCGCAGTTCGTGCACATCGGCGCTGAGGAGTTCGGTCCGTTGGCTCGAATCCCGAGCGAACTTCTGTTTCCAGCACCGATGATGCCGGCCGGGAACATGCTCATGGGCTACGACGAACGCGGTCACTGCCCGATGCTGACCAGCGATGGATGCTCGATCTACGACGATCGACCGCGGACGTGTCGCACCTACGATTGCCGCGTCTTCCCAGCCGCCGATGTCGGTCTCGACGATGACCAGAGCCTGATCTCGCTTCAAGCGCGGCGGTGGCGATTCGACCATCCGACCAAGCGGGACAGGGCAGAACACGAAGCGGTGCGGGCAGCGGCGCGGTTCGTTCTTGAACACGGCGACCCATCAGAAGCAGGTCGTGCAACATCGAACGACACGCAGCTCGCGGTACTGGCCATTCGGTACCACGATCGATTCGTGACCCCGGACACGGCAACCGATCCTGACATGACCTAGGGCCGGGCGGATCGCCGCAGGATCGTCCGGGAGAGGATGCCGAGCGTGGCGCGTAGAGCACCTTCGGACATGACGGGGAATATGCCTGCTTCAGCCCACACAGGATCGATGTTCGACCAGTCGTAGTACGAGGTGACGAGCGTTCCGCCGTGCGTGGGCTCGAGCGTGTAGCCGTAGACATGGCCGATGTTCGGTTTCATCGCACCGACGATCGTCCATGCAATTTCACGGTCTTGTTCGAACGCAGTGATCGAAACGGTGACGTCGTAGATGCCGAGTGGATAGTCGTTGAGTGCTTCGCGATCCATGTGGACCTCGAAGGTGTCCCCGACTGCTGTCACCGCGTCGCCCGTAGCGTCGAGCAACATGCCAGAGCTGTCGATGTCAACGTGTCCATTTGGATCGCACAGCAGCTGAAAGATCGTCGCCGGGTCCGTTGCGATGGTTCGTTGGACTTCGATTCGTTCGTTGCTCATCTCCGCATCATGGCATTCGACCGCCGCCCAAAAAGTTCCGCCGAGGTGTCGATCCGCAGATTCCTCGTTCGTCATGATGGGGAGTGGGACGATGGTCCTGCCGTCACAGAGGAGATTCACGTGAAATACATGCTGCTGATCTACGGGGACAACGAGCGCTTGGAAAAGCTTCCAGATGCCGAGAAGCAAGGATGGATGGGCGAGTACTTCGGATTCAGTCAGACCATTGTCGAGTCCGGAGAGATGGTCGCCGGCGACCCGCTTCACGGCGTCGACACCGCCACCACACTGACCATTCGTGCGGGCGAGCGGCTGGTCACCGACGGGCCGTTCGCCGAGACCAAAGAAACCCTCGGCGGCTACTACATCGTCGATGTGGCTGACCTCGACCGGGCGCTCGAGCTCGCCGCCATGATCCCGGACGCCCGCACTGGCAAGGTCGAGGTTCGTCCCATCATGGACATGGCCGCCGAAATGCCCGCTTGACGAAGGAGCGCCAGCGGTTCGAGCACCTGGTCAGGAGTTCCTCCGGCCAGGTGCTCGCCGCGCTCATCGGACACCTCGGCGACTTCGATCTCGCCGAGGAGTCACTTGCCGACGCGTGGTTGCTTGCCGCCGAACGTTGGTCACGGGACGGCTTCCCCGACAACCCGGAGGCGTGGCTGTATACCGTCGCCCGACGACGAGCGATCGATCAGATTCGCCGTGAACGCACGCGGGGTGAACGGCAGTCCGCAGCGCACGCGGCGCTGGTGGTGCGGGCCGCCGTCGACGACGACGAACTCGATCAACGATGGCGATCCGGAATCGACGACGACCGACTGCGTCTGGTGTTCACCTGTTGCCATCCATCGTTGTCCGTCGAGGCGCAGGTCGCTCTGACGCTTCGGGCAGTTGGCGGTTTGAGCACCGACGAGATCGCCCGGGCGTTCTTTGTTCCGCCGGCCACGATGGCTCAGCGCCTCGTCCGAGCCAAAAGAAAGATCCGTGTTGCCGGAATCCCCTACCAGGTTCCCAACGGACATGAGCTGCCCGACCGCCTTCGTTCGGTACTGCGCGTCCTCTACCTCATCTTCAACGAGGCGTACCTCGCGTCGGCCGGCGATGACCCGATCCGGGTCGAACTGGCGGACGAGGCAATCCGGCTGGGTTCAGTGTTGCGAAATCTGATGCCCGACGAACCCGAGGTCTCTGGAGTGTTGGCACTGATGATGTTGCACCACGCGCGACGAGAAGCGCGGGTCGACGCTTCGGGTGATCTGGTGTTGCTCGAGGACCAGGACCGTTCGCTCTGGTACCGCGACGAGATCAACAGAGCGATCGAGCTGCTCACGCCCGCCCTTCGGCGCCGTCAACCCGGTCCCTATCAATTGCAAGCCGCCATCGCTGCCGTTCATGACGAAGCTGCCACATTCGCTGACACCGACTGGGGCGAGATCCGCTCGCTCTATGACGCGTTGCTCGCTCTCGACGGCTCACCGATTGTCGAGCTCAATCGAGCGGTCGCCGTGTCCTTCCTCGATGGTCCGGGGGTGGCTCTCGACATCGTCGACCGAATCGACCTGCCGGACAATCATCTTTTCCACTCTGTGCGGGGCGACCTTCTCTCGAAAGTCGGCCGCTTCCCCGAATCGATCTCGGCGTACTCGCGGGCGTTGGAATTCGCAACGAGCCCGGCTGAACAGCGATTCCTCAACCGTCGGCTCGCGTCATGTCAGGCGGCGGTTCTGGTGCCGTTCACACACCCTTGTAGTTCAACACCTGAGTGAGGGTGTGCACGATCTCGACGAGATCACGCTGGTCGTTCATCACCTGATCGATGTCCTTGTAGGCCCGCGGGTCTTCGTCGATCAGTCGAGTTGCGTCGGCGTCGTTCAAAGTCTTGCCGACCATCTGAGCGCGAAAGCCATCGAGATCGAGTTCGCGACGAGCTCGCCCTCGCGAGAGTCGACGGCCCGCACCGTGGGAGCTGGAGTGATAGCTGGCAGCGCTTCCCTTCCCCCGAACGATGTAGGACCGCGTGCCCATCGACCCCGGGATCACTCCGAAGTCACCGGTTCGGGCACGGATCGCACCCTTGCGCGTCACCCAGACGTTGTGCCCGTCGTGGTGTTCGAGCTCGCAGAAGTTGTGATGACAGTTGATGCGAGACACCGCCACAAACAGCTGGCCGAGAAACACGCCCAACTGATCGATGACCGCGTCGACCATCGCGTCACGGTTGGTTGCGGCGTAGTCCTGCGCCCACAGCATCGCAGCGATGTACTCGTCGAATTCGGAAGTGCCCTCGACCAGGTAGGCGAGATCAGGATCGTCGAGTTCGATGAAATACTGCTTCATCAGACCCTTCGCTGCCTCGATGTGAACGGTCGCGAGCTGATTGCCGATACCTCGGGATCCTGAATGAAGCACGATCCACACGTGATCGCGCTCGTCGAGACAGACCTCGACAAAGTGATTTCCCGAACCCAGCGATCCGAGCTGCGTGCCCGCCGTGTGCTCCTGCTTCTGGGACAACTCAACGCGGGGATCTGCCAAGAGTTCACTCGCCCTATCGGCAACTCGCCCATGACCACGACCGACGCCCGCGGGAACCGCCATGGCAATCAGCGAATGCAGGCCAGAAAGATCGTCCGGAAGGTCGCCGGAGGTGAACGGAGTCTCGACGGCTGCAATGCCGCACCCGATATCGACGCCGACGGCCGAGGGGATGACAGCGCCAGTGGTCGCCAGAACCGAACCGATAGTGGCGCCCTTACCGATATGGGCGTCGGCCATCAGTGCGACGTGCCCATGGATGAACGGCAGGGAAGCAGCGCGCTGCGCCTGATCGATCGTGGCGATCTCGATGTCGGACGCCCATGACACGACGTTGCCGACGCGGGTCGGGCTCATTGGTGACTCCTCGGGTGGAGCGCCATCGAAGCACAGACGTCCCGACACGAGCGATCGAGTTTGTCTCGCGCACCGCGAATCCGACCCGCCTGGCAGCGAAATCGCGCCGCTTTCGGTCCTGATTTCGCTGCCAGAACGGTGGTTGGGGCACAGGGAATCGAAGTGTAAGGATTCGACCATGGCCCCAACCAACGACGTCATCCTCACCGAAACCGCCAACGCGGTACTGACGATGACGTTCAACCGACCCGACAAACTCAACGCCTTCGACACCGGGATGTATCGAGCCGTCGCCGAAGCTCTCCACGCGGCCTCGATCGACAACGACGTCTCAGCGGTGGTGTTGACGGGCGCCGGTCGGGCGTTCAGCGCCGGCCAAGACCTCGACGAGATGGCACTGCTGGCGACCGGCGTGTCCTCTGACTCAGGGTTCCCCGACCTCCTCGACGCTCTTCAATCGTTCGACAAGCCGCTGCTGTGCGCCGTCAACGGTCTGGGGATCGGAATCGGCTTCACGTTGCTCGCCCATTGCGACATCGTGATCGTGTCGACCGACGCACGATTCCGGGTGCCCTTCGCTCCCCTCGGCGTGCCTCCAGAGGCGGCGAGTAGCTATCTCTTCCCCCTCCGGATGGGATGGCAGCGAGCGGCGCTCGTGTTGCTGACCGGCGACTGGGTGAGCGCAGCCGAGACCGTCGAGTGGGGCTTGGCGCTCGAAGCGGTCGCCCCTGAACAAGTCGTCGCACGGGCGCAAGAGTTGGCCGAGCGCATTGCGACCTCTCCGCTCGGTGCGCTGCGCGCCATCAAGACAGCACTGCTGGCGGGGCAACGAGACGCCATCTCGGCGGCAAGGGCTCGCGAAGACGCTGCCTTTACGACGCTCCTCGGCAGCGCCGCGACGCTCGGGGCCCTCGACCGTTTTGGGGAATCAGGCGAGGTCTGATCCACGGGTCTGCGTCTACTCCTCGTCGAGGATCGCGTCGATCTGCGTCATGGCAGCGGCAAGGCCTTCTTCCATGCCCATCTCGATCATCTGTTGCATCGCTTCGGGCGACGGGTAGCGCGATTCCATCGACATCGAGGTCCTACCGCTGGGCAGTTCGGCGAACGTGACAGTGAACTCGACGGTCGGAAGATCATCGTTGACATTGCCTTCTGCGTCGGCAAAACCATCCGCCAAATCAAGGCGGTGCGGCTCATCGACGTCGAGCACCCGCCACCAACCATGGTGCTGCTCACCCTCGGGGCTGGTCATGAAGTAGCTGACCTTGCCTCCCTTGGTGAGGTCGTGCTCGACCACGGTGGCCGGGTAGGTCGGCGGACCCCACCAGCGTTCCAGCTTGCGAGGATTCGCCCACAGGCTCCATACCTTGGCAATCGGAGCGTCCCATTCGCTCACCACGGTCATGGTGCAGGCGGCTTGATCCTTGAGAACTTGGGTCACGGTCATCAGTTGTCACTTTCTGTTTGAGGTGGTTGGTCGGGTTCGGCGAGTAGGTCGCCAAAACGTTGGAGACGATCGCGCCAGATGATCTCGAACTCATCGAGCAACGTGTTGACATCGCGGATGGTGTCGATCTGGCCACGAACCATCCGTTCGCGACCGCGTTGGTGTTTGGTGATGAGGTCGGCGCGCTCGAGGATGGCGACGTGCTTTTGCACCGCTGCAAAGCTCATCGGGTAGCGGCGAGCGAGATCTGAGACGGAGTGTTCACCGCGCAACACGACTCGCACGATGTCGCGACGAGTCGGGTCGGCGAGGGCGTGAAACAGACGATCTGTCCGCTCCGCTTCATCAACCTTCGTATCTACAACCATATGGTTGTAGATTACCGAGCGGACCTGCCCGAGTCAAGCAAGTCGCAGGACCCACCGGGCAGCACGAGCCGAGTGAGGTTCGGCCCGCAGGTCGCGTTGGACGGCGACGTTGGTATCGACGCGAACTCGCTGACCATCACGGGCCGGAAACGGGTTACGGCGTGAGATCTACCGGATGGGTTCTGGTGCCGGGGGTGCAATCTGGCGCTCCGCCCTGAGGCCGTTCGTCGCCCGCGACGCGCCGATCAGGTCGGCGGCGTTGGCGCTGCGGATCCTTCCGATGACCAGCGCCATGATGAAGGTCAGAGCGCCTGCAGCGACGACCAGTGTGCCGATGGCATCCAGCTGCGGCGTCGGTCGACGAGTAGCCATGGACAAGATGACCAACGGTAACGTCGTGTCGTTCGGCCCGCCGAGCCGGGCCGACATCAGCACGTCATCGAACGAGAAGGCCGCCACCAACAGTCCGGCAGACACCATGGCGGGGGCAACATGGGGTAGCACGATGTGTCGGACCACACGCAACGGTGATGCGCCCAGATCAGCCGCTGACTCTTCGAGCAGCCGGTCCAGGCCACCGAGTCGAGTACTGACGACGACGACCACGTAGCCGGATAGCAACGCCGTGTGGCCGAACCACATCGTCCACGTACTGAAGCGAACCCCGGCGAGGGGGAACACCACCCCGAGCGCAACCGCCAGCACCAACTCAGGCGTCGCTATTCGCGCAGTGGCTAGCGCCAGGACCGCTGCTTGGAATCGAGGGTGTCGTCGAACAACCAACGCCGCAACGCTGCCGATGCTTCCGGCGCTGAGGCCGACAAGAATCGCGAGCCGGGCACTGCGGCCAGCGGCAGAAATGACCGCGTCGTTGTCGAACGCCAGTCGGTACCACTGTGTGGTGAAGCCGGTCCATCGAGCGGTCAACGTGTTTTCATTTGCACTACTGACGAGCAGTTGCGCGATCGGGGCGTACAACAACATGAGCGCCACTGCGAGGGCGCTGCCGCTCACCCATCCGACTCGCCGGCGATCGCTGGAATTTCTTGGACCCTTCGCCACGTCATCGACTCCGACGCGTTGCGAATCTGGCGGCAATTCCCCCAAGTGCAGCCAACGACAGAATGAGCACCGCAATCGCCCCACCCAGCGGCTTGTCCCGCCCAGCGGCCTGATCGTTCAACAGGTTGCCGAGGAGCAGCACCCTGCCTCCACCGAGCACGGCTGGCACGATGTATTCGCCGATTGCGAGCACCCCGACGAGCACCGCGCCGGTGACGATCCCGGGGCGAGCCATCGGAAGCACCACGGTTCGGGTGATGCGCCGAGGGGCCGCGCCGAGGTCCGCTGCTGCGTCGGTGAGACGATCGT
>JBBRSC010000108.1:0-10415 GCA_038245795.1 Acidimicrobiales bacterium
GTTGATGATGCGCGGTGCATCGGCCGCAAGGATCTTGTCGCGTAGCAGCGTGGTCAGTAGGAAATGTCCGAGATGGTTCACCCCGAACTGGGTCTCGAAGCCTTCAGTTGTCGTCGTGCGCTTGGACAGGACCAACCCCGCGTTGTTGATGAGGACGTCAACGCACGGCAACATCTCGACGAGGTCGTCGGTGGCGGCACGAATCGAATCGAAGCTGGAGAGATCCAACTCAACGGAATCAACGTTGTCGCTGCCGGAGCGAGCCTTGATCTCGCCGAGGGCATGCTCCGCCTTGGTCGGATTGCGACACGCAATGACCACGTGGTCGCCTCCACGCGCCAGGGCCACCGCCGTTTCGAGACCGATACCGGTATTCGCCCCGGTGATCACCACGTGTCGTGTCTCGTCGCCGCTCATTGGGGAAGCTTCTCACGGAAGCGCCTCCCCTTGGATCCCCGACGCCCAGGACGTGGAAAGGTGGAGGACATGTCACGCGAAATCTCGACCACCGACCTGATCGGCGTGAGTCCCGGTCGGATGATCGTCCGCGGGACCTTCCATCGCTGCCCGATCTGCGGTGGCGGCCACATCATCCGCCAATGGTTCGGAATCGTCGACCGTTGCCCCACCTGCGATCTCGCCTTCGAGCGGATCGAAGGCCATGCCATCGGCTACATCGGCCTGAACACGATCGTCACCTTCTCGACGACCTTCGTGGTGCTCCTGATCGGCACCATCCTGATGGCTCCCGACGTCCGCCCCTGGCCGCTGATCATCGCCGCCATTATTCCGGCAGCGGTGTTCCCCGTGTTCCTCCTGCCATCGTGTCGTCTGGCCTGGACCGCAATCGACCTGGCCATGCGCCCCATCAGTCCCGGCGAAATCGACCCTCGATTCCTCCGGGAGTGACGTCGCCCATCAGTTGTAGAGGGCCTCGATCTCGGCTGCGAAGTGGGCATTCACACCACGACGCTTGAGCTTCGAGGTGGGGGTGAGCAGCTCCGAATCGGGGAGCCATTCATCACCCAGGACCTTTACCTTCTTGACCCGCTCCGCGTTGTTGAAGGTCGACATGGCCTCGACGAGACCCTTCTCGATCTCGGCGACGATGACCGGGTCCTCTGCCAATTCGGCCAGCGACTTTCCGGTGATGCCGTGCTGCTCAGCCCACTGTGGCGCCAGCTCGGAATCCAAGACGACAAGTGCCGACACGAACGGGCGATTGTCACCAATCGCGGCGGCCTGAGCGATCAACGGGATCGTCTTGAGTGCGGCTTCGAGGTTGGCCGGGCTGATGTTCTTGCCGCCCGCGGTGATGATCAACTCCTTCTTCCGGTCCACGATCTTGACGAAGCCCTCGGCGTCCATCTCGCCGATGTCGCCCGAGTGAAGCCATCCGTCGGCATCGAGCGCTTCGGCGGTTTTCTCCGGCTCGTTGAGGTAGCCGACGAACACATTGCCGCCGCGACAACACACCTCGCCATCTTCAGCGATCTTCACCTCGACCCCGGGACAAGCAGGCCCAACGAATCCGACCTTCGGCTTCCATGCCGACAGACACATGGGGCCCGAGTTCTCACTCATGCCGTAGACCTCGGTCAGCGGCACGCCGATCGCTCGGAACCAACGGATCATCTCATTGGGGATCGGGGCAGCGCCCGTAATGGCGATGTCGAGCTCGTCCAGGCCGACGAGCCCGCGGATGGTGGCGAAGGCAACGCTGTCGAGAAAAGCGTAGGTGTCGAGCTGCTCCTGCGTTGCCGTGCCAGCGACCATTGCTTCAGTGATCGGAATCGCTGCCTGGACCGCCTCGTCGACTTTCTGCTTCTTCTCCGGGTCAGCGCCAAGGGCCGCCTGGATCCCTGCGTAGATCTTCTCCCACACCCGAGGAACTCCGAAAAAGACGTTGGGTTTCACCTCACGGGCGTAGGCCGCTATTTGGCCGGGCTCAGGACACGTTGCAATGTCGTAGCCCAGGAACGCTCCGGTGTAGTGGCTGGTCATTCGCTCCGCGATGTGGGCCATCGGCAGGTACGAAACCACCTTCTTGCCCAAGGTCTCCGGGATGTTCAGCGATTCTTGAAGGCTCTCGACGGTCCAGCAGACGTTCGAGTGGGTGAGCATGACGCCCTTCGGGTTCCCCGTAGTGCCCGAGGTGTAGATGATGGTGGCGAGGTCATCGGGCTGCGCCGTGCCGGCTTCCGTTACCAAATCGATACGACCTCCGCTGGTCAGCGTCGACCATTGAACAACATCGGGACCGGCGAGTCCCGCCGGGTCCGACACGATGATCGTGCATTCGAGCGCCGGTAGTTCGCTGCTGACCTTGAGGAACCGGTCAAGAAAAACCTGGTTCTCGACGACTGCCACCTTGGCTCCGCAGTGGCCGGCAAGGTACGCAATCTGTTCGGGCGATGACGAGTTGTAGATCGACACGGGCGTTGCGCCGCAGAACAGCACGGCCATGTCGATCACGTGGAACTCGGGGATGTTGCGCATCATCATCACCACGCGATCGCCGCGGCCAACGCCGAGGTCTTTGAGTCCCTTCGCCACCGCCGCGACCTCGTGGGCGTATCGCTCATAGGTCCATAGGTTCCAGGACCCGTCTTCGTTCATCGAACGGAGCGCCACGAGGTCGCCGTGTGCCGCGACCGTCCGAAGGAACTCGGTACACACGTTTCGACCCTTGATCCGTGCGTTGATTTCCTCGTTGGTCGTGGCGCTCATGTTGTCCCCTTCGCGGACGCAGTGACCCTCGTCACAGCAATATGGATCCGAATATTACCTACGTCGATCATCTGATCAACTGGCAGCCTGCTTGGGGTGTGGTTCTCGGACGTTTCAGCCCGTACGATCTCGAAGGGCGAATGGACGGAGCGGGAGATCCATGGCTCGGCGCGGGCACACACGCTATGGACAGGTGCGGCAGCGCTGGAACGGTCGCGGGGTCGCTCAGGTCGCACTGTGGCTGTTGCTGGCCTGCATGGCGTTGGGTGCCTGCTCGGAGGATGCCGATGTCTCGACGAGGTCCGAGCAACGAATCCCTCGCGGCTCCTTGGTCGATCTCACAACAACCACCGCGGTTGGAGGTCAGGGCAACTCGACGACCACCACGACTCCGCTGGGGTCCGAGCAGCTGCCGGCGTCGACCGACGATCCAAGGATCGATCCCGCTGCGTCGGGGGTCGCTGGCGGCAACCCGTTCGGTGCCAGTCAAGGGTCGTCGCCAAACCCCACAGCCACGGAACCAGCAATGGGTGCCGGCGCAGTCGATCCCGGGATCGGCCCGCGGCCGACGCCGAATCGCCCGTCAGGAGGGGCTGCCTCACCGTCTGGCTCAGGCACCCCGCTCTCACCGAGCACCTCGACGCCGAACACGGTTTCTCCAACAACAACCACGCCCCCGTCATTCGACCCGCGAGGGAAACCACAGATCTACAACATCGTCGTCGTTCCGGACACCACCGGCTTCACGGTGACCTATTCGATCCAATGGGGCAACGGCGGAGCTGGGACGTGCATCAATGCGTTGTGGGGCACCGTGTGTGGTTGGTTCCGCGTGCCGCTGGTGGGGACTGCGTCGGGGTCATCAGCCACCATCCAGTTCAGCGTCGCGAACAGCATCGGCGATACACCCGGCCAGGTGACGGGTAGGAGCCTGCCGTTCTGCGCCGGTGGATGCGAATTCGCATACGTGACCAGCGTCCCCGCCTTCGTCGCCCCAAGTTGGACGTCAACACAGAACGGAGTGGTCAGCGGCGTCGTCACCATCGTCTGCCAGACCAACGGGTCGGCATATCCGTGGGACGGTTGGAACCTCAACGGGATCCAGGGCATTGGCACCACCTACAACAAACTCATCGATGGACGCTACGTCCCCCACCGATGGTCCACCGTGAACTTCCATGAGTGGCAAGACGGATTCGACGACAGAATTCCTCGATGCTGACCGTCGATGATGCGCCCGGTGAGCTCCCCGAGATCGACGGGTTCGGGGATCTCGAACCGATCGGCCAGGGCGCCTTCGCCACGGTGTACCGGGCCATCCAGCTCGACCTCGATCGGCCGGTCGCCATCAAGGTCCTGGCGATCACGCCCGGCGTCGATCAGCGTCGCCTCCAACGACAGTTCGACATTGAACGCCGCACCCTCGGTCGACTCAGCGGGGTACCCGGGGTCGTCGACGTTCATCTCACCACGTTCACCCGCGCTGGTCTTCCCGCCATCGTCATGGAGTTGATGGAGATGTCCCTGGCGACCCGCCTCCGTCGCGACGGCCCGGTTGCAGGTCAGGAGGCGATCCAGGCAGGCATCCGATTATCGCGGGCGCTCTCGATCGCTCATCGCCGCGGCGTCTTCCATCGCGACATCAAGCCTTCGAACATCCTGCAGGCGACCGACGGCCGGGTTGCGTTGGCCGATTTTGGTATCGCCGCCGTGCAGCTCAACGCCGGTACTCCGGTCGATGCTGGAACCGGATCCCCAGAGCACTCGGCACCGGAACGACTCGTGCCAACGGGTCGGCCCATCGAGTTGGGGCGATCAGACGTGTACTCGCTCGCCTCCACCCTCTATCAACTCATCGTGGGTCGCGCTCCGTTCGGAAGCCGACACGATGGCGGCATCGATGCGCTCATCGTCCGCGTGAGCAGCGATCCAGTCCACCAGTTCGCGAGGCCCGATCTCCCACCGCCGCTCATGGGGATGCTCGCAAGGGCTCTCGCCAAAGATCCTCAGTTGCGATACGCGTCGGCTGCCGAATTCGCCAGCGCGCTGGAATCCCTCATACCGGGTTCGATCAGCCCCGCTCGCGCTGTCACGCTGATGGCCCCCCACGACCCGGTGATGTCCGGTGTGAGCGTCGACTCGATGTCCGATCCCGAGTCGACGACGGACCCCGAGTCCACATCCGGCCCGAACGGGTTCCTCCAGGGCGGAACGTTCCCGACACCGCTCGTCCGCCAGGCGAGATCTCATGCCGACGATGCGTGTGATCCCCTGTCGACGATCTCCCCATCGGAGGTGTTGTCGCCACCACTGCCAGCAATTCGCACTGCAGCGGATCCCATCGATGACGAGGTCACCATCGCACCGACCGATGCCCCCCGGGTCGGCCCGATCGTCGACGCGCTCCGCGATGATGACGATCGTCACCGACGACACCGCCGACGTGCCGTGGTCATCTCAATCGTCTCGCTGGCCATCGCCGCGGGCCTTGCGATCGGCGTCTGGACACGGGTCCGATCCGAATCTGTCATCGCCCGCGGTCCGCTTGATATTCAGACCAGTGCCGATGTCGACCGACTCGCCGCCGAGCAGATCGGGCCGATCACTGCGGCATTGAGCCACGATTCCAAGGGGTTCAACTTGTCGTTCGCGGTGCCGACCGCCCAGGCAGCAGCCGCTCCGAGGGTTGCCGCCGCCGCCGCCAGAATCACGTCGTCGGCGGGCGGCAGCCAACTCGTCGATTTCGACGATGGCAACCGACGGATTCGCACCGAGATCACCGGCCTCCAAGTCATCGATGTGGGCCGGGGTGCCGCGCCGTTCACCTTGGCTGATCGCTACTGCATGTCCGTGACCGTGGTTGTGCAAACCGGAACCGACGCTCGAAGCGACGACGAGACCACCTTCGGCAAGGTGGGGAGCAACGAAGTCTGCGCCATGGGCGACGGTTCACCAGCGGTCGGCGGATGACCCCTGCCCAGAGGCTCGAGCGGCACGTCGGCCGGGTGTCGCGACGCACAGCGACAACCTGTCGTATTGACCAGCGCTGAACCGAGTCGGCAGACTCTTGACCGACCGGTCTAGTTCTCACGGACAGGCCAGGACACGACCAGGTCGGAACCTCCGACCATACGAAGGAGTTTCCATGCCTACTGCAGTCATCGTCGACGCCGTCCGTACCGCCGGAGGCAAGCGCAATGGCGGGCTCGCCGGCTGGCACCCAGCCGATCTCGCCGCCGAGGTCCTCAAGGCCCTCGTCACCCGTAACGATCTCGACCCGGGCCTGATCGACGACGTCATCATGGGCTGCGTCATGCAGACCGGCGCACAGTCGCTCAACGTCGGCCGTAACGCCGTGCTCGGCGCCGGGTTCCCTGAAACCGTGCCCGCCACCACCATCGATCGCCAGTGCGGCTCATCGCAGCAGTCCGCTCACTTCGCTGCACAAGGTGTTATCGCTGGCGCCTACGACATCGTCGTGGCCGCTGGCGTCGAGGTCATGAGCCTCGTCCCCATGGGTGGTTCGATCGGCTCCGGGATGGGCTTTCCCTTCGGTGAGGCCGCCATGTCCCGCTACGCCGATGTCGAACTGATGGAGGGTCACAAGGGTCTCGTCGGCCAGGGCATCTCGGCTGAGATCATCGCCCGGCGGTGGAACCTCACTCGCGACGATCTCGATGCGTTCGGAGCGCAGTCGCAGGCACGCGCGCTCACTGCCACCGAGGAAGGTCGTTTCGACAACGAGATCATCCCGGTGGTCTCGAAGATCCGCGACAAGGAGTCCGGCGAGGTCAAGGTCCTCGACACGATGGTCGCCCGAGACGAAGGCATCCGGCCCGGCACCACCGCTGAGACGCTCGGTAACCTCAAGCCCGCATTCCTTCCCGACGGCATGGTGACCGCTGGTAACTCCAGCCAGATCACCGACGGTGCGTCGGCCATGTTGATCATGAGCGAAGAGAAGGCCGCTGAGCTGGGCCTCACACCCCGCGCCCGGTTCCACACTTTCGCCCTGGCTGGAGTGGATCCCGTCACGATGCTGACGGGCCCCATTCCCTCGACTGCCAAGGCGCTCGCCAAGTCCGGCCTGTCGATGGACGACATCGATCTCTTCGAGGTCAACGAGGCGTTCGCATCGGTCGTGCTGTCATGGCAGAAGGAACACAACGCTGACATGTCCAAGGTCAACGTCAACGGCGGCGCCATCGCCCTCGGCCATCCGCTCGGCTGTTCCGGCACGAAGCTGATGGCGACACTGTTGAACGAACTCGAACGCACCGGAGGCCGCTACGGCCTGCAGACGATGTGTGAGGGCGGCGGCATGGCCAACGCCACGATCATCGAACGCCTCGGCTGACAACCCCCGTTCCATCGAACCGCGCACGCTCAACCACCCCGACGGTGGTTGAGCGTGCGCGGTTCGTCGTTTTGGCTTCATGTGATTGACTTCGACACATGAACCGGAATCGGATCATCGCTGTGGTCGTCGTCGTGGGTGCCGTGTTCGCTCTCTCGTCGATCTTCGGGACCTCGATCGGTCAGACAACCGTTGCCGTCCTCGCCATAGCCATCATCGTTCGCATTGGTCTGAAGATGATCGGCGGGCTCGCTGACCCCATCCCGGAGCCACTCGAGGCGGGACTCCTGCGCAAGGTGAAACTGGTGTACCGCTGCAGCATCTGCGGTGCCGAGGTCCGCATGACGGTCGCTCCCACCGAAGACCCGGAGGCGCCACGACATTGCCTCGAGGACATGGAGCTCGTCACCCCCATCGAGTGACACCTTTCACTCCACATCGGAGTTCATCAACTGCGCGCTTCACGCGTGAGTTGTCCCCAGGCTGTGGACAACCCTGGGGAGGATCACATCGATGCAACTTGGCAGACACCCAACCGACATGAAACGGTCATCTCCGCCCCCCGCCGGGGCGATGAACCCGAGCCTTCGGATCGCTTGGAGTCGTTAGCGGTATTGAGTGGCGGTGATGATGCCGAAAAGGATCGATCCGAGACCACCCACGAGGTACCAGCCGTCGGGTGAGCCGGGCATGACGCCGGTGTAGTTGAAGAAGATGAGCAGGACGCCAGCGCCGAAGAAGATGAACATGAGAACCGGCACCCACATCGGGCTCGGCATCTGCGATTTGTTGAGGGTCGGCGGGGTGTATCGGGTGGACGCATTCGGTGCGTCGGGAGCGACGTCACCTGATGCTTTGCGGTCGGCGGCGGCGGCCGCGATCTTGGGATTGCCGGATCGCACCGAGGAAGAACTCGTCGCTCCGGCTTCGATTCGTCGTTTGGTTGGCTTGGCCACGGCGCCAAGGATAGGCGACGGACCCGTTCCAACGAACCACTACCCTCTCAGCCGTGGCGCGAATCCTGGTGATCGACAATTACGACTCGTTCGTCTACAACCTCGTGCAGTATCTGGGCGAAGCGGGTGCCGAGCCGATCGTGCATCGCCACGACGCGATCAACCTCGACGATGTCATGGCGATGGACCCCGACGGCATCCTCATTTCCCCCGGTCCCGGCACCCCAGCCGACGCAGGCCTGTCGAATGTGCTGATCCGCGACTGGTCTGACCGCGTGCCCGTCTTCGGCGTGTGCCTCGGAATGCAATGCATGGGAGAAGTCTTCGGCGGGAAGGTCGTCCGGGCGCCCCAGGTCGTTCACGGCAAGACCAGCCTGGTCCGCCACGATGGCCGGGGCGTCTTTGCCGGTCTGCCCTCCCCGCTCGAGGCAACCCGCTACCACTCGCTGGTCGTGGATCGGGCCACGCTCCCGGAGTGCCTCGAGGTGACCGCCGAAACCGACGACGGGCTCATCATGGGGCTGCGTCATCGGACGCTCAATGTCGAGGGTGTCCAGTTCCACCCGGAATCGATCCTCACCGTCGGCGGCCACACCATGGTGGAGACCTTCCTCGCACGGTGCACCCGAGCGAGCGCCTGAACTGATCCCAACCGTTCAGTCAGCGAGGAGCCAAGGTGGTCGGGATCATCGGAGCGACCGGCGCCGGCGGCGTTCCAGAACTGGACACGGTGATGGTCACCGTGATCCCGGACGTGACTGGCGATCCTCCAGGAATCGACTGGGCGGTCACCTTGCCATCGTTGGGATCCCCGACCCCGACGGCGACCACCACCACCCCACTGCCCAACCCGAGCGCCCGCAGCGCGGCTTCGGCGGACGCCTGCCGGGCACCGACCAGGTACGGCGCCCGGAAGGTCGGCGGAGAACCGACGACGGTGAGCTTGACCGGATAGTCCCGCGCCACCGGCGTTCCGGCGGGCGGGTCGCTGCTGATGACGGTTCCCTCGGCCTGATCCTTCGAGGACACCTTGGTGATCACGCCGATACCGAAGCCGCCACGACCCAGATCGACCATGAAGTTGTTGATGTTCTTCCCGGCGACATCGGGCACGTTCCGAAGAGGTGGCCCTGACGACACGGTGAGAAGCACGGGCGATCCGTCGATGACCTTCTGCCCGGGTGGTGGGGACATGGAGATGACCTCGCCGAGACGCACCGTGTCCGACGCAATCGACACCAGCGATGCCGAGAACCCGCTCGTAGTCAAGGCGACTTGCGCGTCAGTTCCCTGTTGGCCGACGACGTTGGGGATCGGCTGGCCAGACCGACCGTCGCTGACCCGGATGGTAACGATGTCGCCCTGCTCGACCTTGGCGCCGGCATCGGGTCGTTGACCGAACACGATTCCCTGTGCCCGTCCCTCGCTGGGCTCGAACACGACGTTGACAGTCACCCCCAGATCGGTGATCTTCTTGGAGGCCGTCGCGATGTCGAGGTCCGCCACGGGGGGCAGCACGACCCGCGGGAGGCTGACCGTGTTGGAGTTGGCCGTGAGCTGGCCCACGGAGGCCCATACAGCGGTTCCGAACAACACCACCAGCAGGAGGAACGCCACCGGCAGCCGCCAACGCGGCGGGCGGAGATCGAGTTCTTCACCCGGGATGAGGGAGCGGGAACGCCGACGGCTCGATCGCGCAGCGTTCGACAGGCGTACCGTCGATGTCATCGCCGCACCGTCAGTGTCATCAGCTGACCTGGCCGGATCGCCGCACCCGGTGCCGGATCCTGCGCCACGACCACTCCCAGCACTTCGCCCGGTGCCGCCGGCGTGGATGTCTGCGCCGCGATGAGCCCCTGATTGAGGAGGCTGACCGTTGCCGCTTCAAAGGTCTGACCGATCACCGAGGGTGCCTGGACGGGCGTCGGACCACTCGAGACGACAACATCAACCGGGGTGTCCCGTGGTCGCGACTCGCTCGCGGCGGGGTTCGTGCTGATCACCGCGTTAGCGGGCAGCTTCGGATCGTCCAGGTAGGACACCACTCCAAGAGCGAAGCCGGCCTTGCCAATGTTGAACAGCGCTCCTTCCTTCGGCAGTTTGGTGACATCGGGAACGGTACGCGCGACCGGCCCCAGCGACACCACGAGCGACACCTGTGATCCGCCCGTGATGATCTGCCCGGCGCTCGGCACCTGCGAGATGACCTGGCCAGGAGCGACGTCCTCGTCGTTGCGCTCATCGACCTTGGTCTCGATGCCGACATCCTTCAGGAGCCGGATCGCGGCGTCCTTGGCGCTGCCGACCACGTCGACCATGGGAATCCGTGACGGGCCGCGACTCACGATCACCGACACCGAGTCACCGCGCAA
>JBBRSC010000109.1:0-10281 GCA_038245795.1 Acidimicrobiales bacterium
AGGACCGGTGCCGGCTCGGGTGCCGGTTCGTCTTCCAACGCGTTCGTCAGCTCAATGGACTCCATTGCCCTGCCGAACGTGAGGGCGCCCGATGCTCGGCCGCCGCGGGACTCGAAGCACCGCACGATCACGTCACCCGATCCGTCTTCTGCGGCCTTCACGGCCTCGATGATGATCCGATCGTCACTGCACGTGACCACAGGTGACACAACGCGGGCCATCGATCCAGCGACTGGCGACGCTGGCACGGCGCGCACCGCCATGTTGATGCGGTACCCCTCCTCGATCACCCCCAGCTTTCGAAGATGACCGGCGTGGGGCATCACGGCGTAGGTGAACTGATGCCGACCGAGGTCCGCCAGTGGATCGGGGAACTCAGCGCCCTTCACCACCGTCAATCTCAGGGTGGTCGAGGTGCCCCCATCGTCGGTCCGGGTGCGGGTGACGTCATGGCCGTACCGACCGTTGTTCAACATCGCGACACCGAAACCGGGTTCGCCGACATCGATCCACTGGTGGGCACACAACTCGAAACGCGCTGTGTCCCACGAGGTGTTCGTGTGAATGGGGGTGCGGATGTGGCCGTACTGGATATGGCGGATCACATCGTCGGTGTGAACGTCGAGCGGCCACGCGACCTTCAGGATCTGCTTGCGTTCCTGCCAGTCGAGATCGACATTGACGTCGAGACGCACCGCATCGGCGCGCAGCTCGAACGTCTCGATCAGCGTCGACGCGCCGGTCGACCCGAACGATCGGGTGACGCGAACGCGTGCGACGATCGGACCCGGGTCGATGATCTCGATCGAGGTGACCTCGTCGAGGTTTGTGACTCGTCGGCGGTAGTACTCCTCGATGTCCCACGCGTCGTACTCGATGGGGTAGTCGGGATGGATCTGCCACCGACTGCCACGTTCGCCTTGGGCGATCGATTCGCGTCCGGTCGAGTGATGCATGAGCGAGGTCACACACCCGTCGGCCTCGATCACCACGGTCATCCGGTTATTGGCCAACACCGTCGTGTCGCCAACGGACTTCACGGTCACCGGCGAGTCGACGGCAATCGGCACGGCGGGAGCGATCGTCATCGCGGGGAGCTGCGCCCGATACGCAACCTTGCCGTCTGCAAGATTCTGCACGCCCTGTCCGGATGGCGAGCCCGCCACGTTCGGGACGACGATCACCTCGTTGCGATCATGCGGCGCCGGGTTGGCCAGCAGTGCGGTCGACGACCCCGCTGTGAGTCGTGCAAGCGCTGCATCGATGAGCCCGCCAAGCTCGTCGAGGACCTCCGCGTAGGTGGCTTCGGCTTCGCGATGGACCCACCCGATCGACGATCCCGGCAGGATGTCGTGGAACTGGTGCAGCAGCACTGTCTTCCACAGTCGATCCAACACGGCGAGGGGATAGCCGTCATCAGGAGACGCTCCGAATGCCATCGTCGACCACAGCTCTGCTTCGCGGAGCGCCAGCTCGCTGAGCCGGTTGCCGACCTTTGTTCGGGCTTGGCTGGTGTACGTACCGCGATGCATCTCGAAGTAGAGCTCGCCGAACCAGACGGGTGGATCCGGATACTCGGCCTCGGCTGCGTCGAAGAACGTCTCGGGTGATTCGATCTCGACCCGTGGCAGCCCCTCGAGATTTCGCACCTGGTGGAAGCGGCGCATCATGTCGGGCGACGGACCGCCTCCCCCATCGCCATATCCGAACGGCATCAGTGAACGATTGGTGGCACCGTGATCGGCGAAATTCTCGACCGAGTGCGAGAGCTCGCCGACATCCATCATGGCGTTGTACGTATCGACCGGTGGGAAGTGCGTGTACACGCGGGTGCCGTCGATGCCCTCCCACAGAAAGGTGTTGTGGGGGATCCGATTGGTGCGGTTCCACGACAGTTTCTGCGTCAGGAAGCGTTCGGCGCCACCGAGACGGAAGATCTGCGGGAGCGATGCCGGGTACCCGAAAACATCGGGGATCCAGATCTCTCGACACTGGGTTCCGAAGTGCTCACGAAAGAAACGTTGGCCGTGGATGAGTTGGCGGAGATGCGATTCGCCGCTCGGCATGTTGCCGTCGGCTTCCACCCACGATCCGCCCACGGGAATCCATTGGCCGGCTTCGGCCTTCGCCTGGATATCGGTGAAGATCGTCGGATAGGTGTCAGCCATCCACTCGTACTGCGCGGCTTGCGAGCAGGCGAACTTGAACTCGGGTTCGTCCTCCATGAGCCGTAGGGCGTTGGAGAACGAGCGCGCACATTTTCGGACAGTTTCGCGGAGGGGCCAGAGCCACGCCGAGTCGATGTGAGCGTGACCGATCGCGGAGATCCGGTGCGCCGAGGGGACCGCTGGTCGGCTCAGCACACCAGCGAGTTGTGCTCGTCCATCAGCGGCGGTTCTGGCGACGTCGGTCAGATCGAGGGCGTCGACGCACCGTTCGAGCGCCATGAAGATCTCGGCGCGCCGCGGATCGGTCTCGGCGAGCGTCTTGAGCAGCCCGCGACAGATGTGGATGTCCTCGTGGAGTTCCCAGACGTCCTGCGCCACGACACGCATCTCGAGGGTGCGCAGGACGTACCGAGGGGTGCGCGGCGCGGTGAGGATGTCGCTGTTGGGATCGGGGAAGCCATCGGTGATGGATGGGTTCGAGGCAGCTTCCACGAGCACGTCGACCCGTTCGCCAGCGACCGCTGAGTCCGTGAGGCGGAACGTGTTGTTGCGCGGGTGGATGCCCCGGAACGGGCGCCAGTCGCCATCAACGTGTTGGCGCCAGACCATGCCCTCCGCCTGAAATCCCGCCTCGTTGCCGTCGAAGCCGAGATCTATGAAGGCGTCGACGGGGCGGCCCGACAACTCCTCGGGAATGACGGCTGTGAGGCGGAACCAGGTAGTGGCCCAAGGCGGACCCCACGGCGTTCCGACCGAAATGGGGGTGTAGGTCGCGGCGAGCGCCGACTCAACGGGGACGGGTTCGCCAGGCTGGCCGGTGACATCGCGGGGGACCTCCCAAGCTTCAGCATCGAATGGGTGCCGCGACTCGACGAGCGCTCCGAGGACATGGCGGTAGTAGACGTTGGCGAAGCGGGACTCGGCAACGGATCGGTCGAGGTGCATGAAGGGACCCTAACGAAAGCCCGTGCAATGAGGCGCTGCCGGCGAGCGAATGCTTCGCGTGGGAGGTTTCGTTGCCCCATCTAGGAGTCTCCGATTCGAAGTGGTTGCTTGCGTGGCAACAACCACGGGGACTCACTGGGGAGAACGGGGCGGCCTTCGCTCTATCGACTCTGGTTCAGCCGAGGCGCTGAACGAGGTCCGCTACGGCAGGTGGTCGAAAGCCCGTGGTCACGGCGACAAGCGACTCGCCAGTTCGACGGTACAGGCCGGTGCGGGCGGTCGTGTCGAGGGGATCGGCGGGGCTGTCGATAATGAAGAGGTGCCCGCCATCGGCAACGGTGTGCATCAGGTGCCGGAGGGCATCCATGAGCTGATCATCGGAGAAGTAGTCGCGGTTGAGAAGATTGGCCACCTTGACAACGTCGGGTGTCGGTCCCTCCCATGGCTGGAAGACGTCGTGCTCGCAGACCGTCACCCGATCATCCTCGGCAACAAGCCGTCGCACGGCCGGATGGAGGAGTTGGATGGATCGACGGTTGGATGATCGACGTGCTTTGTCGATCATGGGACGGAACAGTCGCGCCACGATCGGATTTCCGCCGGGATACGCAACGTAGCCACGACCAGCGATGAGGATGCACTGATCTGCTCTGTCGAAGAACAGTGCGCACTGCTTGATCTCGACGACATCGACGGACAGATGGCGGTCGGTGATGAAATAGCGAGCGAAGGACTCACCGAGCAGTTCAATCAGGTCGACGGAAGTCCCGCCGTCGGACGCACCGATGTCGAGGATGGTTGCGCCGGTGAAACCAACGAGTTCACGGAGCTTCGCGTCAGGGTCTCGGTGCCGTCCGCGAGCGGTGATCTTGACCGTGCCTCCTAGGTGAAAGGTGACCATCGCCGCCGAGTACGCCACCGGGTCCGGGTCGTCCTCGAGCACCACCCTCGGATCCTGTTGCCACGGAATGAGGCGGTGTTCACGCACTCGTTGGGGCCACTTGCTCCCACTCGGCTTGATTGGGGCTCGCACCATATTACTTTACTCGGAACGTCCATCACTCCTGCAACGGCTGCGTTGACTCGCTCGAAATTTCCGCGTGGGTGGTTTCGTTGCCTGATCTAGACCCTTCGTTTCCGGCGGTGTGTCGTCCACGCCTTGTGGACATGACCGAAGCTGAACGCCCGCAGGAGCTTCACGATCGTCGATGAGTTCGGGTCATCGACGAGCACGTCGATGCGATCGATGGTGCGCGAAGTTGGGCTCACAGAAAGAAGCCCATCGGTGGATCGAGGCTGAGATGAGGCATCCAGGCGCGCCAGCCCGAGATCCTGAAATGAGTCAACAGGCTGCCCATGACCGGATGCTCTGATCACTCGAGTCGAATTCTCCTCAGGTTCGAATGATCCCACCGCGCAACACGCCACCAGGTCGCGAGTCGAGCGCCTCAGTCTCCGTTGCCCCGTCGCGACGGATGGGAACCCCGTTGACGAGAACGTGGGTCATGCCGACCGGCTGATCCGCAGTGAGCCGTTCGCCGTCGGCCGGGAAGTCGACGATGCGTCGCAACGGGCCCGGTGCGACAGTCGCCGGATCGAACACCGCAATGTCCGCCGCCATCCCCTCGGCAATGACGCCCCGACCGGTGAGACCGAAGACACTCGCCGGTTCGCCCGTGAGCTTGTGAATCGCTCGTTCCAACGGCATCACCTCGCGATCGCGAACCCAGTTGCCCAACAGGTCGGTAGCGAAACACGCATCGCAGAGTTGGCTGACGTGCGCTCCCGAATCAGCCAATCCGATCAGGACGCCGTCGCGAGGCAACAGCCACGCGATGGCGTCGGGGTCGTCGTTGGCCAACGTCGAATTGAAGCGGGTCGTGAGGTTGTCATCGAGGGACACATCAAGCATGGCGTCGAGCGGCGACACCCCGCGCTCGGCCGCGATGTCGATGACGAGCCGGCCAATCAGATCAGGGCGGCCCGATGACTCGGCCACCGACAATGCCGACCAGTTGAACGGGATGAAACCCCGCCCAGCCAGGTCGGTTTCGGCACGCGCCCGCCAGGCCGGATCGCGATAGGCGGCCATGCGTTCGGCATGGGTGTGGCTCATCAACTCGGTGAACGTGGCGCGAGTATTGAGCGTGAACGGCTCGGACATGTTCATCTGGAACACGAGTGGACGGCATGACACCTGCGGCCACACCTCGATGCCGTCAGCCCGCGCCGCGTCGTGTTCGGCGATGACCTTGAGGTGATACGGCAGGTTCTTCACCGTCAGCAGCGCCGTCCACGTAATGGGGCGGCCGACCGCCCGTTGCAGTTCGAACAATTCGGCATTCGAGATGACACCCCCCGGCAGGAGCGCAATCACGCCCCGGCCGATGTCGCCCACCGGCGCCATGAGACGTCGGATCTCGTTGAGATCCGCAACCCGCGACGGCACCGGGCGACCACCGTCGCCGTTGTGCGTCGGCGACGAACTCGAGGCGAACCCGGCAGCCCCTGCCGCCATGGCCTCAGCGACCGATGTCGCCATCGCAGTGAGTTCGGCCTCCGTGGCCGGACGGTCATAGGCCGCCTCTCCCATGGCGTGCAGACGCAAGGCCGTGTGGCCCACGTAACAGCCGTAGTTGAGCGCGACCCCCCGTCGCTCGACCACATCGAGGTACTGGGGGAATGTCTCGAACTCGTCCCACGGAACGCCGACGGTCAGCGTGTCGAGACTCATGTCCTCGACGTGTTGAAGGGTGCGCGCCAAGAGCGGCGTGAGGTCGGGTCGGATCGGAGCGATCGAGAAACCGCAGTTGCCGGCGATCACGCTGGTCACGCCGTGGTGGCAACTCGGAGTGAGCCACGGATCCCAGAAAACCTGCGCGTCGTAGTGGGTGTGGATGTCGATGAACCCGGGCGACACGACATGGCCCGAGGCGTCGAGTTCGTCGGCGCCGGCT
This sequence comes from Acidimicrobiales bacterium, assembly GCA_038245795.1. GTDB lineage: Bacteria > Actinomycetota > Acidimicrobiia > Acidimicrobiales > Microtrichaceae > JBBRSC01. The sequence goes on from JBBRSC010000109.1 coordinate 6,071, forward strand.
GAAGCGATGTGGTCAGCGATCTCGGTGATCACCCCGTCGGTCACGGCCACATCCGCGATTCGGCCAGGTGCACCGGTTCCGTCGATCACTGTGCCGCCCCGGATCACCAGATCTGCCATGACCGCAACCTACCTGCGTCTCTGGTGATCCTCCACCGTTTGCTCACTGCTCAGGCACTTGCAACTCTGCGTTCACCATCGCGTCGGCGGACATGGCGAAGTACGCGTCGAATCGCTCGCGGATCATCGGCTCCGGTGCCAGCACATCAAGCGCGCCGGTCATGGCCGCCATCCATCGATCGCGGCCTGCTTGGTCGATCACGAACGGCTGGTGTCTCATCCGCAGGCGAGGGTGACCCCGCTCCTCGTTATAGGTCTGGGGCCCGCCCCAGTACTGCGCCAGGAACAACCGGAACCGTCGTCGGGCCGGGCCGAGATCCGTCGGGTCGGGATACAACGCAAGGAGCGCCTGGTCCGCCTCGACCCGGTCGTAGAACTCGTCGACCAGCCGCTCGAAAAACGCCGCGCCGCCCACGTAGTCGAACACCGTGATCTGCTGGTCCTCCTCAGCCATTCAACGCCTCGGCGAGTCGCTCCACCTCGGCAGCGTTGTGATGACTTTCCGGCAGGTACACCACCGCCAACTCACACCCGGCATCTCCCAGCGCGGCACACGCTTCGGCTGTGGCACGCGGACCGGTTGCGGGGTCATGAATCGCCTGCGCGGTGATCGTGATCTCGTTCGGGTCGCGGCCCACATCTGCACAGTGCCCATGCAGGATCGCGATCTTCTGAGCCAGGATCTCGGGCGATGTGAACGGGGTGTTCCACCGCTGCGCGTAGCGGGCCACAGCCCGCAGCGTCCGCTTGGGTCCGTCGCCCCCGATGGTGATCGGCGGATGCGGCGTCTGAACCCCCTTGGGCTCGCAGTAGGCGTCGGTCACCTGATAGTGCTCGCCCGCGAACGAGAACTGCGGCTGCGTCAGCAATCCGATGATGATCTCGCACGCCTCATCGAAACGATCGAATCGCTCCCTCAATGCCGGTAGCTCGATGCCGTAGGCATCCGCCTCGGCGTGATTCCACCCAGCCCCCAAGCCCAGCTCCAAGCGACCATCGCTGATCACGTCCACGGTGGCCGCCATGTTCGCCAGGACCGCCGGGTGCCGATACGGCACCCCGGTCACCATGCAGCCGATGCGGATCCGGCTCGTCGCCTGCGCCATGGCTGCCAGTGTCGTCCACCCCTCCAGGCACGGCCCGTTGCGAGGCTTGCCGAGAATCGGTTCGAAGTGATCGAAGTTCCACACCGATTCGAACAGATCGATGTCATCCGCAGCACGCCACACGTCGAGCATCGCCGCCCACGTCGTCATCTGCGGAGCGGTCTTGAGTGCGTACCTCATGATGTGATTCCCCATTCCTCGAATAGCGATACTACGGATGTGCCTGGGTTGCAGTTCGAGTTACAGAAGGTGCCTCGATCCACCTACGGTGACCCCCATGAGCCTGCCTTGGTGGAAAACCGCCGTTGTGTACCAGATCTATCCACGGTCTTTCTGCGACACGACTGGCAACGGCATCGGTGACCTCGAGGGCATTCGACGCCACCTCGACCACATCTGCGACCTGGGTGTCGACGCGTTGTGGTTGTCGCCCTTCTTCCCGTCACCGATGGCCGACTACGGCTACGACGTGTCCGACTACTGCGGGGTCGACCCGCTCTTCGGTGACCTGGCTGGGTTCGATCGTCTCCTCGGGGAGGCACACGATCGTGGCCTCCGCTTGATCATCGACTGGGTCCCCAACCACTCGTCGATTGAACATCCATGGTTCGTCGAATCGCGCGCCTCGAAGGACTCCCCGAAGCGGGACTGGTACGTCTGGCGAGACCCGGCCCCCGATGGCGGTCCACCCAACAACTGGATCGAATCACTGACATTCGGACAAGCGTGGACCCTCGATCCGATGACCGGTCAGTACTACCTGCACTGCTTTCTTCCTGAGCAGCCCGACCTCAATTGGTCGAACCCTGATGTCGCCGAGGCGATGGCCGACACGCTGCGATTCTGGCTGGACCGTGGCGTTGATGGCTTCCGCATGGACGTCGTGCACCTGATCGGCAAGGACCCGGCGCTGCCCGACGAACCACCCGGGTTGGCGGGACTTCCCCACACCATCCTCAACGTCCGCCCCGAGACACACGATCATCTCCGTCGCCTCCGGACCCTCATCGATTCCTACCCCGGCGATCACGTGGCCATCGGTGAGATCTATCTCCTCGACACCGCTCTGGTCGCCAGCCACTACGGCCACGACGATGAGCTGCACCTCTGCTTCAATTTCCCGCCGCTCTACACCGCATGGAACGCGACCGCCTGGCGTGCCTCCGTTGCCGAGACCATGCGAGAACTCGACGCCATCGATGCCTGGCCGACCTGGGTGCTGTCGAACCACGACAACAAGCGCCACCGCACGCGCTACGGCGATCGGGAAGATCGCGCCCGCGCCGCCGCAGTGATGCTGTGCACGCTTCGGGGCACACCCTTCCTCTATGCCGGCGAGGAGCTGGGACTGAGCGACGCCGTCGTGTCCGCCAGTCAGCAGCACGACCCTGCCGGTCGTGATGGGTGTCGGGCCCCGATCCCATGGGACGGTAGCGGAACTCACGGATGGGCCACCTCTGAGCCATGGCTCCCCTGGCCGCCTGATGCCACCGTCCGCCACGCCGAATCGCAACGATCGGATCCGGCCTCGATCTTCCATCTCTATCGGGACCTCCTCGCGCTCCGACGGGCGACGCCGGAATTGCAACATGGCGACTTCGAGCTCATCGACGGGCCCGATCCCGTCCGCATCCTGGCCTATCGCCGCGGGTCCTTCACGATCCTGGTGTCGATGGTGGACGAACGCATTGCGACCCGGCTGACGGGTGAGCTCGTGCTCTCGAGCTCTGGTCGCCGATCCTGGGACGCCACCATCGACGGCAATGAGGCCGTCATCCTCATGGGTGTGTAAGACGCTCCACAGACGTCGGGATGGGCACGTCAGCCACGAGATTCGGCGATGCAATCGGCTCACCCCACCGTTGCTCCAGCGGGACGACACCCGCCCAAATCGGCAAGGCGATGTCGTCATCGGGCTCATCGGAGAACCCGTCCCCGACCTTGGCAGCGGCCTCGGCCAAGCTGAGTGCAATGACCGAGGTCTGACGGATCTCCACGTCCAACATCGGCCGCGCTTCGGCGGGGCGACCGGGGATCAGGTGCTCCGAGAGTGCCTCCAGTGCCACTCGCTTCTCTTCGTGATCGTCGATGACGCGAGCCTCGCCGACTGCCACGACGGACCGGTAACGCATCGACGACTCGAAGGTCGAGCGAGCGACGACAAGGCCATCGAGCAGCGTGACCGTCACACAGATATTGCGGTTCGCGGCGGCGGTGCGAAACAGGCGAGACGCCACCGAACCGTGCACCAACAGCTCGTCGCCACGTCGCGCGTAGGCGCAGGGCAACACAAATGGTTGGCCGTCTTCGACGATGCCGACGTGGGCCACCAGACCGGCGTCAAGGATGGCGTTGATGACCTCGCGGTCGTAGGTCCCATGGTGGGCGGCTCGTCTGACGGTGCTCCGGGTGCTCGGAGCGCCAGGGACGGCAGAGGAATCGGTCACGTGAACAGCGTGTCTGATTCCAGCGCCAAAAGGAAGCGTTTTGCATCCATCCCGCCACCGAAACCAGTGAGGGATCCGTCGGCCCCGATGACCCGATGACAGGGCAACACAATGGCCACCGGGTTCCGGCCGTTGGCACCGCCCACGGCACGCACCGCGGTTGGGCGACCGATCATCGCCGCCTGTTCGCCGTAGGTGGCCGTCCGACCGTAGGGAATCTTGGCCAACGCTCGCCAACAGCCGACCTGGAAGTCGGTGCCCACAAGATCGAGCGGTAAATCGAAGATGGTGCGCTCCTTGGCGAAGTACTCCTCGAGCTGCTGTTGCGCCGCCGTCAGCGTCGGGTCGGTCGCGCCCGCGACCGTGTCGAACTCGTGGTGTCCGCTGTGTTCGACCTCGAACAACATGGCCCGGAGTCCGACATCGGACGCCACGAGGGTCAGTATTCCGACCGGGCTTGGCATTTGTGCTGATCGGAGTGTGGCCGATCGAAGTGTGTCAGTCATTGGTCAGCTCTCCAGAGATGCATGGTGGCGGTG
>JBBRSC010000110.1:0-10215 GCA_038245795.1 Acidimicrobiales bacterium
GAACGGGTCGGGTGAAACGAAAGTCACGACCCGTTGCTTCGTCTTCGACAACAGCCAACCACAGCGCAGTCGTTCCGACCTTGAGGTACGTGGCCACCTCGCTCATGTTGGCGTCGCCAACGATCACGTGGAGGCGGCGATACTTCTGCGCATCGGCGTGTGGTTCATCGCGGGTGTTGATGATCGGGCGCTTGAGGGTGGTCTCGAGACCGACCTCCTCTTCAAAGAAGTCGGCCCGTTGGGTGATCTGGAACGGCACGTCATTGGTGCGCATGCCCGGTGCCTCGGAACCGACTTTGCCGGCCCCCGTGAAAATCTGTCGAGTGACGAAATGAGCCGTTGCACCGACGACGATCCGACCGAACGGGATCGAGCGGGCCAGCAGGTAGTTCTCGTGGCAGCCGTAGCTCTGTCCTTTGCCGTCAGAGTTGTTCTTGTAGACCACGATCTCCTGGCCGGGAGGAAGGACCTCGCGAGCGCCGTCCATTGAGCGGATCAGGATCTCCTCGCCCGCCCGGTCGTACATGAGCACCTGTCGAGCGTCGGCACATTCGGGTGTCGCCAATTCTGGATGCGCATGATCGACGTAGTACCGGCTGCCGTTGGTGAGTACGGCATTCACCAAATGGGTCTCGACCTCGGGCGCGAAGCTGAGGTAGAGCGCCTCGCCACGAGCATCGTTGCCGGGAGATTCGTCCTCGAAATCCCACCCGACGCGCCGTTTTCGTGCCGCCGCCGACGAGCCGGTCATTGCGGTCACGTATGCGTTGACGAGTGTCGATGACGCAGTGATGGGATTCGATTCATCGGCCCCGCGGACGATGATCCCGTATTCGGTCTCGATGCCGCAGATCTTGGTGATGGCCATGAGCGGACCCTACCGCCGGTCGTCAGAGCAGCCGGGGCCAGGGGTCGAATGCCACCTTGCGGATGTGGGTTCCTCGACACGTCCAGCACAACGCCAAAGCCGGATAGGTGTGGAATGCAACACGCGGTTGGCCGTCGGCTCCGGCGAAGAATGAGAGTCCACCCGGCCCGGCTCGATCACCAATCGAGGACAACCAAGGTCCGGTCGGCGACGACGAACAGGGACCGGTCGGCGTGGAACAGCGAGCGATACCCGTTTGGTAGCCGGCCTCCTGCCATTTGCCGGCGGAATAGGCGAGGACGTAGTCCTTCCCGTCCAAGTACATCGACGGGTTCTCCAAGAACCAATGCTCCCATGGTTGCTTCCGAGCCAGGAGGTCAATCACACCTGATGCAGCGTTGCCGGCGTATCCCACCGGAATCCGGCGACCATCGGTTGACTCGCTGACCAGGCGACCCGCACCACGCTCGACGTTCCGCAAGCCCCGCCAACGGCGCAGCGCGGGCAGAAGGGCGACCTACAGGTACTGACCCGTTGCCGCTCGTTCGATGGCGCGACCGCCCATGGCGGTGTCCTCGGAGGTGCGGATGAGCGTTCGGATGTAGACGATCCGCTCGCCCTTCTTGCCCGAAATCTTCGCCCAGTCGTCGGGATTGGTGGTGTTCGGCAGGTCCTCGTGCTCTTTGTACTCACGATGGATCGAGCTGATCAGATCCTGGGTCATGATCCCGCGGGTTCCACCTGCCAACTCACGCTTGATGGCCAGCTTTTTCGCTCTTCGCACGATGTTCTCGATCATGGCACCCGAACTGAAGTCCTTGAAGTACAGGATCTCCTTGTCGCCACCCTGATACGTCACCTCGAGGAACTCATTCGCCTCGTCGGTTCGGTACATCTCCTCGACCGTGCGCTCGATCATTGCCTGGCAAGCCTTGAAACCGTCTCCACCACCGAGCGACTCGACCTCATCAGGGTCGAGGGGCAGTCCTGGCTCCAGATACTGGGTGAAGATCTGCGCCGCCGAAAATTCATCAGGTCGGTTGATCTTGATCTTCACGTCCAGTAGACCCGGCCGAAGGATGGCCGGATCGATCAGGTCCTCCCGGTTCGAGGCTCCGATCACGATCACGTTCTTGAGCGTCTCGACACCATCGATCTCAGCCAACAGCTGCGGCACGATGGTCGATTCCATGTCGGAGCTGATGCCCGTTCCACGGGTTCGGAACAGCGACTCCATCTCGTCGAAGAAGATGATGACGGGCGTGCCGTCCTCCGACTTCTCGCGGGCCCGTTGGAAGATCAGCCGTATGTGCCGCTCGGTTTCGCCCACGTATTTGTTGAGCAACTCCGGGCCCTTGATGTTCAGGAAGTACGAACGGCTGTCCTTGCCGGTCACCTCCGACACCTTCTTCGCCAAGCTGTTTGCGACTGCCTTGGCGATGAGCGTCTTGCCGCAACCGGGAGGCCCGTACAGCAGGATCCCCTTGGGTGCGGGCAGCTGATATTCGGCGAACAGGTGCTGATGCAGGAACGGCAGTTCCACGGCGTCAGTGATCATCTCGATCTGTTCGTCCAGACCCCCGATGTCTGAATAGGAAATGTCCGGAACCTCTTCGAGCACCAGCTCGTTGGCCTCAGGTCGATCCAACTTTTCAAGGAGCACCCCGGAACGACCATCCATCAACAACGTGTCCCCGGCCTTGATCTTCTGGAGTTGCAACACCTCCGACAGCTCCGCAACCCGCTCCTCGTCCGCGCGACCGACCACCAACGCTCGTGCGCGATCGGGTAACACTTCCTTGAGCGTGACAACCTCTCCGGAGCTCTCCGGATCGCGAACCATGACCACGTTGAAACTCTCGTTGAGCACCGCTTCCTGGCCACGATGCAACGACTCCGGGTCGATGTTCGGGCTCAGCTCCACCCGCATCTTGCGACCGCTCGAGACAATGTCGACTGTTCCGTCGTCATTGCGTCCCAGCAACGTCGCATACGCCGCCGGGGGCTGGGTCAGCTTGTCAACCTCGTCGCGCAGCGCAGTGATGTGATCACGCGCCTCACGCAGCGTGTAGGTCAGCTTCTCGTTCTGACTCACCGCCTGGGCCAGTTGGCCTTTGGTCTCCAACAACCGCTCCTCGAGGGTGCGAACCCGCTTGGGCGCGTCCTGCAAACGCCGGAGGAGCACTGAGATCTCGTCCTCGAGGGCTCCGACCTGGTCCCTCATTGAGGTCATCTCGGTCGCCTCGTCGATGTCTGACTCAGCGCTGTCGTTGCCGTTGCTGTCACGATCGTTTGTTGACTCCGCCATGGGGTGCCTCCTCGGGGTCTGGTTCGGAAGCTAACACCGGCCTGTGTCGAAACGGTGCGCACGAGATGACGTGTCTGTTACGTGCTGCACCGGTGGGACGTGAGCTGTCGACGTTGGCGAACCTGGTTCGTCTCGGTCGGTCAGCGCGCCTGAGAATCCAGTTCCACGATTGTCGGGTTCCAATCAGGCCGTGCCTAGAATGGAGTTCAGGCGGTGCTGTTGCCCGCTTCTGTTAGAGCCCCCAACCGCCCGACAGGGCACGAGCAAGGCAGGTATGCCCCCATGGCAATGAAGGTCTGGATCGACCAGGATCTGTGCACCGGCGACGGTCTCTGTGAGGAGATCTCACCGAACGTCTTCACACTCCTCGACGACGGACTCGCTTATGTGAAGGAGGGCGCAAAGGTCTTCTCCGATCCGGGTGGCCCCGAGGGTCTTGCGAACATCCCCGACGGGGAACTCGAAGGCGTGATCGAGTCGGCGGACGAATGTCCCGGCGAGTGCATCTTCATCGAGATGGACGAATAGTCCATTCTCGGACCGGTCCCACTTCGGGGCAACCATCAACTCACGATGGCCTCGCTCCGGCGGGGCCATCGTCGCGTCCGGGCGTGTCAGGGGTGAGGCCGCGACGCCCGGCGGAGCTAGCCCGTGCAGTTGCTCGTCGACACGGGTTGACGTGACGCCGCTGCCGTGATGATCGTTCGAACATCGGCGGTAACGATGGCGTAGGCAGTACCAGGTCGGTCCGGTGCAATCGCGAATGCGAGCCCGGCGACGCGACCATTGGTGGTGATCAACGGCCCTCCGCTGTCACCGGGAGCCAATTGAGCCCCGAGCACCAGGATCCGGCGTTGGACCGTGACATTGTCGTAGATGTCGCGACCATTGGCGTTGATTCGATCTGCCACACGGAACGGATTCACCGTCAGGTTGCCACCCCCGGGATACCCGAGGACCGACCCCACGTCGCCCGTCTGTGCGTCGGTAAGTGGAAGCGCCGGGACCCCGATATCTGGCACCGAGATCGCGGCCAGGTCGTTCAACGGATCGAAGGCGACGACCTTGCCGGATCGTCGTCGCCCCGTCGTGTCCTCGACCTGGACCGAGCCGGTTCCCGCGACGACGTGGGCGTTGGTGACGATCAGGTCCTGGCCTGCGACGAAGCCGGTCCCGGACTGGATCAGCCCACACGCTGGTCCGACGATTTTGAAGGTCGACTGTTCGGCCGACCGGAGCACTTCACCGACCACTGGCGAGTCGGCTGGTGGAGGCTCGGCGGTCGGGCTGCGCGTGAAGTCATCGAAGACCTTGGGAAGTCGATTCACCCCGAGTGACTCGGCGAGGCCACCGAACGCGGAGGGTGGCGACCCGAGATTGTCGCTGATCGCGGACGCCACCGACGATGTCCGCGCCTGTTCCGCTGGCCAACCCGAGACGTTCGCCATCGTCGGCACGAGGACCCAGATGCCGAACGTGAGTCCCACCAAGCCGAGGATCGAGCCGAGTGCCTGATCAGCTTTCCCGAGATTCATCCGGGCGAGCCCCCGGCGAAGGCGCACCCCGAGCCGTCCGCCGAGGATCTGGCCGACAACACCACAACCAATGACCACGATGCCAGCGGTGATGAGCGCTCCGTGATCACCGTCCCACGCCGCCGTCCGGGCACCGATTAACCGCGGCAACAGCAACGTTCCGATCCACGCACCGCCGAGAAACCCAGCCCACGAGAGGATCCGCCTCGAGAAACCCGTGAGCCAGCCACCGACGCAGGCAAAGACCGCCAAAACCGCGAAGAGCCAGTCCAGGCCGTTCACCCGGTCAGCTCCCGCGGCGCGCCGTCGTCAGGAACCCCGTGTGGCCGACCATCCGATGATCCGGACGGACCGCTTGGCCTTCGATGTACCAACCCCGGTTCATCACCTCGATCGTCTCGGCCATGACGAAGCCGTGGGCCGCAAGAGAATCCCGGAACTGGGTCACCTGAGTGATCGACGGCGAATAGCCGAGAATGATCCCGCCCGGCCGCAGAGCCACCGCGGCATGCGGAGCGACCTGCCACGGTTCCGGTAGGTCGAGCACCACACGATCCATGCCACGCTCATCGATTCCTTCGTAGCAGTCGCGAAGTTCGACGCGGTACTTGGACATCGCGTCAGCGCCAAGGAACCGTTCGACGTTGATCTGCGCACGATTCGCGAACTCTTCGCGAATCTCGTAGCCGATGATGTCGGCTCCGCACCGGAGCATCGCCATCGAGAGTGCCCCCGAACCGACACCCGACTCGAGCACCTTCATGCCGGGACCGATGTCGGCCAGCATCAGAATGGGGCCGAGATCCTTCGGATAGATGACCTGCGCGCCTCGCGGCATCTTGAAAACAAAATCTGACAGGGTCGGTCGGAACACCCGGTAGTTGGCACCGCGGGTCGACGCGACGGTTGAGCCCTCGGTGCATCCCACGATCTCGGAGTGGCTGACGTAACCAGCGTGGGAGTGGAACTCACGATCGGGCTCAAGCGTGATCAGGTAGCGGCGATCCTTGTTGTCGAGCAGCATCACGAGTTCGCCCCACCCAACGATTCCCCGATCGGCGTCTTCGTCATCGGTCATGGTGTTGCTTTCGTTCGATCTGAGCGGGACCGTAGCTCCACCGATTGTGTGGCCCGGTCGGTGAGGCGGCAGAACGCGCACGTTCCGGCGGTTGTCGGCGAGCCACAACGCTCACAGGCGCTGAGCTCCCCGCGACCGGTGACCTCATCCGAACTGAAGGCCGGTGCCGCGCGATCGAGGAAGCCAAAATAGAACGCCGCTTTGGCGCCAGGGGATTGTGCCTCGAGTTGATTGAGGAGATCTTTATACCCGAGGTGTTTGTTACCGGCGGCCATTGGGCACTCGTCGACGATGTAGTCGATCCCGGAGATCACGCAGTAGGCAGCCATCTCTCGCTCTGACAGGCGAACGAGCGGTTTGATCTTGCGAGGGAACCCGTTGCCAGCCGGGAGTACCGGCGCCTGACGGCCCAGGTACTCGGTGGCCCAACGGATTACGTTGCCGTAGAGCACCGCCGCCTCGTCGTCGAGGTTGTGACCGGTGACCAACACGTCGTAGCCGTGCTCCAGCGCAACCCGATCGAACTCGTGGCGCTTGGTCATCCCGCAGGCGCTACACGGCGCTCGACGCGCCGCCTTGGACCCCGACGGAATATCGAAGCCGTACGACTCCGGAACGTCGACCTCATGCAGGAGCGCGCCGCGGCGCTCGGCAAACGCGCGGGCGTAGTCGCCGGAAGTATCGCTGTAGTCGCCGATACCCAGACCGATGTAGAGACCGTCGGCCTGATAGCCGAGGTCCAGCAGGATGTCCCAGATCGCGAGGCTGTCCTTGCCGCCGGAGACGGCCACCAACAACCGATCCTCGGGCTGGCACATGTCGAAATCCTTGATGGCCCGCTCCACCTGATCGCGGCAGAGTCTCGTGAAGTGCTCCGCGCAGAAGTTGGCGTTGTGGCGACGAACGTCGATCACCGCCGGCTCCCGGCACACCGTGCACTTCATCGGCTTCCGCCAGAGATGACCGGCCGGATCTCGATCTCGTCGGCGTCGGCGAGCATGGCGTCGCCGGGAACAAGCTCGCGATTGCGGATCACGAGCACTGTCTCGCGGTGGAGCTCCAACGTCGAGAGCAGCTTCACGACGCTCATGGGCCCAGCCATCCGGACCTCGCGGGTGGGATGTCGCAGCGTGACCAACACGGCTCAGCGGAACTCTCGCCGCGCCGAACGACGCGAGCGGGATGCGCGTTCCATCGACGCGGCCTGAAGATCGGCCAGCTCCCTCGACACCTTCGTCAGCTGTGCATCGAGCGCCACCGCCTTCCTCGATGGGGTGTTCGCTCTCACCGAGCGCGCGATCCGCATGTCTGCGGTCTGTTGCGCCGACCGAGCTTTCGAGCTCTCCGGATCCTTGGCCACCAGCCTTGCAGCCCGATCGACCGCCTTCGTCGCCGCTTTCTCGGCCTTGCGCTGCGGCCCGGTCAACCGCGTTGCGCTCGCCGACGCCTTCGCCAACTTGGCGTAGTCCGTTGCGAGCTTTCGTTCACGACGCGACGGCGCTGGCCGAGTCACGATCGTGTACGTCTCGCCCGCCTTGAGCTGCGAGATGTCGAGCAACTCGGGATCCGAACCGATCCCCTCGCGAACCTTGTCGATCGCCCAGCTTGCAACGGCGACGCCGACGACGCCGGTCACGCCTTCTCCGAACACCCGCGACAACACGCGGGTACGAATGATGGACGCCATCAGTTGCGCTTGAGCTCGATGATCGTCGTGCGCTTGGCGCCGCCGCGGCGACCCAGCAGGTAGATGCCGATCACGATCACGACGCCGACCGTAGCGACCACTGCGATGATCTGATTCTTGGCACCCTCAACGGTGTCTGATGCTTCGCCCTGGATCTCCGACAGCTTCGACTTGATGTCATCACGGGTGATCTTGGATGTGTTTGCGCTCATGAGCGAACCTCTGGTTTCGTTCCACCCTTGGCGAGCTTCAGCGCCACTCCGATCACGATCGCCCCGACGACGATGGTGATCAGATACGGGGCGAAGGACCAGTTGCCTCCGGACGGCTGGGCAGGGTCATTGAGGGCGTCGATGGTCTCGAGGCCACGCAGGAGACCGAGGAGCAACATACACACGCCGATGCCGATCGAGATCGCACCGCCGATCCCGTAGGCCAGCCAGGTGCCAAGGGACTTGAGTGGGTCAACCGTCTCTTGTTTGGCGTAGTCGATGACGAGCGTTTTGAGCTCGTTGACGTGGTCGACCGGCTTCTTGGGCGAGGTCCTTGATGACGACAGCCGATCTGTCAATGGATTGGCCACAGATGCCTCCGAGCGGGTCCGCGATGTCGCTGCAACGCCGTTCTTCCTAGTGGAATGGCCGCCCTGGGGCAACATTGAGCGGTGACTCGGGCGTCAGCCGCCCAAACGAGCTCGGAGCACCAAGTCCGCATCGGCCAGGAGCTCCCCGAGGAGATCGACCCGCGCTGTCGCCGTCTCCGCGGCCAGAAGTTGTTGACGATCGAACGACCCGAACGGGCTGACCGCCGACATCTGGTAACTCGCCAGGATCGGATCCTCTGACAACTCGATCGTCAAGGGTACTGACCACTCGTCGAGCTCAGAAGCGAGCGCCAAGACGGTTCGAAATGGAGCTTCAAGGGCTCTGACCTGATGAAGGAGCTCGTCGGTTGGATCGTCATCAACCCACATCGACACCCGCGCCACGGGGTACGGGTCGTCTTCGAGCCATTCTTGAATCCGCAACCGGCCCGTACCGACGCACACCAGGAACCACTGACCGTCGGTCTGCTCCTCTTCTTGGAGGATCGTCGACACGCATCCGATCATCGACCGGACGTCCCCACCACCAACCTCAGAACCTCGATCGATCATCGCCACGCCGAAGCGACGGTCGCCGTCGAGGCAGCGCCGAACCAACGCCTGATACCGCGGCTCGAAGATCCGCAGCGGCAGAATCATCGATGGGAACAGCACCGACCCCAGCGGAAACATCGGCAGCTCGAAGATGTCCGTTGATGTGCCGCTGTCCGCCACCCTGGTGTCATCCGGGTAGGGATCGTTCGGCATGTCATCGGGTTGATCGCTCATGGCTGGGGAACCAACGCTGAGAGGTCGGGACTCTCGGGATAGTTGAGTGCCGCTTCGGTGAACTGTTGAGTGAGCTGGAGATCTGCATCGCTGACCTGGCGCCCATCGAGGTTGAACAAAATCGAGAACGTCACATTCCGTCCCGGAGTGGTGGCCACCCACCCGGACAACGCGGTCACGTCCTTCAGCGTTCCGGTCTTGGCGCGCACCTTGCCGGCCGCTGGCGAACGGCGATATCGATCGACCAGGGTCCCTGAGGTCGCCGCAACGGCGAGTCCGTTGGCGAGGTCTCCTGCGGGTCCAGCGGCAGCAAGCACCGCCTCGAGGGTCGAGCAGCTCACTCGCGTGCCGCGATCCAGGCCTGATCCGTCGATCACGACGAGACCGACGGTCGGGATGGACTGCTTCGCCAGGAGGTCGATGACGACCGCAACTCCTCCGGCCGTTGTGCCAATCTGACCGGACGCGTGATGGGCGAGTTCCTTCAACATCAGCTCGGCCGTGTTGTTGTCGCTGTAGGACAACATCTCGCGGACGATGTCGCGAACGGGAAGCGATGGCACAGCTATCAGTTTGGTCCCGCCAGATGGCGATTGCCCCGCCGCGGCCGGTCCAACCACTTCGACACCACGTTGGCGCAACAACTGGGTCAGCGCGTCAGCGGCATACGCCGCTGGGTCCTTGGAGGGCTGGGGTCTTCCAGAACCCTGGCCCGCAATCGCCGGGTAGGTGCGGGCATCGTTGACCGACAACGCAGTCATGGGTCCCACCTGAGCCTCGGCAAGATAGCGATCCGGCCACGACGGCACGGTCCGAAGGGTGTCATATCGGGATTCGTCACCAATGATTGCGCCCGTGACCCGCTTGAGACCCTTGGCGACCAAGGTGTCGGCCACTGATTCAAGTGCCGTGTGCGGGACATCGGGGCCGTACTTGTTCGTCTGCCGGTAGGGATCAGTCGTGATGAGCGGATCCCCTCCGCCCACCATCCAGAGGTTGCCACTGACCGTTCCGTCGGCACTCATGGCAGCACCGGTCACGAACGCCGTTTCGAACGTGGTGTCGGGACCGATCTCGCTCAGGATCGCGTTCGCCGTGAGCAATTTGGCATTCGATCCCGGCATCAGTGCATCGCTTCCTCGGCTGTCGATGAGTCGCTGACCACCCTCCGCCAGCACCACACAATGGTTGGCCGGGGCGTTCTGGAGCAGTGGATCAACACTGGTCTGCAACCGACGGAGCGCCGTCGAACGACCGAGAAGCGTCGGGATTCGCCGGACGGTGACGATTGAGGATGCGAGGCCGGGGGCGGTGCCCTCGACCGCCGGGGCGACGGCTTCAGTTCGGCCGTCGGCGACGCCGACGGC
>JBBRSC010000111.1:0-10090 GCA_038245795.1 Acidimicrobiales bacterium
ACGGGAAGCGGGAGCAAAGGGAATGGCGGGAGCCGAATCCGACATCGTTGGCGCATGCGCTGGTGGCGCCATGGCGTAACTCGGCTGCTCCATGGTTGGAGGAGGCGGAACGACCGGAGGAGCGGGTGGCGCCGCTGTCACCGCAGTGATCACCGGAGCGGCGGCTGCCGGATTCGGGGTAGCGAAGTTCGGTGGCGGGGGGCTGCCAACGCCTGGACCGGGCAGAACCGACGCCAAGTCGATCGGTGGGAGCGGTGCAGCGGGAACGAGAGGAACCGGTAGCCACGATGGCGGTCCCGTTGGATGCTGCTGAGCATCCTCGTCGGACGGCCCAGTCTCGCTCATCCCCTCAGACTAACGAACTCGCTGATGTGGCTGTCCTGACCGTCGGGCCTGCCTGTCTCCACCGATCGCCAGGCCTGCCTGTCCTAGGGTGCGGTTCATGCCACGCCTGCGACAGATCAGCCGAGACGACGCCCCCGACGGCATCGTCACCACGATGTACGACCTCCTGTTCGGCACGCGGGATCCGGTCGCCGAGCCTGGCACCATCACGGGCACTCCGGGCGACTGGTGGACCGTCTTCGCGCTCGTTCCAGATGTGTTGGATCATGCCGTTCGTGGCTTTGGTTTGTACCGCAGCCCGGACCGAAAGCTGGACCCGCAGCTCCGAGAGCTGGGTCAGACACGCGCTGGTTGGTCACGCGGCAGCCAGTTCGTCTTCTCGCAGCACGCCAAGAGCTGCCGCGCCCTCGGCATGGACGACGCCAAGATTGCGTCGATCGCGCACTGGGCGGCAGCCGACTGCTTCTCCGAGGTCGAACGCCTAGTGCTCGCGTACACCGACGCCCTCGTCTACGACGGCGGACGCGTGGCTGATGGATTGTTCGAGGCGTTGCGCCGGCATCTCTCCGACGAGGAGATCCTCGAGCTCACGTACATCACATGCCTTTACGACATGCACGCCGTGATGAGCCGCGCCCTGCGGACCGAATTCGATGACCGACCTGAGCCGGTCGTCGAGGTTGGCGCCCCTGAGGGTTTCGATGCCTCGCGCGACATCGGACTCGACATCTCGGGCGGACGGTCCTCGGCGCGATGACCGAACGAGACGGACGGATAGCGCGCTCGACCCGAAGTCGAGCGATGGTGGCCGAGGCTTGGGCGGGTCTTGTTGAACTCGACCCGGCACTTCCAGACATGGACGCCGTTGCTGACACTGCGGGTGTCTCCGTGCGATCGATCTATCGACTTTTCGGTGACAACCGAGCCGTGGTGGACGAGGGTGTCCTTGCTCAACTCCGCCTCGTTCGCCCGCTGGTTGCCTGTGATGTCCCAGGTCGAGCAACGCTCGCGACGCGGTGCGAAGCCGTTGCCAATGTTCACGGGGCGTTGAACGAGGCACTCCTCAACTTCCGATACTTCGCCGCGGATCCTTCGGCATCGCCAGCCGTGACCAAGGCGCTGGCATCGCTTCGTCGAGCGCGTCGCGTCACCCTCAGCTCCGTCTTCGAGCGCGAGTTGGAGCGCCTCGACACCAACGAGCATCCCAGCCGGCTCGACGCCATCGAATCAGCGAGCGGCTGGGGAACCTGGCACGGTCTGCGTGTCGATCAACGACTCTCCCGAGTTCGGGCGCAGGGCATCGTCGAGACCCAACTTCGCGCCATACTTCGCTGAACGACATCAGCTGAGCGACACCCACGCAGGGACACCAACTCAGCGACACCCACTGAACGACCTGGAGCTCCTTTGCACTCTCTCAGAACTCCCGATGACGCCTTTGCCGGCATCGACGACTTCCCCTACGTTGCGCGCTACGCCGAGATCGATGACCTCGACGGGGGACGACTCCGTGTGGCGTACATCGACGAGGGGCCCGCTGATGGTGAGACTGTTCTGTGCATGCACGGAGAACCGTCGTGGTCGTACCTCTACCGCTCCATGATTCCTGTCTTTCTGGCGGCAGGCTATCGAGTGATCGCTCCCGATCTGGTGGGGTTCGGTCGAAGCGACAAGCCATCGCAGCGGTCGGACTACACCTACGAACGTCACGTTGGCTGGATGGCGACGCTGCTGTTCGACGAGTTGGATCTCTCGGGACTGACGCTGGTCTGCCAGGACTGGGGTGGGTTGATCGGTCTCCGAATCGTCGGCGAACATCCTGATCGCTTCGCTCGGGTGGTGGCGGCGAACACGTTCCTGCCAACCGGAGAACGTCAGCTCGGGTCCGCATTCGAGGCATGGTGCAACTTCTCACAAACGGTCGAGACGTTCCCGACGAGCTTTGTTGTCAATGGGGGCTGTGTACGAGACCTCACGCCGGCCGAGATGGCGGCGTACGACGCGCCCTTCCCGGACGAGTCCTACAAAGAGGGCGCCCGCCAATTCCCCATTCTCGTACCCGCGTCACCGGAGGATCCGGCCGCCCCGGCGAATCGACTGGCGTGGGCGTCCTTGCAAACGTTCGATCGTCCGTTCCTGTGCGCCTTCAGCGATGGCGATCCGATCACGGCGGGCGCCGACCGAGTGTTGATCACCCAGATTGCAGGCGCCGCCGGGCAACCACACACGACGATGGTCGGCGGCGGTCACTTCCTGCAAGAGGACTGCGGACCTGAGTTGGCGGGTGCCGTGGTCTCGTTCATCGCCGAGACCTAACCTTCAGCCGTGCCGGTCAACGCTCCACCTCCTCCTCAGGTGGCGTTGACACCCATCACGCTGCGGTCGCCCTCGGCCCGAGCGCTCCAGCTCCGTCTCCGCCAGACCCTCCGGAGTCTCGGCCCGCGATTGGAGCCGCTCGTGATTGCCAAACGAATGGGTCGGACGGTTCCCGATGCGCTCCTCGCTGCCGAGGCGAAGAGAGCCTTCCGCCGCCTCGGGGCCACGTACACAAAGCTTGGCCAAGTGGTGGCGTCGGCCCCCGGGGTTTTCGGTCCCGAGATCGCGGATGAGTTCCGTTCGTTGCTTGACGACGGCCGCCCGGTGCCGTTCGGCCGGATTCGATCGGTGATCGAATCCGAGACCGGGCGCCCACTCCGCGAAACGTTCAGTTCGATCGATCCCACACCGATCGGGTGCGCATCGATCGCGGTTGTGTATCGGGCGACTCTCCACGATGGACGCACGGTTGCCGTGAAAGTCACCCGGCCGGGGATTCGACGCAAGGTGGCATCCGATCTCGCGATCATGCGGCGGATCCTTCCTGTGCTCGCCGGTCGAATTGCGGGGGGCGATCCACGTCTGGTCGCCCCGATGCTCGAAGGCCTCGCCGAGCAACTGGCCGAGGAGCTCGACCTTCGCAATGAGGCACGGACGATGGCCCACTTTGCGACGATGATGACCGCAGCCGGTCTCACGTCGTTGGTGATTCCGGTCACGGTGCCGGAACTGTCGGGCCCCCGCGTGTTGGTGATGGAGTTTCTGGACGGTGTTCCGATCGACGACATCGAGGCAGTCAGCGAGTTCGGGTTCGATCCCGCACCGCTCGTCGAGTCGGTCGTGAAGGCGTGGTTCCTGACGACCCTTCGAGATGGCGTGTTCCACGGTGACGTGCACGCCGGGAACCTCATGTTGTTAGCGGATGGACGCCTGGGAATTCTCGACTGGGGGATTCTCGGCCGTCTCAGCGACGACACGCGCAATGAGTTCCGAGACATCATTTTGGCAGCGCTCGGCGACGACGCCGCGTGGATCCGGGTGAACGATCGGGTGACTGTGCAGTTCGGCCCGATGCTCGAGGACCGACTGGGCATCAGCGGTGAGCAGATTCCACTGTTTGTCAGAGGACTCATCGAGCCGCTGCTGACACGTCCGTTCGGCGAGGTCCAACTCAGCGCGCTGTTCATGGGTCCCGATGAGCCAGCGACCGGAGGCGTGGGGTTTACGGGCACAGGAGCACGCTCAGACGTGCTCGAATTCGATCGGGGCATGTTCCTGCTGGTGAAGCAACTGCTGTATTTCGAACGCTATGGAAAGCTGTATCTGTCTGAGGTCTCGTTGTTGTCGGACCGGGGCTTTTTCGAGGCGATCGTGGGCGTGCCCAACAGAGGAGATTCGACATGACAGATACAACAGCGAACGGAGCTCGTCGGCATCGGGTGGTGATCATCGGTGCCGGTTTTGGGGGA
Organism: Acidimicrobiales bacterium; assembly: GCA_038245795.1. Classification (GTDB taxonomy): domain Bacteria; phylum Actinomycetota; class Acidimicrobiia; order Acidimicrobiales; family Microtrichaceae; genus JBBRSC01. The sequence goes on from JBBRSC010000111.1 coordinate 4,131, forward strand.
CTGGCAGCAGCGCGTTCGCTGCAAGATGCACCAGTTGACGTGGTGATCGTCGATGCCCGCAACCACCACACCTTTCAGCCGTTGCTCTACCAGGTCGCCACCGCCGGACTTGATGGCGACGACGTCTGCTACCCGGTGCGAGGAATCGTCGCTCGCCAACGAAACACGGAGTTTCGACTCGGGCGCGTCAGCGAGGTGGTCCTCGCAACGAACCAGATCCGCTTCGCCGACGGCGCAGTGCTGGGGTACGACCATCTCATCCTCGCGGCCGGTGCGATCACCAACGATTTCGGTATCCCGGGTGTAGCGGACGTCTCGTTCGGAATGAAGTCGTTGACCGACGCCTTGGCGATGCGGGCTCACATACTCGCCCAATTCGAACGAGTGGATTCGCAACCGGAGCTGATCGACGACGGGGCTCTGACGTTCGTCATTACGGGCGGTGGTCCTACGGGAGTCGAGCTGGCTGGTGGCTTGGTGGAACTGTTCCAACATGTGCTCAGCAAAGATTTCCCACGGCTCGATGTCACCCGCGCTCGGGTCGTTCTGCTCGAAGCGACAGATCGAGTCCTCGGAGCCTTTCACCCAGCGCTGTCCGAGTATGCGCGCCGAGCGTTGGAGGTTCGCGGCGTCGAGGTGAAAATGTCGTCGGCGGTGACGTCAGCGTCGCCGACGTCGGTCCTCCTCGACGATGGCACGGTCATTCCGTGCCACACGCTGATCTGGGCTGCCGGCGTGACGGCACATCCGATCGGTGGTTCTTTGGGTGTTGAATTGACCAAGGGAGGACGCGTTGTGGTCGCTCCAGATCTGTCGATTCCGGGCCATTCGAATGTCTTCGTGGTGGGCGATCTTGCCGGATCGCGTTCGGCTGACGATCGACTCCTTCCGCAGGTCGCGCCTGTGGCGATCCAAGGCGCTCGGCACGCCGCCGAGCAGATCGTGGCACGACTCCACGGTTCGGACACCTTGCCCTTTCACTATGTCGACAAGGGCTCGATGGCCACCATCGGTCGACATGATGCGGTCGCCGAACTCCCGGGTGGTGTTCGACTGACCGGCACGGTGGGGTGGCTGTCGTGGCTGGCTCTGCATCTCTTCCAACTCCTCGGCTTCAGAAATCGTTTGAATGTGGTCGTGAACTGGGCGTGGAACTACGTCACCTACGACCGGGCCAGTCGCATCATTCCCTCGATCGAGGAGAGCTGAGGCTGGTCTCATCGGGTTCTCTCAGGATCCGAATCGACGTGCCGATTGGAGTGGTGTGAACAGCTCTGTGTCGTCGCCACTCAGCGACCGCGACGTTGCCGACCGCTATCACCCAGACGTGACCCTTGTGCTCGATGACGAGGGAAACATCGTCTTCATCAGCGAGTCGGTCGAACGTGTCGGCGGTTGGAAACCATCCGGCCTCATCGGTCGACCGGCGCTCGAACTCGTTCACCCTGACGACCAGGCGTACACGATCGGGTCGCTGCTCGAAGCGGCGACGAATCCCGGCGAACACGGCGCCATCGAGCTCAGAGTGGTCCGCGAGGACGGGAGTTGGATCCATACGGAGGTCACGACCTACAACTCGCCTGACGACGACGATGGGCGCATGGTGATCGCAATCCGCGACATCACGCACCTCCATAACCTCCCCGAACGCCGTCGGGCCCTAGAAAAGGCCACGCTCGAGATTGGCGCCCAGTGTGCCGGCGTGTCGCTCGATGACCTCGAGGAGGCGATGGCCAACGTGATCTTCACGCTCGGTCAGATCGTCACAGCCGATGAGGTCATGCTCGTGGCAGTTGGTGCGGCCTTTGAGGACGTTGCGTCGTGGACATGGACCAGGGAAGGTGTGACGGGTCGCTTGTTCCCGCCAACGAGCGAGGAGGCGGCGATCGAGGGGGCGCTCGGTGTGGTGAACCCCTCGCGTTTGCGGGCGACGTTGGGGCTGTCAGTGTCGGGAATCGTTGAGCAACCGGTGCTGGATCATGATGATGTGGTGCTGGGGATGCTCACGGTGTCGTGGCACACGCCCGATGCCCGGCGTTTCTGGGATGAGGGCAACAGTCCGCTCCTCGACGCGGCGGCGCGCATCGCGTTGATGACGGCGCACCGCGTCGAGCGTGAGCGACTGCTCTCGCATCGCGCCGTCCATGATCCGCTGACCGGGCTTGGCAATCGTGCCAGGCTGCTCAACGCCTTGAACTACGAACTGAATCGCTCCTCGGGACGATTCGATGGGGGTCTGGCCCTCGCGTTCTGCGATCTCGATCGCTTCAAGATCGTCAACGACACCTGGGGCCACGAGGCCGGCGACGAGGTGCTCGTGGCTGTCGCTGATCGACTCAGAGAGTCGGTGCGTCACGGCGATCTGGTCTGTCGAGTCGGCGGCGACGAGTTCGTCGTGTTGTGTCCTGGCGTCGAGGACGCCGAGTTGGCGCAGACCCTGGCGTCCCGAATTGTCGACCAAGTACAGATTCCGGTCACGCTCTCTCGCGGCCACGAGGCTGAGGTCAGCGCCAGCATCGGCCTCATCATGGTCCACGGGCGCGCTGATGGACCGCTCGAGGCGGCGGATCTGCTCCGGCTGGCCGATCAGGCCATGTACGAGGCCAAAGCTCAGGACGGTCGCGGGATTCGATTTGTCGACGTCAACTTGTCGCTGGATGCCGTTGCCGTGAGGTGAGTCGATTCCTTCAGCGGTGCGTCGCGCTCGCGGCGGAGGAAACGACTCAAGGTGGTGGTCCTGCTGCCGAATTGACATGGGTGACTTTCACCTCGCACCCCTCCCCTCACACCGGTTTGGAGGCGCTTGTCTTGGCGAGCGCTCCAGCGGTGATCGCTGCGGTCGACGAGACGGGGACATTCCGGTACATGTCGGCCGCAGCTCAGGCCGTGCTGGGGTACACCCAGCGGGAACTGGGTCGGAACGTGGTCGAGTTCGTGCACCCCGACGATCTGGAAGCGGCACTCGTCTCGATGGCTGGCACCGCCGATCGCATCGGGCCTGCGGAGCCGATCACGCTGCGCTTCCTGCATGCCAACGGTGACTGGATCCGACTTGAGTTGGTGGCGTCGAGCGTGAGTGACGAGGTCTTCACCGGGCTGGTGGTCGTGGCACAACCGATACAGGAATTGGCGGCGGCACTGCCCAGCCATCCTGTCTCCCGCGATGACATCTCCCGCGATGGTGCTGCCATCGATGACACCCCGGTGCCATGCATCGTCGTGGATCGTCAGTTGGCGGTCGTTCGCGTCAACGGCGCGGCAGCCCGCTATCTGCGAGATGTCGTCGATGGGGCGGTTGCTGGTCGACCCGTGGTGGAGGTGCTGGCGCCCGTAAACGATCCGTCGGTGTTCGGACCATCGCTGATCGAACACTCAAGCCGCGATGGACGGTGGGCGATCGAAACGGAACTCCAGTGCCACGACGGAAAACGTGCGGTGATCTGGACGGCAAGCGCCCAACGGGACCGAGCTGGTGCCACCTCCTTCGTGGTGCTCTCGGGGTTGGATGTCACCGCCCAACGCGACGCCGAGTCCGCGCTTCGGGCGAGCGAGGAACGATTCCGTGCCCTCGTTGCCAACACCAATGATGTCGTCGTGGTCGTCGACGACCGTCAGATTGTGACGTACGCAAGCCCGTCAGTTCAGCGAATCCTGGGGTGGCCTCTCGACGATGTCGTGGGTCACCCGATCGAGCGTTACCTCATTCATCCCGACGACGTGGAGCTGTGTACGAACCGGATCCACGAGGTCATCACCCAACCGAACGAGACGAATCGTTTCGAGATCCGGTTCCATTCAGCGCAAGGCGTCGAGCGTCACATGGAGATCACCGCAGTGGCGCTCCCCGACGTGCCCGGCGTCCACGGGACCGTCATCACCGCCCACGACATCACCGAGCGCCACGAACGCGAGGCCGAGCTGGAACGGCGGTCGCTGCACGACGCGCTGACGGGTCTCCCCAACCGAACACTGCTCTTCGACCGCCTCGCTCAGACATTGCATCGCCGCCAGACCACGGGGGTTGCCATCCTCTTTGTGGACCTCGACGGGTTCAAGTCGGTCAACGACAATTTGGGTCACGACGTTGGCGACCAGGTCCTGATCGAGGTGGCGCGCCGCATGGTGACGGTGGTCCGTGAGGCCGATACCGTGGCCCGCCTGGCGGGCGACGAGTTCGTCATCCTCTGCGATGAGGTGGGGGACCCGGAACTGGCAGCAGAGCTCGCCGACCGCGTCGTCGCGGCGGTGTCGGAGCCGATCGTGACCGAACGTGGCGAGGCGGTCGTCGGCGCGTCGGTCGGCATCTCCATGGCGGGCCAGAACGCCGACCCCGAACTGGCGGTCCGGGTCGCTGATCAGGCGATGTACCGGGCGAAACGCTGCGGCAAGGGCACATACTCGTTCAGTGAGGACGAGACCTCCGTCCTCGGATAGGTCAGTCCTCCATGGGTCGGAGCACCTGCTGGAGGAATTGTTGGGTGCGCAGTTCCCGCGGGTTCTCCAGGATCTGATCGGGGGAACCCTCCTCGACCACGTGTCCGTCGGCCATGAACACCACGCGATCGGCGACACGTCGTGCGAAGCCCATCTCATGGGTCACGACCATCATGGTCATGGCGTCCGATGCCAGATCTCTCATGACGGCGAGAACATCTCCGATGAGCTCGGGATCGAGCGCCGAGGTTGCCTCATCGAACAACATGATCTCGGGGTCCATCGCCAGGGCTCGCGCGATGGCGACCCGTTGCTGCTGCCCGCCCGACAGCTGGCCGGGGTAGGCGTCGGCCTTGTGTCCCATGTCGACCTTGTCGAGCTGCTCCATGGCGTAGTCGCGGGCGGCATGGCTACTGCGGCCCAGCACCTTGATCTGGGCGAGGGTGACATTCTTCAGGACCGACAGATGCGGGACGAGATTGAACTGCTGGAACACCATGCCGATCTGGCGGCGGATCGGATCCAGGTCGACGTCGGGATCGCAGATGTTGACCCCGTCGATCAGGATTCGGCCGGAGCTTGCCTCCTCGAGACGATTGACGCAGCGGAGCAGCGTGGACTTCCCCGATCCTGATGGCCCGATCACGCAGACGACTTCTTTTCGATCGACCCGGAAATCGATGCCGCTGAGGACCTCGTTGTTGCCGAATGACTTGTGCAGATCGCAGATCTCGATCGCGGGAACAACGCGGGGCGGGACAGTCGTTGAGCCGGGCACACCCGTCGCGGAGCTCATTGGGTTCTCGATTCGGTTCGACGTTCGACCCACTTGACGACGTAGGTCAGGGGCAGCGTGATCGCCACGAAACAGACCGCGGCTGCAGTCAGCGGTGTCGAGTTGAAGGTCGACGAGCGGGCCTGATTGGCGATGGTCACCAGCTCCCGCTCGCCGACCGTGACGCCGAGCACATAGAGCAGCGATGTGTCCTTCAACAACAGCACGAACTCGTTGGTGAGCGGTGGCACCACGATGCGCAGCGCCTGGGGCATGACGATGCGGCGGAGCGTCTGGCCGGAACTCAACCCCAGTGATCGGGCTGCCTCGGTCTGACCCCGGGGAACTGCCTGGAGGCCGGCGCGGATGTTCTCGGCCATGTATGCCCCGGCGACGAGCGCCAGTGCCAACCCGCCCTTGCCATAGTTCTGATTGAAGAACGCTGGAATCTCGTAGTCGCTGAACGCGATCTTGATGCCGTAGCCGACGAGCAGAATGGTGAGCAACGCTGGCAACGCGCGGAGCACTTCGACGTAGGTGGTTGCCAGCCAACGTGCCGGAACCACCTGCGATTGCCGCATGGTGGCGGCGATCAGCGCGAACACGAGGCCGCCGGTGAAGGCGATGAATGTATAGAAGAGGGTGTTGACGACACCTTCGGTGATCATCACCGGGAACTGGGCCTTGAAGACGTCCCACCGGAAGTAGGCGTCGCCCAGCTTCGCCCAGCTGACCGTGGAGTAGAGAACGA
>JBBRSC010000112.1:0-10030 GCA_038245795.1 Acidimicrobiales bacterium
CTGCGAACGGCGCTCGAGGGCGTTGCTGCCTGAGTGCGCCGTCCACGCCGATTTCCGAACTGTGAACGCTGAACCACCCCCGGGGTGGCTCAGCGTTCACAGTTCGGGGCCTCGTGTCGGGCCGCCAGCTGCGCGGCGCGGGCATCCCAGCTGTAGACGACAGCGGTTCCGGCGAGCCGGTCGTGCAGTGCCCATCGATCTGATCGCCAGAGGATCCCGACGAACCCGAGGCCGAACGTGATGAGGCCGAGGGGCTACCCACGAGCCGGCTAGGTAGTTGAACGACCCTGGGATCACGGGCGGGCGCTCGGTACCCATCATTCAACGACGCCAGGGTCACGGGGATGACCTCGGCTCGACTCGTCAGTGAGGCAGCCCGACCTCAGGGTCGAGATCGATGAGTCCCTCGGACAAGGCGAGCCTGGTGAGGTCAGGTCGCCTCCGCAATCCCGTCTTGGTCCGGATGCGGTCGAGGTGTGAGTGCACCGTACTCAGGGAGATGTGCAGGTGCTCGGCAATGTCCACATCGCGCTCCCCCGATGCGAGCAGTGACAGCACGTCCTTCTCTCGGGCGGTCAAGACGATGCTGCCGTTCGTTGAATCGGCGCGGGACTCAGTGATGATGAACGAGGCGAGCACGGGCGATACGTAGGTTCCGCCGGCCGCGACGGTTGCGACCGCATCGAGAATCTCCGCAGGGGCCGCGCTCTTGGTGAGGTAGCCCGCGGCACCTGCCGCCATCGCATCGATGACCTGTTGGCGCTCGCCCATGGCCGAGACGACCAGCACAGTGGCCCCGCGATTGCGCAGGTGGGCGACCGCCTCGGCGCCGGAGAGGCCGGGGAGTCCCAGATCCAGTATCACTACGTCGATCGGAAGATTGAGGGACAGTTCCTCCACCGACGCCTCGGCGGTCACGAGCCGAAACGAGCTGGACTCCGTCACAGCCTGGGCGAGACCCTGGCGAAATACGGGATGGTCATCGACCACCGCAACGCTGGTGACCGCGGCGCCCGTCACTGGGCTCGTAACTGGGCCCGTCATGGCGTCAATCATCGCGGCACTCCCATTGAAATCTCGACGCCGGTCCCCGGGCTCGACGTGATCATGGACCATCCACCGACATCGGCGAGTCGCCCGACGATGGAGTGCGCAAGTCCGAATTCCCGACGAGTGGTGCCGGGAGCGAAGCCCACACCGTCGTCGCGGACGTCGATCCGCAACGTGGTCGGAGTAGCCAAAACGCTGAGATGGGCACGGTCGCCCCCTGCGTGCTTCTGCACGTTGGTGAGCGCCTCACGGGGGGCTGAGACCAATGCGTCGACGGACTCGGCACGCGTCGTGAGGTCGTCGAGGTCGGTGGTGACCTCGATCTCCAGGCCACGAACTGCAAATTCGGCGACGAGGTCGGACAGGGACCCGGCCACATCGACCGGCACCTCCGTGTCCGACCGGAGGAGGAGCCGCGAGAGTCGGTCCAGGTCGAGATCGATCCGTCGAGCGATCACCTCGCGGTCCACGTTCCAGCCACCTCCGATGAGTTCCAGCGTCTGCAGCACAGAATCGTGGACGAGGCGGTGCTGGCGCCGCCACTCCTGCTCCCGGGCGGATTCGGCGGCCCCGGCTCGACCGTGCTCGTTGGCGTCGTCGATGACTTCGGCCTGTTGTCGGAGCCCCTGAACGATCGCGTTGGCGATGAGACCCTGCATCACGAGCAGCGCGTCGACGAGCACGCCGCCGATGTTGCCGACCCGCTCGCGCCTCATTCCGAACACCGTTGCGGCGGCGAGGGCCACCAGGCCCGGCAACGCTTCGGACGGGACGGTGAAACCCGAGGAGTGCAGCAGCGCGGCGTTGCCCACGTAGTCGCTGCTCGGGCGGGGGCCCGACAGTGGCGACGACGGCCCGGCGGCAAAACGGTCGATCACGATCAGGGCGATGGCGGCCGGCACCTCCGTCATCGACGAGGTGCGGTCACGACCTCCCTCGCCAAGTTGACGCGACGCCACCCAGGCGCCGTGCCCGACCAGCGCCGCGACGGCCGTCCAGGCGACGCGTGGTCGTCGGTAGGTCGGCGACAGGATGGCGAGATCGGCGACCGCCAGTGTTGTCCCGGCGAGCCGTGCAGCGGTCTGGAATCGGCCGAGGGCGCGCTCGAAACGTGCCGAGGCGGTTGGCTCGACGTCGATCACCTGACGGCCACTTCGATCCGGATTCCTCGCCCGGTCGGAACGCTGACGTGCACGGTCTCGACCCTGCCCGCCAACAGCGCGGCAAGCGACGCAGTGGCCTCGACGGCATCGGGCGTGCTGGAGATGTGCTGTTGGCGCAGCGTGAGATCGATTCGTCCGGTGTCTCCCACCACTCGCAGTACGCACCGGGGTGGACTGCCCCGCCCCGCCAGCCATGCGATTGCGGTCTCGGCAGCGTGCACTGCGTCGTCCACCAGGCGGGGGTCCGGTTCAGCCAACATGTCGGGGACCAGTTCGACTCGGCCGTCGGCGAGGGCGACACGCTCAGCCATCCGGGCCAGCGCGGTCAGGAGTTCATCCGCCCGACCCCCCGCTCTGACTGCGTGGCGAAGTCTCGCCGCTTCGGCGGCGGCGATACGACGAGCACCCCCTGGGTCATATCCGAGGAGTGCGCGGGTCGCGGTGAGCGCATCGAAGGCACCGGAGTGCAGTTCCGCAACGGCCTCGGCCCGGGCGCGTTCGGCAGCAGATTTCGAGGCCTCGGCGAGGGCGGCGTGTTGAGCGGTCAAGATCTCGCGGCCGCTGCTGCGCAGTGTCCGTGACAGCAACGCGGCGGTGGCGAAGAACGCGCTGAACTGCACCGCATTGGTTGCGGCGCGGACACCTTCGTGCCGCCCGCTCAGTAGCGTCACGGTGGCGGTGTAGGCCGCAACCGGCGCCGAGGTGATGGCTGCACCCATCGCGAGTCTGGGCGAGCGGAACGCGTTTGCGCCCGACGTCCAGAGCATCGCGTGGAATGCCCAATCCACCAATCCGCCGTACTGGTCAGCCGGGTCCACTGAGGCACCGATGGCGACGAGCGCGGCAGTGCCGGTCAGCGTGCTGATCGCCGTGCCCACCACATCGTCGCGGCGGGCACTGCGACGCACCGACCAGAGAGAGTCAGCCAGAGACGCCATCACGGCCAGCTCAGCCAGGTGGGGCCGTCGATAGTGTCGTCGCTCAACGATCAGCGTGGCGGCGCCGACGAGCACCCACGAAGTGCGGAGCAACGCGATCCAACGAATGAGGCGCGTTTCGAGCCCATCGGCAGGCGTGGTGCCATCGGAGGGAGCGGTGTTCGCTCGGGGCGGTTCGGTTGGCGCGGCGTCCGCTCGATGCTCTCCCCGATCCATGTCGGACTGTACCTTCCCACGAGTGCGAAACGCCCGAAACCAACCAACCGGAGAGGGTCTCCCGCAGGAAGCCCTCCCCGATCACTTGCGGGGCGCACAAGTTGTTGGTGTCACCAGTCTCCTCGGAACAGCGTTCAGCACCTAGGGGCAGAAATACCCCTTTCGGGTGAACGACGTTTGAGCCCTGAGGCCGGTGGCGGCTCGACAGATCCACCGGCGATGAGCGCCAGCAGCGCCAGGAGCTTGCCCACTGTCGTGACGGACGCACGCAATGGCCTCCACCGAGTATCGCCAGCGAACACCGGGATCGACAACATCGCTTCCTCCAGGGGGTCTTCGACTGTCCGAACAGCTTCGGAACAACCGATTTTGGTGAGTGTGGTCAGCCTCGTCGGAAACGCGTCCAGCGCCTAGGGGGAGAAATACCCCTTTGCCCCGCACGCTCGGTTCGACTGGTTGTTGACTGGGCGTCTCATGGAGAAGCTTCGGTGCACCGCCTGACCATCCCGCTCACGTTTCGAAGTTGATCGAGGAGTCGATCCGTTCGCCTGCGGTTCATCGTTACGTGACACGGACGGGAATCTCTGGGTGCTCTACTGGGCCAGGTGATTGATCAGTCCCACCTGACAGCGTTCGGCGACGATGGCTTTGTCGTGCTGCGAGGCATCTTCGATCCTGTGCCCCTCGCCGTGGAGGTGACCCGGGCGCTCGATGATGGTTTCGGCTCCTCGCCGCGCAACATCGGCAGAGCTGGCAACGAGTTCCGCTACCTCCCGATGATGAGTGAGCGCACCCCGGTCAGCCTGGCGCTCATCGACGAGTTCCCGGAACTCGCTGCGCGACTCCTCGGCCGACGAGTCCTCCCCGTGCGCGCCAAAGGCACCCGGTACTTCGGCGGCACCGAATGGCACAGCGACAGCGATCTCGACATCGCGAGTCTCGGGTTCGTTGCGTACCTGGAAGCGCTCGATGCCGACAACGGTGCGCTCCGCGTCATTTCTGGGTCCCATCGACCCGAATCCCTTTCGCCGACCCACGCCGCCGTCGCAGGGTTGTGCGCGCTCTCAGGTCAGGCGGTGTCCACCGAACCGGGCGACGTGATTGTGTTCGACGAACACCTCTGGCATTCGAGTTCCGGGGGCCACGACCGACGCCAATGGCGGATCGACTTCGTCGCCGACCCGACAACCGTCGTGGAGACTGACGCCGTGCGCCGCTACTTCGGCGCGATCTTCCAGCCCGGCTGGGATGGTGGTTACGACGTAGATCGCTACCCCAGCTACGGCCCAGATTGGCGACAACGGTCCGGATTCTGGAACGCACGGCTGGCCGAACTCGGTGCCTACGACGGCGCGGATCAGGAGGAGTCCGCGGTTCGTTCGGCCCGCTGAGCGACGACATCCCGTTGCCCGACTGGCCTCTGGGTCTCGCTAACCTTCGCCGCCATGACCGCACCGCCCGCCTCGGAGCAGCCCGACGTCACCGAGAAGAAGTCGCTGAAGGCACGCGCCAAGGGGCTGAGCGATCATGGTCAACGGAAGCTCATCGAGACACGCGCTGCCCGCTCATCGGTCGACACAGCCTGCGCGGTCTACGAGCGTGATCGCGACCGCAACGGCGGGCTGCTGGCGGGTGCGGTTGCCTTTCGTGCGTTCACGCTGGTGCTTCCGATCTCGCTCGTTCTCGTGACGGTCGCCGGGGTGCTGGTCGCGACAAAGACGGGCGACACCGACGCCGCAATCAAAGCACTGGGGGTCACGGGTTCCTTGTTCGAATCCATCAAGGCCGCCGTCAACGAAGCGGGGCGGGCGTGGTGGCTGTCGTTGGCGTCTGCGGTGTTCGCGTCGATCATCGTGGGGCTTCCAACGCTGCGGACCCTTCGTGCAGCCCATTCAGTCGCGTGGGGCCAACCAATACCGCCCAAGATCAGTGTCATCAAGGGCGTTCTGGCGCTGCTCGGTATCGGAACGGCGTTGATGCTCACCGGGACGCTGTTGCAGTCCATCCGCGATCGTTCCTCGACATCGATCGTCGGGATGCTCGTGCTGTCGCTGCTGGTTCATTTCGGGGCCTGGCTGGGCGCAAGCATTCTCCTGCCACACGGCGACGCCCCCTGGACATCGTTGATCCCGGGAGCGCTGCTGTTCGCCGTCGGTCTCCAGGGACTCGAGATCATTGTTGCCGTCTATCTCACGCCACAGATTCAGAGCTCCAAGGAGCTCTACGGTCCGGTCGGATTGGCATTGGTGATCATCGGTGGTCTCTACATGTTGGCCCGGCTCATCGTCGCTGCGGCCGAACTGAACGCCACACTCTGGGAGCGTCGTCAGACCATCGATTCGGTGCTCTCGGCAGCGGCCGATTCGTCGGTCGAGTCCGAAGCGATCACGCGTTGGTGACCCAACCACGCCAGCACTGCAATCACGCTGACCACGACCACAACTACGATCGCAATCCACAAGAGCCGTGATCGGCTGAGCGGATCGGCGAACGCCACGAACAGCAAACCGATGCTGGCGGTGGCGATCATGAGGAGTCGCCGTTGCGTGGCGATCCATTCGAACACCTTGACGAGCGGCCCGTCAGGAACGACGTCGACGCCTCGCCGCGGGGCGCCAAGGACTGCCGCTCGGAGCTGCACCGCCCACGGGGTGGGTCCGAACATCGATGCCACCGCGATGACTGCCAGCGACACGACCAGCGCCACCCGTGACCCAGAGGTCGGGAACTTCATCAACAGGTCGTAGACCACTTCTGACGCATCGCGATCGAGCGCCTGTGTGACAGCACTGAGGTAGAAGTCGCGTCCGAAGGCGAGTGCCGCCAGATGCAGCACCATGCTGATCGAGACCCCCGTGGCGACCCAGATCAACCCTCGACGACGATTCGATGCCAACCGGACAGCGGCCGCTCCGCACACCACGAAGACGACGGGCAACCAGAACCCCAACAGCTTCAGCAAGCGGATGAACCATTGGGCCTTGGTCAACTCTGGCGACTTGACCACCGTGACCATGAGCGGCTGGCTGGTGTCGAGTTGGACGAATCCCCGGAGCGGCGATGCCTCGACGCGGTTGACGATCTGGTCGCGGAGGTCAGTGAGGTCGAGGAGGACGGTACCGTCCTCGACGGACAGGCGGTTGCCTTCACCGGTCAGCGTGCGGATCAGGAACGAATGCGACGTGGTCAGTGTTGCCCGGAACACGTTGGCGAACCCGGGGCTCGCGACGATGCTGAGCGCCTGCGATCGGATGAACTCGACGATCTGTCGGTCGGCGGTGGCGGCGAGGAACCCGAGGCGGTCTGGCAGCACGTTGGTGAGCTGTGCCCGCAGATCGAGTTTGGCGGTCAGCCGTTCGGTGGCGATGTCCGCGATCTGGTGTTGTACGTGGGGATCCTCGATCATCGGGGCGATCTGGGCCACGAAATGCTCGGTATCGAGCGCGGTTCTCTTGATCCAGACGGCATCGACCGCGACGGGCGCCAGGATCGACGCGAGCACTACGAACAGGACGAAGACCGTCTTCCACGGCCACGCCGTCAGCGGGGATCGCGCCAAGTCGGGTTCTGCTGGCGTCGCGATGCCGATTCGGATGTCGCTGGAAGTGTCGTTCATGTGGCACTGAGACTGCCACGTCGCCCCACGGGTCCGGGTGGATTCGTCAGGTCGGCAGAGCAGCACTCAGGTCGTCGGAGACTTCATCGAACTTGTCGTGCGCAGCGGTCGCGGCGTGGCGGAGCTTGGCGGGGATGTCCGCCTCGTCGATCTTGTCGTGGGCCTTTCCGGCAACCGTGTCTGCCGCCTGCTTGGCCTGTTGAGCCACCCGCCGGCCGGATCGTCCAGCGCCATCGATGCCGTCCTGCGCAATGCCGATGGCGGCGCCGACGAACGCCCCCACAGCCATGCCCTTCCAGATGTTCTTCATGATGTCTCCGTGTGCTCGAGTGCTTCGATGGTCGTGTACCCGCGCCGAGCAACTCCCAACCCTGATCGCTACGTCGACGGCGCGAGCGTGATCCGGATCGACTTCGAGGTCGGGCAATTGCTTCGGTCCGCAACACTCGTCATGGGCACCAGAACGTTCGCCTCCGGGTAGTACATGGCGGCGCTTCGGCGTGCGATCGAATACGGCACGATCTGTACTCGTGGAGCGATCCGTGTCCGGCCCTCGAAATGGCTGGTCACGTCGACGATCTGATCCTTGGTCAGGCCAAGTGCATCCATGTCGTGGCGGTTCAGGAAGATCACACGACGCCCGCCGGTCACCCCGCGATACCGATCGTTCTGTCCGTAGATCGTCGTGTTGAACTGATCGTGGCTCCGGACTGTCGTGAGGAGGAGCTCGTCGGGCTGGAGATCGTGAACCGGGAGATCGAGCACGGCGAAATTCGCCTTTCCTGTTGCCGTGGTGAACTCACGCGATCGGGCCGCGTTGGGAAGGTAGAACACGTCTTGTGTGATCCGCTGGTTGAAGTCCTCAAACCCGGGAACGACACGAGAGATGTGATCGCGAATGCGTCCGTAGTCGGCAACGAGCGCCCCCCAGTCGACCGTCGAGCGATCGCCCAGGACCGAGTCGGCGAGCCCGGCGACGATCGATGGCTCGCTGCGAAGCATGCGCGAGCCTGGCTCGAGCGACCCCCGAGAGGAGGAGATGACGCCGAGTGAATCCTCGACCGTCACGAACTGCTCACCGGCACCCTGGACGTCCCGCTCGGTTCGTCCGAGACACGGCAGGATGAGGGCACGCTCACCCGTGACGAGGTGCCCACGATTCAATTTGGTGGAGATCTGCACAGTGAGTCGGCACCGTCGCATGGCCTCGGCGGTGAACACGGTGTCGGGCGCTGCCGCGAGCAGGTTTCCTCCGAGCCCGACGAAGACCTTCACGGTGACCTCGTGCATGGCGGTCAGGGTGTCCACTGAGTCGAGGCCGTGATCGGGTCGCGGCACGAAATTGAACTCCCTACCGAGCGAATCGAGGAACGTCTGCGAGACCCGCTCCCAGATCCCCATCGTCCGGTCGCCCTGCACGTTCGAGTGTCCGCGGACGCAACAAGCGCCGGCACCGGGCCGACCGATGTGTCCGCCCAAAAGCAGGAGGTGCATGACCGATGTGACGTTGTCGACGCCGTTGCGGTGTTGCGTCAGCCCCATCGCCCAACACGCGATCATCCGCTCGGCCTGCGCGGCGATACGACCCGCCGCGCGGATCTCCTCGATCGAAACGCCGCTGGCATCGAGGATCTCGTCCCAGACTGCGTTGCGGAGATCGTCGGCGAACGCATCGAACCCGAGCGTGTACTGCTCGATGAACTGTCGGTCGACCACGTGGCCTGGATTTCGATCCTCTTCCTCGAGCATCGCTTTCATGATTCCCTTCAACAGCGCGACGTCGCCGTTGACGCGGACCTGGAGGTACAGGTCCGACAGCTCGGTCCCCGGACCGAGCAGCTCCGGCAGGAAGGCCAGCGGGCTGGTGGCTTCCTGGGGGTTTGGATTGCGGACTCGCATCAGGCCGGTCTCGGGCATCGGATTGATCGAGACAATGGTGGCGCCATTGCGCTTGGCCCGCTCCAGTGCGGTCAACATCCGCGGATGGTTGGTGCCCGGGTTCTGGCCGATGATGAAGATCGTGTCGCATTCGTCGAAATCGGTGAACACGACGGTTGACTTGCCGACGCCGATGCTGTCCACCATCGCCAGCCCCGACGACTCGTGGCACATGTTCGAGCAGTCAGGGAGGTTGTTGGTTCCGAACTGGCGAACGAAGAGCTGATAGAGGAACGCGGCCTCGTTGCTGGTGCGACCCGAGGTGTAGAAGCTCGCTTCGTCGGGTGAGTCGAGCGAGTTGAGTTCGTCGGCCACGAGGGCGTACGCGTCGTCCCACGAGATGGCCTCGTAGTGGCGACTCCCCGCTCGGAGGACGACGGGCTCGGTGAGCCGCCCCTGCTCGTTCAGCCACTGATCGCTCTGCTCCGCCAGCTCATCGATCGAGTGGCGGGCAAAGAAGTCGGCGCTGACTCGTTTGGTGGTCGCCTCGGACGAGATCGCCTTGGCACCGTTTTCGCAGAACTCCGCGAGGTGACGTTTTCCATCCGGGCTCGGCCACGCGCAACTCTGACAATCAAAGCCGTCTTTCTTGTTGACCTTGAGGTACATGGACAGGCTGCGTCGAGCGCCCATCTCCTTGATGCCGAACCGAACCGTTGATGCAATGGCGGGGATGCCGGCGGCGGCACGGGGGCGGGTGTCGACCTTGGCCCGTGAGTCGTCGATCGGTGGTTGAGCGCTGGCGGCCAAGCGGGCATCGGGCGGCTCTGCGTCGTCGTTGGTTGTTGCCATGGATCGTTTTCTACCCCGAGAAGGCCACCTTGAGCCCCTCTTCGCGGGCGATGCGCGCCGCGGTGCTGGCATGAGAGCGTATGAGGCCGGTTCGATCGGACCGTTCCAGTTGAACCGACTAGACAAGTGACCGATGGTCGATCTACTGGTGGTCTCGCAGGTGGCCAAGCGCTTTGGCCGGACGACCATCCTCGAAGACGTTGACCTGGCCGTGGCGGCGGGCGAAGTGGTCGCGTTGACCGGCGAGAACGGCGCGGGAAAATCGACGCTGATGCAGATCTGCGCAGGACTGATCCGCGCCGAGAGCGGAGACGTCC
>JBBRSC010000113.1:0-9967 GCA_038245795.1 Acidimicrobiales bacterium
ATTCTCCCGTCTGGGCAGCACCTGGACGGGCGAAACGGGTTCGGGCTCCGGCCTCGTCCCCGTTATCGTTCCGCCATGACTCGCGTGTTCTCCGGTATCCAACCCTCAGGTGATCTCCACCTCGGCAATCTGTTGGGAGCGGTCGTGAACTGGGTCCGCCGGCTGGACGACCCCGACGAGGACGCCACGTACTGCATCGTCGATCTCCATGCCATCACCACCATGAAGGATCCCGCTGACCTCCGAACCCGGACCATGGCGCTCGCCCAGCTCTACGTCGCCGCCGGACTGGACCCGGATCAGTGTCTCCTGTTCGTCCAGTCCCATGTCCCGCAACACTGCGAGCTGGCGTGGCTGATGGAGTGCACTGCGAGTTTCGGGGAACTGTCCCGGATGACCCAGTTCAAGGACAAGAAGGACACCGTCGAGTTCGTGTCCGGGGCGCTGTTCACCTATCCGGCGCTCATGGCGGCCGACATCCTGCTCTATGACACCGACAAGGTTCCGGTAGGAGACGATCAGCGCCAACACGTCGAGCTGACCCGCGATCTGGCGGGCCGATTCAACGCCCGCTACGGCGAGACCTTCGTGGTGCCGTCCCATGTCATTCCACCGGCCGGGGCCCGCATCATGGATCTGCAGCAGCCCACCTCGAAGATGTCGAAGTCGATCGACTCGCCCCTGGGAACCGTGCTCGTTCTCGATCCCCCGGACGTGATCGACAAGAAGTTCAAGCGGGCGATGACCGACAGCGACAACGAGGTGCACTTCGACGTCGAGAACAAGCCCGGGGTCTCCAATCTCCTCAGCATCATTGCGGCGGCCACCGATCGGACGCCAGCGGCAGTCGCCGAGGACTTCACCCAATACGGTCCATTGAAAGCGGCGGCAGCCGCCGCAGTCATCGAGCTCCTCGCCCCGATCCAGGGCCGCTATCGCGAACTCGCAGCGGACCCCGGTGCCACCAACGATCTCCTGGCCAGCGGGGCGGAACGCGCCCGAGATCGGGCCTCGGTCGTTCTCGAACGAGCGCGGGCCGCCGTCGGGCTCACCGCACGGAGGACCTGATCAGCAGTCGTCGCACCGCGACAACAGCTCACCGATCTCCAACGGGATCGACCACGACTCGGGTGGCTCGTGATGTTGTTCTGCCCATGCAATGACCCACGAATGGGACTCGCTGATGCGCAACATGTCCGCGCCCAGCGCTGGATAGCGGAGGTAGAGGCCGACCCGTCGAGTGAACCCCGAGGTCGACTGCCAGACCTCGGCTACGTCATCGCCGGCGACCCGTCCGGACAACGTCGCCACGACCCGCCCATAGGTCCTGAGGCCCGCTGCGTTCTTGCCGACGTCGTGAAGCAACGCCGCCGCCAGAACGGTCCGATCGCGATCGCGCCGGTTACTGAAGCGCACACCCGCGACCGGTGCGTTCGGGTCGGAGATCGCCACATCGACCAGGTCAGCGAGGCCCACCTCAACCGCATGGGCCACCGCAACGGCATGACGTTGATCCGGCGATGACATCCGCTCGAACAGTCGGTCCTCGGCATCGGTCAGGAGGTCACGGACGAACTCCCGATCTGACTCGCTGATCCTTCCTGGTCGGATCGAACTCGCGAAACGACGGGCACGATGGATCGGACGGAGCGGACGCGAACTCACGGGGTCACCAACTCCGCGCGCGGATGCGCCGAACGGTACGACTCAAAGAGCCGCTCGGTAGCGACGAGGGTGTACGTCTGGGTTGTCGAGATCGAAGCGTGGCCCAACAACTCCTGAACGGCACGGAGGTCGGCGCCATGGTCGAGCATGTGCGTTGCGCACGAATGGCGCAGCACATGAGGATGCACGACATCTCCGAGACCCACGAGCTGCGCCCGTCGGGACACGATCAGCCATGCCCCCTGACGGGTCAGACGGGTCCCGCGTTGACTCAGGACCACCGCGTCGGAATCGGTACGGCTCCTCCATCGGGTCGGCGACATCTTCGCCCGACCATTCGGCGCGAGCCACTCCCCCAGCGACACCGCAGCATGACGACCGAGTGGGACGATACGTTCCTTCGAGCCCTTGCCCATCACCCGCATCAGTCGGCTGTCCAAGTCGACATCGCCCAGACGCAGACCCACCAGCTCGCTGATACGAATGCCCGTGCCGTACAACGTCTCCAGAATCGCCCGATCCCTCAGCGCCACCGGATCGATACCGGTCACCGACGCCAACAACTGGGCGATCTTGTCTTCGGAGATGGCCTTGGGAAGGCTCCGCCCGACCCGCGGTGATTCCACCCGGGCTCCCACATCGATCACGCCGTCACGTTCGAGGGCCAGATAGCGGTGCAACATGCGTATCGATGCTGCGCTACGCGCCACTGTTGCAGCGGCCAACCCACTCGACCGCAATGAATCGAGATGCAGTTCGATGTCGCCGGGCTGTCTCGAAGCGCAATCACGCGCCGTCAACGTCGAATCGTTGGCGTACCGACGAAGGTCCCGCCGGTATGCCTCCACCGTGGAACGCGATCGACCGCGTTCGGCAACGAGGTACGTGAGGAACTCGTCGATCTCGGGCCAGTGCACCGGATCCAGTTGATCAGACACCGAGTTTGCGGAGCGCCAGCAGCAGACCGATCACCGACTTGCCGTCGATGAGTCGGCCCGAATCGATCAGTCCTGGAATGTCAGCCAACGCCACCTGATGAATCGTCATGTACTCCTCCTCGATCCCGTCGACGCTGCGCGGAACCGGCGACAGCTCTGTTGCCAAGAAGACATGGTTCATCTCGTCGCAGAAGCCAGGCGACTGGGCAAAGGAGATCAGAAGTTCCCAGTGTTCGGCAGCCAGACCGACTTCCTCGATCAGCTAACGTTTCGCGGTGGTCAACGGCGAGTCATCGGTGGGATCGATCTTGCCGGCCGGTATCTCCAACAGATCGGCATCCAACGCGGCACGGAACTGTCGGACCATCGTCACCGTGTGATCATCCGCAATCGCCACCACCGAGACTGCACCTGGATGACGCGCGATGTCGCGGGTGAACGTTGTCCCGTCGGCTGCCTCGTAGTCGCACTCGTAGAGTCCGATGACCTTGCCCTGGTGGACGAGGCGCTCCTCAACGAGTCTGAACGGGCTGGCCATCTTCACCACCGATTCGTTCGGGGGTCAGCGTTCGGGGGCGCTCGACAGCACCATCCTCCAAGGATTGAGGATCGATCAGGTGCGGATTCCGACCCTCGGCTCGGGCCCGCGCCGCTGCGACCAACTCCCGGAACAGTGGCGCAGGATTGGTCGGTCGACTCTTGAACTCGGGGTGAGCTTGAGTGCCCACCCAGAACGGGTGGTCAGCCAACTCGATGAACTCGACGAGTCGTCCATCGGGAGAGGTCCCGGAGCAGCGAAACCCGGACCCCTCGAAGCGACTGCGATACGCCGGGTTGAACTCGTAGCGATGGCGATGGCGTTCCGACACCACAGTGGATCCGTAGATCCTGGCCACCTGCGAACCCGGCTCAAGCTGGGCGATGTACGCCCCGAGGCGCATGGTGCCGCCCTTGTCGGTGACGTCCCGCTGATTGTCCATGATGTCGATCACGGCGTGGGGCGTGTGCGAATCGAACTCCGCCGAATTGGCGCGATGCAACCCGAGGACGTTGCGGGCGAACTCGATGGTCATCACCTGCATGCCGAGGCACAACCCCAGGCACGGCAACTCGTGTTCGCGTGCGTACCCGGCCGCCGCGATCTTGCCTTCCACGCCACGAACCCCGAACCCACCAGGAATGACTATCCCGTCAAGATCGGCCAGGCGGCCAGCAACGAGCAGCCCCTCGACGTCTTCGGCCTGGATCCACTCGATCTGGACATCGCAACCATGGTGGGCACCGGCGTGGTACAGCGACTCGACCACAGATAGGTAGGCGTCGGGAAGACTCACGTACTTGCCGATGATGCCGATCCGCACCGGGAAGGTGGCGTTGGTCACCCGTCGAACCAGGTCCTCCCATTCGAGCAGGTCCGGTTCACCGGCGTCGATGTGCATGAGGCGACAGACGACGTCGTCGAGGCCCTCGTCGTGCAACACCAACGGAATGTCGTAGAGGCTGTCGGCGTCGGCGGCATTCACGACCGCATTCGGAGGGACGTCGCACAGCGCTGAGATCTTGCGCTTGAGATCCGCGGAGATCGGGCCCTCGGAGCGGCAGACGATGGCGTCGGGCTGAATCCCGCGACTCCGGAGCTCGGTCACCGAGTGTTGTGTCGGCTTGGTTTTCTGCTCGCCCGACGGACCGATGAATGGCACGAGGGTGACGTGGACGTAACAGACGTTTTCACGTCCGACATCGAGTCGGAACTGACGGATGGCCTCGAGGAACGGCAGGATCTCGATGTCACCGACGGTGCCGCCCACCTCAGTGATCACGACGTCGACGTCGTCGGTGACGAGTCGATGGATCCGCCGTTTGATCTCGTCGGTGATGTGCGGAATGACTTGGACCGTCTTGCCCAGATAGTCGCCGCGGCGTTCGGCGGCGAGGACTGCTTGATAGATCGAGCCGGTCGTGGCGTTCGAGTCGCGGGTCAGGTGACAGTCGACGAATCGCTCGTAGTGACCGAGATCGAGGTCCGTCTCGCCGCCGTCGTCGGTGACGAAGACCTCGCCGTGTTCGAACGGGTTCATGGTCCCCGGGTCGACGTTGATGTAGGGATCGAGCTTCTGCATGGTGACCCGGAGGCCACGAGACTTGAGGAGGCGACCGAGGCTGGAGGCGGTCAGTCCCTTGCCGAGGGAGCTGGCAACACCACCTGTCACGAAGATGTGTTTGGCCACTCGTCCTCCTTGTTCCGCTCGGTGGAGGCTAGCGCGGGTCCTCGTGAGGCCCGCGCATCAATCACCGAATCCTGCTCAAATTGTCAACGATCTCGATGGGGCGCACCGAGCCGATCAAGCCATCTCAACAGCGGTGTCCGATCGATCATGGCGGTGAACGATCGAATCTCAGACAGCGCATTCAGCGCGATCAGCACGCCGAGCGCCACCCACCGACCTCCGGTCGACATGGACAGCACCACTGACACTCCCAGGGCCGCTCCGAGCGTGTTCGAACCCGCGTCCCCCAGCATCATGTCCTCCCGGAGATCAGATGGAAGCAGCCCGAAACCCGCTCCGATGGCGATGGCCGGGGCGACGAGCAGTTCGCTGAGGGTGACACCAACGACCGCTGCGAAGGCCAAGGTGACGGCCTTGATCGTGCGACCGGGCGCTCGATCGAGGAGGTTGGCGAGGTTCGCGGTCAACGACAACACTCCGACGTCGCGGATGAATCCGGGCACGCTCGGCTCGTTCAGGAGTCGTGAGACGACGATGGCCGAGATCATTGCGCCCCCGATCAGCTTGATCATCCCCGTCGTGAGCTTGCCGTGGGCGAGGGCGCGAAGGTGTCCAGTGAACCCGCCCGATTGGTTGATTCCTGCAACATCATCGATGAGCCCGAGGAAGGCGAATCCCACACACGCCAACACCACCACCGGTCCCACCTCGGTCACGGCGGTCCACCCCGACGTGTACACCGATTGGGACTGCACTGCCACTGCCACAGCAGCATTCACCCCGACCACCACCAACAGCACCAGGGCAATGAGGACGCCTACTGCGGTGGGCAGTCGCTGATCCCGATAATTGCTTCGTGCGAACACGTCTGCGTCGAAGACCGGCCGACCGGCATGCCAGAACGCAGCGCTGAGCAGCGCACCGAGTGCCACCGCCACCAGAATCTGCACCGCGACCGTCACGTGACCGGTACCGCCTCGGCCGGCTGCTGCGCCAGGACGGAACGCTGTCGTGCCGCGTCGATGTAGAGAATGCAGAGGTACGCCAACGAGAACGCCATCATCATGGCGGGAAGCGATACGCCCGAATCGTTGACGAGCATGGACACCAGCCCGACCCACAACGCGCTGATGGCGAACATCCGGTACCCGGGGTGCCGATCAGCGACCATCGACACCATTGTCGTCGGACGCCACGTCCAATACGCAAAGGCGATCATGGCGATCGGAATCGCCCATGCCACCGGGAGTTGGAACTGACTTGCGCTGGCGGCGAGCTTGCGAGACAGAACGTCTCCAACGCCCGGATCAGCCAGTTTGGCGGCAAAGCGCCCAAGATGCGTGCGCTGGTCGACCGGGCGCGACAGATCGAGCCAGGCGAATCCCGCGATGACCGCCAGCGGAGCGACAACCCCGAGCGCGATCGTGACAGGCCGGATCCTGATCCGCAGCGACAACACGATGACCACCACTGCCGTGGGGACGAGTGCCAGTACGCCACCGACGTCAGAGCCGAATGGTGGTGCGCCGTCGACGACAATCGTGATGATCAGCAGACCAACAATGGCCCAGGCTGTCGAGCGGCCGGGTCGCCCGGCTGCATCCCGGGGGCAGGTGTCCAGGCCGGCGCTGATCATGATGAGCGCGCAGATCGTGTAAATGGCGAACGCCACATTGCCCATTCCGGCGAACCGGCCAGCCAGGATCGGCGAATAGCCGAAGGTCGTACTGATCTGGAGTTGGGCTCCGGTCAGCGTGTCGACCGTCAGAACCAGCCAGGTGAACGTCGCCAACACGACGGCAGCAATTCGGGCGTCGAGGGCCGCCAGCGTGGCGAGCGCGGCAGCCAGTGTCGAGCCGAAGATCCACAGGCCGAGCGCCAGGGGGGTCAGTCCGCCGATCGGCGCGAGCGCGATGAGGAAGGAGAACACAGGGATCCACAGGACCCAGATCGTCAACACACGGACTGGTCGATCGAGCCGGGTCGAGCCTCGGTGCACCAACAACGTGAGCACCAGCGCGATGAGGAGTATCACCACGAAACAGGACGCGATCGTTGCCCACGAGGCATCACGGGTGATGGCTCGATCGTTGGCGTCGATCAGGTCGTCGAGGCGTGAGGTCAGGTCCCGCCCGGATGCGTCACCGGTGATCCGAGTGTTGTCCATCGATGAAGGCACGACGATTCCAAATGATCCGAGCACCGTCGGCGCGATGTCGGTAAGCGCGACATATCCCGGGCGTCGGGTCGAACTGGACGTCGCGAGCCCCGCTGACAGTCCGGGGCCGGCCATCGAAAAGACGGTCAGCTGTTCGGTTCCATCGGGAGGGACGACGCCCGCCACGATCACGGTGTCCTCCGGCCGCATCTGAGCGAGGAGGAGCCCCACCAGTTCATCGCCGTGATCGAGCGACGAGTCCGACGGCGCCCGGTTGGTGCTGGCCGGATCGCGGAGTTCACTCAACTCGACGACGACGACATCGGCGGTCGCCCACGCCGTCGCGACGGCGGCAGCGGTTGCAGCGTTGTCGACGGAGCGCTGATCGGAACCGGTCGCTGGAAGGGAGATCAGGTCGGGTCCGACGTCACCCGCGCGCAACACTCCATCGGGTCCTGCGGCGGCCCAGCCGATTTCGCGGCGAGTGAGGTCCTGGCGACTGGTTCCAGCATTTCCGACTGCGGCGATGGACCGACCGGACCCTCGCAACGACTCGGAGAGTGCCCCGAGCTGGCTGTCGTAGTGGCCTGACTTCGCGGCGTCAGCCAGCACGCCGACGACTGGGGAGGCCGCTACCCCACGATCTCCCGGGATTGAGCTCGGGGGTCTGGTCGGAAGACCGACATCGATCGGATCTGCCGGAGCGAGGAAGACGCCCGACCATCCATCGCTCGGATCCGGCGAGGAGCCCACCCGATTGCCAGCGGCAAGCGTGAGGTAGGCGTTCGCTGGAGTCGTTCCCGAGATCCCAGTTCGCGTGCTCAACGAGGCAACCGCAGAGCGATCGAACAATGCGGTCATCATCGGCGTCGGATGGTTCCGGACGCCTTCCCATGTGAGCGACGGCGCGGCAACAATCAGCACCCGGCCACTCGGCGTGACGTCGCGCCCAGCGCTGTGATCCGTCGGCGCTTCGGCGTCAGCGGGGACCGATGTCGACGAGAACGCGCTGATGAGGATGATCAGCAACGCTCCGGTCTGACATCTCCGCTGACGCACCCGATGGTTCATCGTCGTCCCACCGTCGACCGGTACACCATCAGCACCCGGTCCACGAGCACGTTGCGATCGACGAGCGTTGGACGATCCGTTCCCAGCGGTTCGCCCACCGTTGCCAACGGTCGCGAGATCGAGGAGAGCACCTCGACGAGCGCAGCCGCGAACCGCTGCGCCAGACCGTGACCTTCGGACACCACGCGACCGGTACTGGGGGTGATCACGTCGGAGACGATACCGACATCAGTCGAGACGATCGGCACACCGAGCTCGATGGCCTCCAGCGCCACGATCGGGATTCCTTCCCAACCAGAAGTGATGGCGATCGCGTCGCTCGCTGCCATGGCGTCGACCCCCGCGATATCGGTGGAGACCATCCGGATACCGTCCATCTGGCGGGCGCGTTCGGCAAGCTGTGCTCGTTCCGGGCCGGCTCCGACGATCACCAGCTCGGCATCTGCGCACGACGCACGAACGATCGGCCAGAGGTCGAGCAGGAGGCCGAGACGTTTCTGAGGATGAAGTCGGGCCACGGATACCACAATCCGACTCGATGGTTCGATCCCCCAGAGCTTTCGCACCGCCGAGCGCTCGAGGCGGGGACGGGGCGCCTCGAACACCGGGATGATCACGGAGCACGGTATCCGGGGTGCCAGTGCACGGCAGCGTTCTGCCACCTCTGGCGACGCCGCTATCAGATGATCGACCCGTCGACACGCCGCGGCCTCGACGGCACGGGGAATCCGACCGGAGCGACCGGACCCGTCGACGAGATTGTGGACCGTGAACACGACTGGGCGACCGGTGCGAGCGATGAGCGCGACCACCGCCGCCTTGAGGCCGTGCGCGTGGATCAAATCGATGTGGATGAGGTTGCGCTGACGGAGCTGGCGGCGCGCCCGAAATAGCCTGGCGGGCGAAAACCCCGCTGGAACATCAACGGCAACCTCAGCTCCGGAATCATCCGCGACCGGACCGCACCATTCGACGTCGATGCCACGCTCGCGCAGCTGACGGGTGAGTTCGGTGACATGGTTTCTGATCCCGCCCACGGCCGGGCCGGTGAGCTCGATGACTCGCAGGTCCGCTGTCATCGATCAGCCTTCGACGGCGGTTGACCCGCTGGGCGCGCGCTCGATGCAACGATCGGCTCGGCCCCCAGCGACCCCACGAGCACCTTGATCCCCTTCCAGCTCGTGGCACCATGGCAGACGAGGACACCGCAGGCGGCGATCAGGGTCGATCCCACCAGGATCATCAGGTCGCTCGTCGGATGATCCTGATCGAACAGGATTCCGAGGCCCATCGCGCCGAGCGCCGCCACGACACCCGACGCGACCGCTCGAAGTCCGGGCAGGACGATCGGGCCCAACGGTCCCGACGACTGGAGAGCGACCGGCGTCGAGGCAACGATCGAGCCACGGAGGCGACGGATCACCAGCGCCCACAACACCATCGCCGCCGACGCACTGACGGCGCTGTGCACGATCCCGATTCCGAGAACCAATGAACGGTCGTTCCAGTGCGGCGCCCCCCACAGGATCACCACGATCCCAACGGTTACCGCCACGCTGTTCACGATCGCGGGGCTGGAAGTGTCCCCCACTGCGTAGCACCCACGAACGGCGAACATCAGCAGCGCATACACGAGGAGGCCGGCACCGAACCCGACGATCCCGTGGGCGATGTCCTGGCTTCGTTGAGCGACATCGCCTCGCACCAACAGGCGCGACACCGGCCCCGCCCCACCGATCACGAGCCCGACAGCGGGAGCTCCCAGTACGAACAGCGAACGCAGTCCGCCACCGATCACCTCGCCGTAGGCGGCCCAGTCACCGGTGGTCGCAGCTCGTGTGGCCGCCGGAAACCTGGTGGTGATGACTGGTACGAGTGCCACGGAGTACGGCAGAAGGAAGACCACC
>JBBRSC010000114.1:0-9918 GCA_038245795.1 Acidimicrobiales bacterium
AGTACATCCCTTCGGTGAACGCCGGCATCCAGGAAGCCATGAGCAATGGTGTGCTCGCTGGCTTCCCGACTGTGGACATCAAAGTCCAGCTGGTGGACGGCAAGTATCACGACGTCGACTCCTCGGAGATGGCGTTCAAGATCGCTGGCATCCAGGCGTTCAAGGAAGCCGCCCGCAAGGCGACTCCCGTGTTGCTCGAACCGATCATGGCCGTGGAGGTCGTGACCCCCGAGGACTACATGGGCGACGTGATCGGTGACCTCAACAGTCGACGTGGCAAGGTCGGCGCCATGGAGCAGCGGGGCAACAACCGAGTCGTCACCGCCGAGGTACCACTGTCGGAGATGTTCGGTTATTCCACCGATCTCCGATCCAAGACGCAGGGCCGTGCGAATTACTCGATGCAGTTCCACAGCTACCAGCAGACCCCCAGAAACGTGCAGGAAGAGATCGTCAACCGGATCACCGGTCAGTAGATCCCCCGCCCGTCAGCATCAACACCCCCACCACCATCAACTACCCGAACAAGTTTTGAGAAGAAGGAGCCTTCGATGGCGAAAGTGAAGTTTGAGCGTACGAAGCCGCATGTGAATGTGGGGACGATGGGTCATATTGATCATGGGAAGACGACGTTGACGGCGGCGATTACGAAGACGTTGGCGGATCGGGTTCCGGGGAACACGTTTACGGAGTTCGCGAATATTGATAAGGCTCCTGAGGAGCGTGAGCGTGGGATCACGATCAATGTGTCTCATGTTGAGTATGAGACGGCTGCTCGTCATTATGCGCATGTTGATATGCCTGGGCACGCGGATTACATCAAGAACATGATTACTGGTGCTGCTCAGGTGGATGGGGCGATTTTGGTGGTGGCTGCGACGGATGGTCCGATGCCTCAGACGCGTGAGCATGTGGTGTTGGCGAAGCAGGTTGGGGTGCCGGCGATTGTTGTGGCGTTGAACAAGGTGGACATGGTTGATGATGAGGAGTTGTTGGAGTTGGTGGAGCTCGAGGTGAGGGAGTTGTTGTCGGAGTATGAGTTTGATGGTGATGGGTGTCCGGTGGTGCATGTGTCGGCGTTGAAGGCGTTGGAGGGAGATTCGGCTGCTCAGGACAAGATCATGGAGTTGATGGACGCGGTTGATACGTATGTGCCGGAGCCGTTGCGTGAGGTCGATAAGCCGTTCTTGATGCCGATTGAGGATGTGTTCACGATCACGGGTCGTGGGACGGTTGTGACGGGCAAGGTTGAGCAGGGCAAGGTTCATACGGGCGACGAGGTTGAGATCATTGGGTTGCGTGATACTCAGAAGACGACGTGTACGGGTGTTGAGATGTTCCGGAAGTTGTTGGATGAGGGCCAGGCTGGGGACAATATTGGTGCGTTGTTGCGTGGGATCGATAAGGAGAACGTGCAGCGGGGTCAGGTGTTGGCGAAGCCGGGGTCGATTACGCCTCATACCGATTTTGAGGCTGAGGTGTACATTTTGACGAAGGAAGAGGGTGGGCGTCATAAGCCGTTCTTCACGAATTATCGGCCTCAGTTTTATTTCCGGACGACGGATGTGACGGGTTCGGTGTCGTTGCCTTCGGGGACGGAGATGTGTATGCCGGGTGATAACACGGCGATGTCGGTGGAGTTGATTGCTCCGATCGCGATGGATGAGGGTTTGCGGTTCGCGATTCGTGAGGGTGGCCGCACGGTTGGTGCTGGTCGGGTCGTCAAGATCGTGAAGTAGTCGACGATTGCGGGTCTGGTGGTTGTCGTTGCGGCACGCTGGGTTCGGGGTTCGGGGTGTGTTCTGGTCGTTGTGAGTTCCTTCGGGATCACACAACGACCAGAACCCGTTTTCGGGTGTGCGCCCACTCTGAGTTGGAGCCGGGTTCACCAGAGCCCTACGATCTGCCGGTCAGCGGCCGAGTTGTCCGCCGAGCATCGAGGAACGAACATGTCATCTGACAAGCGAGTGCATGTCACGCTGGAGTGCACCGAGTGCAAGCGACGCAACTACATCACGACGAAGTCCAAGGTCAACGACCGCGAACGTATCGAGATGAAGAAGTACTGCAAGTGGGACAAGACCCACACCATGCACAAGGAAACCCGCTGACCTGACGGTTCGCGTGGCCGACCCCACGCTCGTGGGCGTCGGTGCCACTTGTGTCGGCCCCCCTGGCCGGTACCCTCGTTCGCATCGTGCTGATTGGTAACGAAACGCGATGAGTCCGGGTCCAACCCCGTCGACAGACGACACGTCCCCGTCGGGAGGTGTCGACGAACTCGCCGCGCTCGCCATCGCCGCTCGTGATGGGGACCGAGACGCGTTCGAGGAACTGGTTCGTCGGACGACCAACAGCACGTACACGCTGGCCCTCCGGTTGACCAACAACGAGGAAGACGCGCGTGACGTGGTGCAGGAAACGTACCTCCGGGCCTACCGGGGATTGAAGAACTACCGAGGGGACGCCGCCTTCACGACGTGGCTGTACCGGATCTGCGCGAACTGCTCCTCGACATTTCTCACCACCCGCGGTCGACATCGACACTCCGATTTCGCCGATGTCGAACGGCAGAGCGAGGCCTCCGAGCTGAAGGATCAGGTCGCCGACGCATTGGCTGAACTTCCACCGCGACTGCGAGCGGTGATCGTGCTCCGGGATGTCTACGACCTGCCACACGACGCAATTGCGGCTGAGCTGGGGATCTCGGTGTCGGCCGCCAAGGTCCGTCTTCACCGTGCACGACATAAACTTCGCACGCAGATCTTCCCCGAACTGGATGAGATCGATGTCCGTGCGATGTGACGAGTTGGCGTATCGCCTAGCCGAGGTCGCCGACGGGAGTCACACGCTTCCGCTGGCCCATCAACGGCACGTCTCGCAGTGCCTCCGGTGCCAGGCCGAGCTCGTGCAATACCGAAAGTTGCTCCGGGCGATGCGAGCGCTGCGTACCGAGGTGCTGGAACCGGCACCCGGCCTCGTGAGCGATGTCCTGGCGCACATCGAGGCGGTCGGGGAGCGGACCGCGATTCGTTCCCTGATCACCAATCACCGCGCCGCCTACTTGGGCGGTTTGGCGGCGGCCACTGCGGCTGGCGCAGCCGGGGCCATTCTGGTTGCTTCTCGCAAGAGTCGCGGCCGGGTTCGTCTTGCCTCGTGATGGGAACTAGCTTGGAGGGCACGACCTCTGCCCCGGTAGGCTGTCGTGTTTCAACCGAGGGCAGTGGCTCAATTGGTAGAGCTCCGGTCTCCAAAACCGGCGGTTGGGGGTTCGAGTCCCTCCTGCCCTGCTCGATGGATTGGCCCTGTCCGGGGTTCCGGAAGAGTTCGTACGAGGTGACCTCATGGCAATGAATCGTGAACAGAAGCGAGCCGCCCAGCGGCAGGGATTGGCGGGCGCCGACGGCACGCCGGTTGCGACGCGCGACCGCAAGGCGCCTCAACAACGCCTGAAGGAGGACCGCACCTCGCCGAAGCAGTTCGTGGCCGAGGTCGTGTCAGAGCTCCGCAAGACCTCGTGGCCGACCCGCAGCGAGACCATTCGGCTGGCATTGATCGTCTTCGCCGCCATCGTGGTGTTGACCACGTTCATCTTCTTCATCGACTTGGGATTCGGCGAGTTCTTCGACCGACTCTTCAAGACCACCACCCCCACCAAGAGCGCCGGGCTTCTGCTGTTTGCCCTGCCGACGAGAGATCGCACATGAGCATGACCGACGACACCAATGACACCCTCGAGATCGAGGTCGTGGCAACCGACGATGTCGTGGCAACCGACGACGTCGTGGCAACCGACGATGTCGTGGCAACCGACGACGTCGTGGCAACCGACGACGCGGCCGTTCCGCTCGAGGACGGCGTGCTCGACGAGGATGCGTTCCTCGAGGCAGCGGCTCCCAAGCCGGAGAGCCCCTACGACCGCCCCGGCAAGTGGTTCGTGCTGCACACTCAGTCGGGCTACGAGAACAAGGTGAAA
Source organism: Acidimicrobiales bacterium (assembly GCA_038245795.1). GTDB lineage: Bacteria > Actinomycetota > Acidimicrobiia > Acidimicrobiales > Microtrichaceae > JBBRSC01. The sequence goes on from JBBRSC010000114.1 coordinate 3,977, forward strand.
CAAAACCTCGAAGCGCGCTCCAAGTCCATGAACATGGAGCACAACATCTTGGAGATCGCCATCCCCCTCGAGGATGTCGTCGAGGTTCGGAACGGCAAGAAGGTCACCGTCCAGAAGAAGATGTTCCCCGGCTACCTCCTGCTCCGGTGTCATCTCAACGACGACTCCTGGTACGTGGTTCGCAACACTCCTGGTGTGACCGGCTTCGTGGGTGCTGCCAACAAGCCGTCGCCCCTTCCCCGCAAAGAGGTCGAGGCCTTCCTGTCGGTCAAGACCGAAGGTGAAGTGGAAGTCGCCAAGCGATCCAAGCCTCGCCTCGAGTACGAAATGAACGAGACCGTCCGGGTCAAGGAAGGCCCATTCGCGGATTTCTCGGGCGAGATCGTCGAGATCAATGCCGACCAGCTCAAACTCAAGGTGCTCGTGAACATCTTCGGTCGCGAGACCCCGGTCGAGCTCGAGTTCAGCCAGGTCGCCAAGCTGTAGCTCGCGCTCACCTCGGTTGAAAAAGGCTCGGGCTTTTGCCCCGGACACCGTTGAGCGGCAATCATGTTCAGCCGCTGCTTGCGCTGACGGCGCATCCTCGCCGGCGCAACCTCGCAGCACCCGTTCTGCAGCATTACCTGCTGCACATCCACAGTAGAGAGACGTGACATGGCCAAGAAGAAGGTCGCAGCCATCGTGAAGATCCAGATCCCTGCGGGGGCGGCGACGCCGGCACCTCCGGTAGGTACCGCGCTCGGCCCCCACGGCGTGGCGATCATGGATTTTTGCAAGGAGTACAACGCTCGTACCGAAGCCCAACGGGGGACCATCATCCCCGTCGAGATCTCGATCTACGAGGACCGGACGTTCAGCTTCGTCACCAAGACGCCGCCAGCACCCGTGTTGATCCGTGAGGCAGCAGGGCTCGCCAAGGGCTCGCAGACTCCCGGGAAGGGCGGAGCCGTCGGACAGATCTCTGACGCCCAGGTGACCGAGATCGCGCACATCAAGCTGCCTGACCTCAACACCGACGACATCGAAGCAGCCAAGCTGCAGATCGCTGGCACTGCGCGGTCGATGGGCGTCCGGATCACCGGCTGATCCATCCCGACGCCACTCAATCGAGCTGGCTGACACAACATTCGAACACCACCGGATCAGGGAGCACCTCGCCCCGAACGGTCGACACCGAGGGAGCCATCATGGCGAAGGGCAAGAAACTCCAAGACGCACTCAAGCGTTTCGATCGTGAGCAGTTCCATCTGCCCGACGAGGCGTTGGAACTCGTGAAGAGCTTGGCGAACAAGAACTTTGATGAGACCGTCGAGGTCGCGATCCGACTGGGCGTCGATCCGCGTAAGGCTGACCAGATGGTTCGTGGCACGGTTGCGTTGCCCGCCGGTACCGGCAAAGACGTTCGTATCGCCGTGTTCGCAACGGGCGACGCCGCCCGCGAAGCCGAGGCAGCTGGCGCCGACATCGTCGGTGCCGAGGACCTTGCGGCGCAGATCGAAGGCGGCATGCTCGACTTCGATCTCACGATCGCGACCCCCGACATGATGCCGCTGCTCGGCAAACTCGGTCGGGTTCTCGGACCACGCGGCCTCATGCCGAACCCCAAGACCGGAACCGTGACCAACGATGTTGGCAAGGCTGTTGCGGACTTCAAGGGCGGCAAGGTCGAGTATCGAACCGACCGCCACGGGAACGTCCACGTGCCCGTGGGCAAGGTCAGCTTCGCGTCAGATGCGCTGTCGACCAACATGGCGGCGATCATGGACGAACTCGTTCGAGCCAAGCCGTCCTCGGCCAAAGGCCGCTATCTCAAGAAGGTCACGTTGTCGTCGACGATGGGCCCTGGTGTCCGTGTCGACGTCAGTCAGTACCTCTGATCCATCAACTCGGCCATCCATCGACTTTGTCGCTGGCTTGTCGTCCGACCTAACGTGTCGGAACATTCAATCTCACTCGCCGAAGACATCCGGTGGAGTTGTTCTCCGAACTGCTCCTGAAAGGGCCAGCGCCCGCCAGACGAGGTGAACTTCCCAGCTTTCTGTGGGGCGTTCGCGCGATCTGCGACCGTCCCGCCGTTCGTTTTCGGCGCTGACGGAATTCCTGTCCCGGCATCAGCCGGTACACCCGAACCGAACTACAGAAATGTGAAAGGAGGTGCCCATGGAGAATCCACGCCCCGAAAAGGTGGCAGTGATCGACGAGGTCCGACAACGGATTTCCGACGCGGACGCCGTGGTGCTGACCGAATATCGCGGTCTCAAGGTGTCGGAGCTCGCTGAGCTCCGTGCCTCGCTTCGTCCAGCCGGAGGTGACTACCGGATCTACAAGAACACGTTGGTCCGTCGAGCTGCCCGCTCGTTGGACCTCGACCTCGACGATGTGCTGGTCGGCCCAACCGCTCTGGCGTTCGTCTCGGCGAAGTCCGATGGCTCGCCCGGCGACATTTCCACCGTCGCCAAGGCGTTGCAGGCGTTTGCCAAGGGCAATCCGCTGCTGGTCGTCAAGGGCGGCTTGCTGGGAACCGAGATCCTCGATGCTGACGGCGTCAAGGCGCTCGCATCGTTGCCGACGGCACCGGAGATCTACGCACGACTGGCTGGTGCGCTCAACAGCGGTGCTCGTGGTCTGGCGAGCGTGATCAGCGGTGTTCATCGCAGCGTGGCGTTGGTGCTGCAAGCGGCCATTGATGCCGGCGCTTTCGCCGGCGAGATGCCCGCCGGGGACACGGCGCCTGCTGCCGAAGATGTGGCTCCCGCCGATGAAGAGGCCGCTCCGGCGGCCGAGGACGCGGCTCCTGCCGATGAAGAGGCCGCTCCGGCGGCCGAGGACACGGCTCCGGCCGATGAAGAGGCCGCTCCGGCGGCCGAGGACGCGGCTCCGGCCGCCGAAGACACGGCTCCGGCCGTTGAGGACGCGGCTCCGGCCGTTGAGGACGCGGCTCCGGCCGCCGAAGAACCCATCACTGAAGAATCAACCACTGAAGACACACAGACCGAAGAGGACAACTGACATGGCAACCACTGAAGAATTGCTCGAAACCATTTCCAACTTGACGCTCGTCCAGGCCTATGACCTGGTCAAGGCCATCGAGGAGAAGTTCGAGGTGTCCGCAGCAGCACCAGTCGCAGCTGCAGCTGCTGCGACCGGTGGCGGCGCAGCGGCCGAAGAGGTCGAGGAGAAGACCAGCTTCGATGTCGTCCTCACCGAGGCCGGCGAGAAGAAGATCAACGTGATCAAGGAAGTCCGGGCCCTCACGAGCCTCGGCCTGAAGGAAGCAAAGGATCTCGTCGAGAGCGCACCCAAGGCTGTGCTCGAAGGCGCGTCGAAGGACGATGCCGAGAAGGCGAAGGCTGCTCTCGAGGCCGCTGGCGCCACCGTCGAGATCAAGTAGTTCGGTTCCGAGTGCGCCGTCTGGCCGCGCTCGGAGCAAGTGGACGTCGGAGAGACGAGGGGCCTTCGGGCACCTCGTCTCTTCACGATTTTGGTCGGAAAGCCTTGACCAACGGAGCAGTCCGTCCTACCGTCTCTCCAAATCCAAGGTTCGCCAGGTCACCAGCTGATCTCCCGGCCGAGGCACTCGTGGGTCACCCGGCGTTCTGGGCCGGCTGAGTTTCGCCCGCCCCGGTATTGACCGGGGCTCGCCGACGACCTACGATTCCGGGTTGCCGTGCTGCCCCCGTACATGCTGTCGCTCCTTAGGGTTTGCGTCAGCCTGCTTCGGTGACTTCCGGCCAGCTCGCCCGCTCAACACGATGAGGTGAACCTCGGTGACTCAACGCTCCGCTATTCGGGAACGATATTCCTTTGCAAACCTGGACGATGTCCTGGAGTTGCCTGATCTCATTGCGATCCAACGTGAGTCCTTCACCTGGTTCCTCTACCACGGGTTGGCTGACGCCTTCCGTGACATCTCGCCGATCAAGGACTTCACGGAGACCCTGAGTCTCGAGCTGGAGTTCGATCCGAACGACGAGGACCTGCGCCCGCCGCCCAAGTTCACGGTCGAGGAGTGCAAAGAGAAGGACATGACCTTCGCCGCACCCATTTTCGTGCGGGCCAAGTTCGTCAACACGAACACCGGTGAGATCAAGGAACAGACGGTCTTCATGGGCGACTTCCCCATGATGACCGAGAAGGGCACCTTCGTCATCAACGGCACCGAACGTGTCGTCGTGTCGCAGCTCGTCCGTTCTCCCGGCGTCATCTTCCAGCCCGGCGAGCGGTTCCGACTCCGTAACCTTGCGAAGCACCAGCTCGTGACCGGCACCATCCATCCCTACCGCGGCGAGTGGATCGAGTTCGATGTCGAGCACAAGCCCGGCAAGGACGTCACCGCCGGTACCCGAGTTGCACGCAAGCGTCGCCTCAGCATCTTCATGCTGATCCGCGCCCTCGGCTACGACGAGGAAAACGAACCCGGCTTCCTGGAGCGGTTCGTCCAGCACTTCCACTTCCTCGAAGGCCAGTGGGAGAAGGACCGTGACCTCTTCACCACGCAGGACGAAGCACTCGTCGAGATCTACAAGCGTGCCCGTCCCGGTGAGCCGCCGACCATCGACTCGGCCCGCGCCTACTTCCGTAACGCCTTCTTCGAGCCGCGTCGCTACGACCTGAGCCGGGTGGGTCGCTACAAGCTGAACCGCAAGCTCGGACCCGAAATCGAGCGAATCGCAGAGCTGTTCAACCTCCAGACGTTGGACCGACCCGACATCGATCAGCCAGTGCTCAGCCGTTGTGAGGTGCTCGCATCGGTGACGTACCTCCTCAACTTGGCCGATGGTGTCCAGGGCTACCGACTCGACGATCAGGATCACTTCGCCAACCGGCGGATCCGTTCGGTCGGTGAGCTGATCCAGAACCAGGTCCGCATCGGGCTGTCCCGTATGGAACGAGTCGTGCGCGAGCGCATGACCACCCAGGACGTCGAGGCCATCACGCCCACGACGCTCATCAACATCCGCCCCGTGGTCGCGGCGATCAAGGAGTTCTTCGGAACCTCCCAACTCAGCCAGTTCATGGACCAGGTGAACCCATTGTCGGGCCTGACGCATCGTCGTCGCCTCTCGGCCCTCGGCCCCGGCGGTCTCTCCCGGGAGCGCGCCGGCTTCGAGGTTCGCGACGTCCACTTCAGCCACTACGGCCGAATGTGTCCCATCGAGACGCCTGAAGGCCCCAACATCGGCTTGATCGGAGCGCTTGCGACCTTCGCCCGTGTGAACGAGTTCGGCTTCATCGAGTCGCCGTACCGCAAGGTCATCGACGGCGTGGTCACCAACGAGATCGTCTATCTTCCCGCCGACGCGGAAGAGGAGTACGTGGTGGCGCAGGCCAACGCGCCCCTCAACCCCGACGGCACCTTCAAGTCGAACCGGGTCCTGGTGCGTCGAAGCCCCCAGGCTGCATCGCTGTCCGATCTGAAGCTTCAGCTCGAACGCGACGTGTTCCTCGGTGCGACCACTGAGATCAGCCAGGTCACCCCGGATGAAGTCCAGATGATGGATGTCTCCCCGCGACAGATCGTGTCAGTCGCCACGGCATTGATTCCGTTCCTTGAACACGACGACGCCAACCGAGCCCTCATGGGTGCCAACATGCAGCGCCAGGCTGTTCCGCTCTTGCGAGCAGAGGCTCCGTACATTGGAACTGGCATCGAGAGCCGCGCCGCCCGCGACGCCGCCGACATGATCATCGCGACCGACGACGGCATGGTTGCCGAAGTCGATGGTCGGATCATCACCGTCGAGTACAAGAAGCAGGGTCGGGTCACCTACAAGCTCCACAAGTTCGAGCGCTCGAACCAGGACACTTGCATCAACCAGAAGCCGAAGGTCGCCGAAGGCCAGAAGGTCACCAAGGGCGACGTGCTGTCCGAGGGACCTTCCACCGATAACGGAGAACTCGCACTGGGCAAGAACCTGCTCATCGCGTTCATGCCGTGGGAG
>JBBRSC010000115.1:0-9837 GCA_038245795.1 Acidimicrobiales bacterium
CCCTTCCCACACCACCGAGATGCCGTCGCTGTCATCCCATCGGGCGTAGTAGTGCCCGGAGGGAGGCGCCATCGTGAAACAGACCGGCGTGACGGGAGTGCCCGAGGACAGGCCATCGAGCTGGTCCTTACGGACGAGCCACACCGGAACCTCATCGTCGATGGTCAAGGTCCGCTCCCCGCCCATCATCTCGGACGGATCAGCCTTGAAGTTGCCCGAATCGCAGAGGATGATCCAGTCGCGGGTCTGGCTCACCGTGTGGATCGATCCGCCGAAGGACACACCATTGAGCGGCCAGTGGCTCACCCGGGTTCCGTCATCGCGGTCGTAGCGCACCACCGACGGGCGCATCCCGAAGGTCGGCTCCATGACCGGCTCGAGCTTGACGGTCCAGAGACAGTGCCGTTCTGGATCAGCAACAGGATGAGCCGTCGAGAACAGAAACGGCAGAACCCCACCCATCGGCATCGAACTCCCACCCCAGCTGTCGACGTGACCGACCTCCGCCACAAATTCGAGGGTGTCGGGGTTCAGTTCGACGGGTCGGCCAGCGTCCCACGTCGTGTAGAGGCGGTTGCCCCACGGCAACGGAGCCGTGTTTGAACAGTTGGGCGAACCGAACGGAGACGAGTAGCCGATGGGACCCGGGCTGAACTGATCCGGATGACGATTGAAGAGTCGCTTGCCGGGCGTCTCGATCGAGCGGCTCTGCCAGGCGAAACGCCCCGGCGTCGCTCCCCGACCACCGGGCTCGAGCGACAGGCGGCAGATCGCTCCCCAATCGAAGATGGCGTATGGCAGGAGGCGGCTGTTCTGCGGACTGGAGAACAGCACCTCGCCGCTGATGTCGGACGGCCAGACACCCGAGATGACTTCGAGTTCGAAGTCCCGATGGGGGGCGGTGGTCAAAGTTTCAGGTACCGGCACGAAATCTCCCTCGGTTGGTCAACGACGTTCACGCCGCCGACGACACCAGGTTAACGCTGTTCAGTGCTCCTGGGAACCTCGTTCAGTTCACCGAAATTGTTGAAGGGAAGCGCACGTGTGGAGTCGTCCTAGTCTCTCCTCATGACGCAGCGAGGGGGAACCGACGGTCGGCAACCTGGGGCGCATCGACGGCCCCTTCCCGATGACGTCTACGTCAGGAGACGCCGACTCGTCGCTGTCGTCGTGGCAGCGGCGACGATCGCTGTTGTGATGGGTGGCATCCAGTTCATCGGGAGCCTGTCGGACAGCTCGGACGGACAGCAGCTCGCAACGGCCGTCGGACCAACCACCACCGTCGGGTCGACGGAGGGCACCAGCGGCACCGGGTCGGTCTCGGGGGTCGACCCGTCGGCGGGCGCCGAAACTCCCCAACCAGACGAGCCGAACGCAGTGCAGACCGGGGTGGAGATCGCCGCGCCCAAGCTCACTCCCGATCGAGCGCAGGGCGACGAAGGTCCGTCCGGTAGCACCGGCTTGGCAAGGGTGCAGACGCTCGGCGGCACGGCGATGTCACCCAAGTCGGTGGTGGCTTCGGCCAACGGCGTCGTCTTTGCGCAGAACATGATGTATCACCACTCCGTCAGCGTCTTCAATGCCGATGGCGCGCTCGTCACGACCATCCCGGACGCGATCGATCTCGCCCAGTTCGGCGTCGATGGGCATCCCGGATCCACCAAGGGGGCGCCCGTCGAGGTGGCTTTCAGTCCAGATGCCACGACCGCATGGGTGTCGAACTATTCGATGTACGGCAAGGGATTCGGTCCCGAAGGGAAGGACTCCTGTTCCCCGGCCAGCGGCACCGACGACAGCTACGTCTACAAGATCGATGTCACCACGCATCAGATCAAGAAGGCCATCAAAGTGGGCGCCGTCCCCAAGTATGTGGCCGTCACACCAGACGGCTCGAGGGTCCTGGTGACGAACTGGTGCACCTGGGACATCTCGATCATCGACACTTCCACCGACACCGAGATCACGCGCGTTCCCCTGGGCGGCCGCTACCCGCGCGGCATCGTTGTGGCGCCCGATAGCCGCACCGCCTACGTCGCCATCATGGGTAGCGACAAGATCGTGGCGGTAGATCTCGGCTCGTACGCGGTGACCAGGTTCGCCTCGCCGGGCGCCGGACCCCGTCATCTCGTCATCTCGCCCGATGGTGGAACTATCTACGCCACCAACAATCGGGGCGGAAACGTCGTCAAGATCGACCGGGCAACGGCAACGATCACCGGGTCGATCGCCACCGGCTCCCAGCCGCGATCGATGACCATCGCAGCGGATGGCCAGGCGGTCTACGTGGTCAACTACGAATCTGGAACGATGACGAAGATCCGAACCGCCGACATGAAAATCGTCCAGACCGTTTCGACCGACCGCCATCCCATCGGCATCACCTATGAGCCGACCAAAAAGCGTGTGTGGGTTGCCTGCTACGGCGGCACGGTGCTGGTCTTCGACGATTCGCGGATGCTCACCAACTGAGAGATGTCTGGCCAGTGCGGTCGGATGCGAAAGAATGGGGCTATGGCCGACGGCGCATCACTGACAGCAGTCGGCACCACATCAACAGCAGTGATCATCGACACCGACTGCGGGGTCGATGACGCCGTCGCCCTGTGCTGGGCGATCACCGAACCCCGGATCGACGTGGTCGGCATCACCTCGGTTTGGGGCAACACCGGGGTCGTTGGGGCCGCCGCCAACGTCGGCCGCGTCCTCGCCGCGCTCGGTCGAAGCGACATTCCCGTGGCCCTCGGGGCGCGCGGGCCGATCGCCGAGGCGCCCGACCTTCGGGTGGCTGACTTCATCCACGGCACTGACGGCCTGGGAAACACGTTCCGGCCCGAATCGGACGTGGCGCCCGTTGACGAATCAGCGGTGGACCTCCTTCGTCGACTCGTCGACGAGCGTCCAGGCGAGGTCACCGTCGTCTCCATCGGGCCGCTCAGCAACATCGCAGGCGCGGTCCTGTCCGATCCCGGTTGGGCATCACGGGTCAAAGAGTTGGTGGTAATGGGTGGCGCTGTCGCGATCCAGGGCAACGCCCTTCCCGTGGGCGAAGCGAACATCGCACATGACCCGGTGGCGGCCGACGTGATCGGTCGCGCGAACTGGGTGATCCCGCCGTTGATGGTGAACCTGGATGTCACGCTGCAGGCGACCCTGAGCGACAACGAGTTCGATCTGCTGGGCGAGCATCGATCAACCGCTGCCGAATTCCTCGACGAGCCGCTGCGCTTCTATCGCACGTTCGGCAGCACGTTCACGCCGGGCGAGTGTCCCTCTCACGACCTCCTGGCCGTGATGACGGTGGTCGAACGCGATCTCGTCGTGTCCCAGGAACTCCCGGTCGCCATTCAGGCCACGCCCGGCCCGGCCTGGGGTCAGACGGTCGTCGATCGTCGGGTGCCGTTCTTCGCGGCGGCATCGGCGGCGAACGACGGGGAGGACGCAGAGCAACCTCCCCACGATGATGGTTTCCGACCATGGCGCGTGGCGCAGGATGTTGACGTCGAACGCTTCCGCCTCCTGGTTCGACGTCTGTTCGGCGAAGCGGAGCAGGGAGCGGCGCAATGACCACGGACATGACCGACGCCATTCTCGATGTGGATCTGCTCGCCTTCGAGCGAGGCGATAGCACCACCCGTCGGGCGGTCGTCGACGGCGTGATGCGCAGCTTGTCGACAGGCTTCGTGTTCACCACGTCAGACCTGTCGAACGATCTCCTCGACCGCGCCTACGGCATGCTCGGCGACTTCTTCGCGCTCCCCGTCGAGGACAAGGTCAGGTCCCGGTCCCCCGAATCGTTCGGCCAGACCGGCTACACAGGTCTACTGGTCGAAACGGCCGCCACCGCCAACCTGGCCGACTGGAAGGAGATGTTGAACTGGGGTCGAGACATCGATGCCAGCCATCCGCTCCGCCGTCGCTATCCCCACCAATACGCCCAGCAGGTTTTCCCAGAGGCCGACGTTCCAGGGATCACCGCGGTGCTCGGTGAGTTCCACGACACGTTGGCCGCGCTCCAAACGAGGTTCCTCCGCGTCATCGCGGTGGGACTCGGGATCGACGAGGGCTACTTCGACACGATGATGCGTGACGGCGCCACGCTCAGTCGAGCCATCAACTACCCGGCCATGACTGCGGCTCCCAAGGGCGGACACGTCTGGGCCGCAGCCCATGGCGACATCAATCTGATTACTGCACTCCCGCGCGCAACGGCACGCGGCCTCCAGGTCCAGTTGCGCGAGCCCGGCCAGTCGACCGGCGAACGTCCCACCGGCGGATGGATCGATGCTGTGCCACCCGATGGTCACGTTGTGATCAACACCGGGTTCATGCTCGAGCGGCTGACGAATGGCTGCCTGGGGGCAGGTTGGCATCGGGTGGTCGCAGATGAGGGCGCCGCCGGCAACCGGTTGTCGGTGGTGCAGTTCGCTCATCCGTCGCCGTGGAGCATCCTCGGCCCACTGCCGACGTGTGTCGACGCCGACCACCCCGTCCGCTGGCCTCCGATGGAAGCCGGCGCCATGCTCGATCAAGTGTTGTGGGACATCAATCTCGTCGAGCGTTCCTGACCCGAGCGAGCAGTACCCTCGCGCCATGGCTGAAGAGATCCGTGTGACCGGTTTCGATCACGCAGTGTTGCGGTGCGCCGATGTCGAGCGATCGTTGACGTTCTATTGCGACGAGCTCGGGATGGAAGCTGAGCGCGTGGAGGAATGGCGCCGGGGCGAGGTGCCGTTTCCGTCGGTGCGAGCGTCCGCTGTGACCATCATCGACCTGTTCGCCGCGCAGCGCGACGGCATCAACGTCGATCATCTCTGTCTCGTCGTGGATCCGATCGATCTCGATGTCCTGGCCGCCCGGTTCCCCGGCTCAGTTCGCGGTAACCATCTGTTCGGCGCGCAGGGTCACGCCTCCAGCGTGTACATCCATGACCCCGACGGCAACAAGATCGAGCTGCGCTACTACGACGTCTGAGCACGACGTCGACGGTTGGAAACCACGGGGAGCGGGAAGACTGCCCCCATGAACACACACCCGGTTGATGTCGTTGTCGTTGGAATGGGGCCGGGTGGCGAGGACGTTGCCGGTCAACTTGCCGAGGCGGGCCTGTCCGTTGTCGGTGTCGAGAAACACCTGGTCGGCGGCGAATGTCCGTACTACGGATGCATTCCCTCCAAAATGATCATTCGCGCCGCCAACCTGCTCGAAGACACGCGACGGGCCAACATCATGTCCGGTACGACAACCGTGGCAGCTGACTACTCGATCGTCGCCGATCGGATTCGCAACGAAGCCACCGATGACTGGAACGATCAGGTCGCTGTTGACCGTTTCGTCGCCAAGGGCGGCACCTTCGTCCGCGGTGCGGGTCGCCTCGATGGCCCAGGTCGGGTCGTCGTCGACGACGATGTCTACGTCGCCGGCCGTGGTGTGGTCATCGCCACCGGCACGTCGCCGTCGATCCCCCCGATTCCGGGGCTTGCAGACGCTGCGCCATGGACCAACCGCGACATCTTCAAGATCAACAAGCTGCCAACATCGCTCGCGGTCCTCGGTGGCGGAGCAATCGGCCTCGAACTCGCGCAGGCCCTGTCCCGCTTCGGGGTGAGGGTCACCGTGATCGAGGCGCTCAACCGGATCCTCGCACCGGAGGAACCAGAGTCGAGCGAACTCCTCACCGCCGTTCTCCGCGCAGAAGGAATCGACATTCGCACCGGGTCTGCTGCGTCGTCGATCGTCCGCGACGACACTGGCGCTGTTCAAGTGACCCTCGCCGACGGGAGCGAGATTCGCAGCGACGAGATTCTGGTCGCGGCCGGTCGAACACCCAATGTTCGCGGCGTCGGGCTCGACAGTGTCGGCTTGGACGACACAGCGCGGCCCAGTTTCACGGTCGATCAGCACCTGCGGGTCGTGGGGACCGACAAGCTCTGGGCGGTGGGCGACATCGCTGGCAAGGGAGCCTTCACCCACATGGCGGTCTACGAGGCGGGGGTGGTGGTCGACGACCTTCTCCAACGCCCGACACCGCGGCTCGCCGAGAGTCACGCCGTCCCGCGGGTCACGTTCACCGATCCCGAGGTGGGATCGGTTGGTCTCACCGAGGCGCAAGCACGCGAGGCTGGTCTCAACGTGTCGGTCGGCGTGTCGAACAGCGCGACCTCAAGTCGTGGTTGGATCCACGGCGAGGGAAATGCTGGCCTGATGAAGTTGATTGCTGACGCAGATCGGGGTGTGCTGGTCGGCGCGACGTCAGCGGGTCCGTGCGGTGGCGAGGTGTTGTCCCTGTTCAACCTGGCCGTTCACGCCGAGGTGCCCATCGCACAGCTGCGCTCGATGATCTACGCGTACCCGACCTTCTACCGGGGAGCGATCGACGCTTTGGCCGCCCTGGACTCACTGAACGATGAAACGCACCGATGAACCGGCTGAGTTCGGCACGGGCAGCCACCTTCTTGGTTCGTGGCTCGACAACGAACCGATTGCAACATGATTGCAACATGATCGCGTCGCCCATGAACGACACATGAGCAGCGTCCTCATTGACGAAACCATCAGAAAGTGGGCCGAAAGCACTACAGATCGGTCGGCGCGCGGCCGATGGAATGAGGTCCCCTCTCGAAGGATCTCGCTGTGCCTCGAACCCGCAAACGCCGATCTACCATTCTCTCGGCCCTGCTGCTGTGCGCTCTGGCGCTTGCGGTCGGGTCGCCCACTGGGGGCCTTTCCGCTTCCACCCGACGAAGCGATCGAGCTTCCAACTCGTCATACAACCGTCATAATGGCAAGTTGTGGCGCCACGTTCCTCGCCACTCCACCCTCACCACGACCGCTCCCCCGAACACGGTTCCGGAAACCACCGCTCCCGTGACCGAGGCACCTCTCACGTCTCCCCCGACGACAAAGGCCCCAGCGCCACCAACGACGGCCAGGCCCGCCAAGGCTCCTCGGCCAACCACCGTTGCGCCGACGACCGCCCCACCGACCGCCAACGCCCCAACGAGTGGCGGCACCGCTTCGGGCGGATGGGAATTGACCGTGTACTACACCGCCGTCGAGTCGTTCCACAGCGGAGCCACCACCGCCGTGACCGGTTGCCCGGATCAGAACTGCTCGCGGGGCAACACTCCGCTCGGTACCTACCCCGCCACGTTCGTGAAGGCCGTGAAGGATGAAGGCACCGGGCGTATCACCTCGGGTTCCCAGGCCGGGCGCTACCTCAACTGGTCCTATGACGTCGGCTATTGGCTCGACTCGGTGCCGTGCAATACGCATGGAAATTCCCTCACCCCATGGGTGTCCGCTGCGGCCGACGGCGGTGTGCTCCGACAGGGCGCACGATTCCGTCTGCAAGCACCGCTCCGACAGGATGACGGCTCCGCCGTGGACGCCGGGTTCGCGGCGATGCTGGGTTCAGCAACATGGAATGTCGACGACCAGTTCACTCCGGGTCTCGGCGGTGCGGGTCATCTCGACCTCTACATCGGCGAGGAAAACCAGGTGAACTTCATGAGTGGTCCCCGCTACATCACGATGACCAACGCCACGATCATCATGATGTAGAGCTGTTTCGCTGCTAGGGGGGCCGCGGCGGCAGCTGGGCACCCCTTGCGGGAGCTGGGCGCCGCCGTGAATCTGGCGCGAACTACCCTGGCGCCGTGCAATCCGACGTCGACTTCTTGGGGCTCACTCGCGGCGATGGCCTGGGCGAGTTTCGCTTCAGGGTCGAGAATCACCTCGCTCGATTGGATCGACGTCTCTACGGCGGCACTGCAATCGCTGTATCGATCGCCACGGCGGAGCTGGTGACTGAACGACCAGCGCGTTGGATGACGACCCAGTTCGTGGCGACCGCTCCAGCGGACGAGGAGATCCACGTCCTCACGGAGATCCTGGCGCCTGGTCGCCGGACCAACCAGGTGCGCGTCACCGGCTCCACCGCCAACGGTGACGTCATGTTCGCGTCGCTCGGCGCCACTGGACATGCCCGCGAGGGCGGTCTGACCGGAACGTTCGAGACTGCGCCCGTGGTGTCCGGCCCAGAGGACTCCGAGCCGTGGGGTTCACCATTCGAAGGGATGGCTCGCCTCGCCGGCGTCGACAACCCTCTGCCATTCAACGCGGACGGGATCGGATTCACGACGGTCATCGAGTTCCGTCAGCCCGACGTCCGCTCACATCCCGATCCTGGTCCCGGTCGCTTGTGCCTGTGGGTGCGTCGCAAGGACCGCGTGCCCATCACCCCCGCCCTGGCCGCCTACATCGCTGACATGGTGCCGATGTCGATCGCTTACGCCGCGGGGGTGGTGGCCGGCGGAATGAGCCTCGACAACACCATCCGCATTGGTTCGTTCGAGGAGACGGAGTGGGTGCTCGTCGACCTTCGGCCACACCTGGCCGTCGGCGACTACGGCCACGGCAACGCTCACCTCTGGAGCGAGTCCGGTCATCTCCTCGGCACTGCCAGCCAGACCGCGTCGATGTTTCGTATCGATCTCGACGCGTTCAGCTAGGGCTCGACACGTCGACGCGGCAGCGTTGCCTGATTGCCGCTACAACCGGTTGAATCGCAACCCGGCGTGCGCTTCGAGCCGCTCGATCAGCCGGTCACCAAACGCGGTGGCCGGCGTCCAGAAGCCTCCGCCGACCTCGTCTCTGCTGAGGTCGACCAAGGACGCCGCCGCTTCACCCAACATGCGCGCCGTGCCTCCGTAGCCGGGGTCGCGATCACCGGTGACCTGGGTGCGAATCGTTCGTCCGTCAGCCGTGGTCCCGAAGAATCGCAAGTCGAAGAACCCGGCCTCCTGCGCCTTCGGCGACGGACCGGCGCCGGGTTTCGGTAACACGCGATTCAACAGCCCTCGCGTCGGCGACAACGCTGCGAGGCCCATGAACGCCCCGATCCCAGCTGTCAGCCCGCCAGCCTTGGCGGCACCCAGCGGACCCGAACCCATCAACATGGCCTCGTCGTACGTGAATCCCGGACCCCATGGCCGACCGAGTAGCGCGTGAGTCCGTTGCACAATCCGGGTGTTGACGGCCGCCATGACAAATGGGGCCACCCACTCCCCTGACGCTGAGTCACGCATCGGACGCATGACCTCTGGCTGGGTCGGGCCAGACCTCATATCGGCCGGCGCCAACACGTACGGATCGGCCAGCAGTTTTCGCAGACTCGGATCCTGCGCGGACTCCTCCATCACGTTCATCATCGAGGCGGTCGTGCCGCCGCTGACGCCACCTCTGGTCTTGGCTACCCGCATCGAGATGTGCTCGCACGGAACACCGAATTCCTCGATCGAACGCTGCTGGGTGAACCACACCCCCAGATCGGACGGGATCGAGTCGAACCCGCACGAATGGACGATCCGCGCCCCCGAGACCCTCGCGGCGTCGGAGTAGGCGTCGATCATTTTGCGCATCCACTGGGGCTCGCCGGTGAGATCGCAGTAGTCCGTCCCTGCGGCCGCCACGGCCTCGATCAGGCGCGAGCCATAGAGCGCATAGGGGCCGACGGTGGACACCACGACCTTTGTCGATGCCGCCAGATCATTCATCGCGTCGGCGTCGCTGGCATCCGCAACGATGCGTTCCACATCGGCGCCGGTATCGGCAGCGACAGCGTCGAGCTTCGTCCTATCGCGACCTGCAATCGCCCATGTCAGCGGTCCTTCAGTGCCGTGGCGTTCCACGAGGTACCGGCAGAGGATCTGACCCACGAAGCTGGTGGCCCCGTAGACCACGAGGTCGAGTCGGCGATCTGGCATGAGCGAACTCTACGCGGCACAGCCGCTCACCTGAGGCCGTTCCTCAGCCATCAAGCGGCACGGCACTATCATC
>JBBRSC010000116.1:0-9830 GCA_038245795.1 Acidimicrobiales bacterium
CGGCGCCGGCCTGCGCCGGAGCCCTGCGACTGGTGCTGGTCGAGCTGTCGCCTGCGCTGCGGGCGTCGCATCCGGATGGGGTGGAAAGCCGGGGCGCGCTGCCGGCTCCGGGCGAGATGGGCGACGGCCCGATCGTCGTGCTGGCCAACGAGCTGCTCGACAATATCCCGTTCCGTCTGGCCGAGCGCACGGTCGCCGGCTGGGCGGAGGTCACGGTCGGGTCCGCCGGTGAGATGTTGGCGCCGATGGCCGGCGCCGACGCCGAGCGCTGCACCCGCCTGGTGCCAGATGGCGCCGTGGGCGCCCGCATCCCGTTGCAGGACCGCGCCGCCGCCTGGCTCACCGAAGCCTTGACTGTCGTGAGCGACCACGGGCGGGTCGTGGTGTTCGACTACACATCGCCGACCACCGCCGCGCTGGCCGAGCGACCATGGACCGACTGGGTGCGGACCTACGCCGCGCACGGCCGGGGCGGGCATCCCATCGAGAGACCCGGCGAGCAGGACGTGACGTGTGAGGTCGCCGTCGACCAACTGGCCGCCGTGCGCCCGCCCGCCCGGAACCGCTCACAGGTCGAGTTCCTGCGCGCTCACGGCCTCGACGGCCTCGTGGCCGATGGCCGCCGTATCTGGACCGAGCGCTCCGGCATCGGCGACCTCGCCGCCATCGGCGCCAGGAGCCGCATTGGCGAGGCTGCGGCGCTGACCGACCCCGCCGGCCTCGGAGCGTTCCGGGTGCTCGAGTGGCACGACGAGGACCAGGCGTCGATTCGACGTCGATTCGCCGGAGGCCAACCCGCCCGTTTCGCCCTGTGACTGCGTGGGCGGACGGCGAGGTCGCTCGGGCCACCGTCGCTGGCGCCTCGCTAGGGTGACCGACGCCTCGGCGGTCCGAACAAGGCGAGCAAGGAGCGACGCATGTCCGATCCCACCGGTCCCACGATCGAGGACTACCTGCTCGAAGACCGGACGTTTCCCCCACCGGAGCACTTCAAGCACGACTCCCTCGCCGTCGGCACGTTCCTGTACGACGAGGCCGACCAGGACTGGCAGGGGTTCTGGGCCACGCAGGCTGCCGACCTGATCGAGTGGCAGCGGGATTGGGACACGGTCTGTGAGTGGGAGCTCCCGTTCGTCAAGTGGTTCGTCGGCGGGAAGCTGAACGCGTCGGCCAACTGCATCGACCGCCACGTCGCCGCCGGACACGGCGACCGGGTGGCTTACCACTGGGAAGGCGAGCCCGGCGACACCCGCACCATCACCTACGCAGACCTCCTCGACCAGGTGGCCCGGTTCGCCAACGTGCTGAAGAGCCTTGGCGTCGAGAAGGGTGACCGAGTCGCGGTGTACATGCCGATGATCCCCGAGTTGCCGATGGCGCTGCTGGCCTGCGCGCGCATCGGGGCGCCGCACTCGGTCGTGTTCGGCGGGTTCTCCGCCGACGCCCTCGCGGACCGGATCAACGACGCCGAGTGCAAGGTCCTCGTCACCGCCGACGGCGGTTGGCGGCGGGGCAAGCCGGCCCCGTTGAAGCCGGCAGCCGACGTGGCCCTTGCGGCCACGTCCACCGTCGAGCACGTGGTGGTCGTCCAGCGGCTCGGGGCGTCAGGGGCAGACGTCGAGACCGCGATGACCGAGGGTCGAGACCACTGGTTCCACGACCTGATGGCCGACGCCGACCCCGATTGCCCGCCAGAGCCGATGGACAGCGAGGACCTGCTCTACCTCCTGTACACGTCGGGCACCACGGGCAAGCCCAAGGGCATCATGCACAGCACCGGCGGCTACCTCACGCAGGTGGCGTTCACCCACAAGTACGTGTTCGACCTGCACCCCGAGACGGACGTGTACTGGTGCGCAGCGGACATCGGCTGGGTCACCGGCCACAGCTACATCGTGTACGGCCCGCTGGCCAACGGCGCCACGTCGGTCATGTACGAGGGCACCCCGGACACGCCGACATTGGAGAACCGGGTCGGCGATCAGCCGGGCGGCTGGGCGAAGGATCGACTGTGGGACATCGTCGAGCGCTACGGCGTGACGCAGCTCTACACCGCGCCGACGGCCATCCGGACCTTCATGAAGTGGGGGGCGGAGTGGCCCGCTGGCCATGACCTGTCGTCGTTGCGCGTGCTCGGAACCGTGGGCGAGCCCATCAACCCCGAGGCATGGATGTGGTATCACGAGAACATCGGCGGCGAACAGTGCCCGATTGTCGACACGTGGTGGCAGACCGAGACGGGTGGCCACATGATCTCGCCGCTGCCAGGCGTGACGACGACCAAGCCCGGTTCAGCGTGTCACGCGCTGCCGGGGATCGGTGTTGAGGTGGTCGACGATGCTGGCAACGTCCTCACCCATGGCGGCGGGTATCTCACGCTGACGACTCCGTGGCCAGCGATGTTGCGTGGCATCTGGGGTGACCCGGAGCGCTACTTCGAGACGTACTGGTCGACGTACCCAGGGCGTTACTTCGCGGGCGATGGCGCCAAGATTGACGACGACGGGTATCTCTGGTTGCTCGGCCGGGTCGACGACGTGATGAACGTGTCGGGTCACCGCATTTCGACCATCGAGGTGGAATCGGCGCTGGTCGATCATCCTGCTGTGGCCGAAGCGGCGGTGGTGGGCGCAACTGATGCGACGACCGGCCAAGCCATTGTCGGTTACGTGATTCTGCGCGGCGATCACCAAGCGTCAACCGAACTCGGTGAGGAGATCCGCCAGCACGTGGCGACCAAGCTCGGCGCAATTGCGCGGCCGCGGGCGGTGGTGTTGGTGCCCGATCTTCCGAAGACGCGGTCGGGGAAGATCATGCGGCGTCTGCTGCGCGATGTCGCCGAAGGACGTTCATTGGGTGACACGACGACGCTGGCCGATCCCGCAGTCGTCGCCGAGATCCGCGACGGGGCCGCGGCCGGCACCTCCGAGCAATGACCGTGGTTCGGGATCTGGTCTGAGCTCGCCCCTGTCGTAGTCTCGCTGTCGTGCAGATCGGGAAGTTCGAGAATTGGTTGTGGCACGAGGGGCCCGTCGAGCCGGGTCCCACCGTGGTGTTCGACATGGACGGCGTGCTGAGCGACGCTGCCGGCCGCCAGCACTACATCGAGTACCCGTTCCCCGACTGGGAAGCGTTCTTCGAAGCCTGTGGCGAGGACGCACTGATCGCCGAGGTGGCCCGACTCTTCGACGTCATCGATCCGACCCACCGGATTGTGTTGCTGACGGCTCGTCCCATGCGCGTTCAGCCGCAGACCCTCGCGTGGCTCGCGCACTACGGCCTCCGCTGGGATCTGCTCATCATGCGCGAGTTCGGCGACTACATGGCAGCCCGCTCCTTCAAACGACGATCCACCGAGGAGCTGCGCGCCTTCGGCTTCGACCTTCGGCTGGCGTTTGAGGACGATCCTCGCAACGTGGCGATGTTCCACGGTGAAGGCGTGCCGTGCATCTACATCCACTCCGGCTACTACGAGTAGCGGAATGATCAAAGATCTGTACGGGGGGAACCCGCCCTTGAAGGTCTCTCAGGCGCTGCGTCGGCAGTGGGTCGAAACCTCGCGACACTGAGCGCATGAAGAACAACATCAAGACCGCTGCGCTGCTCGCTGGTCTCGGTGGCGTCTGCATGCTCATCGGCTCGGCCTGGGGTCGGGGCGGTCTCATGATCGGGTTGACGATCGGTCTCGTGATGACCGGCGGCAGCTACTGGTTCAGCGACAAGCTGGCAATTGCCGCCGCGCGGGCGCAACCCGTGACCGCCGCACAGGCGCCCGAGTATCACGCCATCGTTGCTCGCCTGAGCGAACGCGCTGGCATACCCATGCCTCGCCTCTTCATCGCCCCCAACCCGCAACCTAACGCCTTCGCCACTGGACGGGGACCTCAGAACGCCGCGGTCTGCATCAATGCCGGCCTGATCGACTACCTCACCTGGAGCGAGATCGAAGGTGTTCTCGCACACGAACTCAGCCATGTGAAGAATCGCGACATACTCACTCAGTCCGTTGCTGCGGCGGTCGGCCAGAGCATCACCTTCCTTGCGCAGATGGCCATGTGGGGCGCACTCCTCGGTGGCGGGTCATCTCATCGCGATCGCGAGGGTGGCGGCATCGGCTCGCTCTTCCTCATCATCTTGGGGCCGATCGCTGCGACCGTCATCCAGTTGGCCATCAGTCGAAGTCGTGAGTTCGAAGCGGATGCCTCGGCGGCGCGACTCATCGGCGATGGGGAACCGTTGGCCCGGGCCCTCGAGAAGCTGGAGTCGGGTGCTCAGCGCATCCCGGCGCATGTCAATCCCTCGATGGAGAGCGCCTACATCATCAGCCCGCTACGCAATGGAGAGATGACCACCAAGTGGTTCTCGACCCATCCCCGCACTGCTGATCGAGTCGCTCGCCTCCGTTCACGAGAGTGGGCGCACTCGTAGCTCCAGTCCAGCGACGAATCACTAGTCCCGGAAGTTGCCGAACTGGAGCGGGATGCCGAAGTCGTGTTCCTTGCAGGCGGTGATGATTGCCTGGAGGTCGTCACGTTTCTTGGCTGTGACGCGCACCTCTTCGCCCTGGGTCTGAGATTGGATTCCCTTCAGTCCGAGGGCCTTGATGAACTTGTTGACGTCGCGGGCGCGCTCGGAATTGATTCCTGCGACCAGCGTCGCGACTTGGCGTACCGTCGATCCCGATGCGTCCTCGACGGTGCCGTAGTCGAGCGCCTTCATGGAGATGCCACGCTTGACCATCTTCTCCTCGAGGACCTGACGAACGGCCGCCAACCGATCGGGTGATACCGACCGGAGGGTGATGATGTCTTCGCCGAGTTCGACACTGGAGTCGGTGCCCTTGAAGTCGAATCGATTGCCCAACTCACGGGCTGCTTGGTCGACAGCGTTGCGGATCTCCTGGCCGTCGACCTCGGAGGTGATATCGAAGCTCGGCATGGCGGTCCTTCGGTTGCTGGGGGGGTTGGCGCGACGTCGTGACGCCGCACGAGAGGACTTACCGTATCCCAGGTGGGCGCTTCGACGGCGAGGCGCTATCGTCTCCTCCGGGTCGGTGCCCGAGTGGCCAAAGGGAGCAGGCTGTAAACCTGCCGGCGTAAGCCTACGGCGGTTCAAATCCGTCTCGGCCCACCACAGCGGAACTTCACGGCGGGCCTGCGGGCCCGCCGTTTCGCATCATGATTGAGTCCCCACTCGGAAATGGAGAAGATCGCGAAGATCAATGTCGAACACACTCGTGAATCTGGTTGCTCAAGACCCCGCTGTTCCAGCGGTGGTGGTGGTCGGTGCCATCAACGTGGACCTGGTGGTCGCCGCTCCCCGACTTCCCGGACCAGGGGAGACGGTCGTGGGTCCGACGATGGTCCGACATGGTGGCGGCAAGGGCGCCAACGCTGCGGTCGCCGCCGCGCGCGCCGGAGCCAGAGTCCATCTGATCGGAGCGGTCGGGGCCGATGACACCGGCAGGTCGGCCGTGTCCGAGCTCCAGGATGAGGGAATCGACGTCGATGGCGTTGCGGTCCTCGACGACCAGACGACGGGTGTCGCGTTGATCGTGATTGATCCGTTAGGCGAGAATCAGATCGCTGTCGGAGCTGGAGCGAATGCTGCTGTGACGGCTGAACACGTTCGAAGTTCGCTCGGTCCTCTTCTCGGCACGGCCGGGTGCGTCCTGGTCAGCACCGAAATCCCGACGGCGGTGGTGGGGGCCGCAGTCCGGGCGGCCATCGCTGCCGGCGTGCGATGCGTTCTGAACCCCGCACCTGTGGCGACTGAGCTGTTCGAGCTGTTGACCGCCGGAGTGATCCTCACACCGAACGAGACGGAGCTTGTTGACCTTGCCCGGTTGTTGGGGATCCCGATCCCCATGCGAGATGCCCACGCCTCCGTGGGCTCGCTCGAGGACGTGTCGGAGGTGGCACTGGATGTTGTGCGGCGAACTGGCGCAGACGTGATCGTGACCCTTGGTGCCGCCGGTGCACTGATGGTCACGCATGACGGGCGCTCCGCACAACTCCCTGCTCCTGCAGCCGTGGCTCGCGACACCACCGGGGCTGGTGACACCTTCAATGGGTGGCTCGCAGCCCGGCTCGCAGCGGCCGATGGATTGGCCGCCGCCGCCCGTCTCGCGCTCGTGGCCGCTTCGATGTCAGTCGAGCACCTTGGCGCGCGCAACGGCATGCCCCGGACCGGCAGTTGGGCCGCTGATGTTGCGACCACGGATCCCGAGACCTGATCGTTCCGTGGCCGTCGCCCAGGCCCCCAGGAATCCGGGATAGATGAAGTAGCCGAAGCGGGTTGCGGGAGCCAGCACGATGATGGTGGTCAGGATGAGTGCGGTCCAGAGGGCCGCCTGGCCGATCGTCCCCGGAGGCCGACGCACGACCGCGACGGCAATGGCGATCAGGGCTGCTGCCAGCACCGCCAAGGCGATGGCTTTTCCGAATGGCACCCATTGGGTCAGCGCCCAGCCGATCAACGGGCTCGACGCCGGCGAGCGTTGTTCGGTGAGCCCCAGCGGATAGCGGACGAGATTCTCGATCAGTGCGTTCGGATCAGCAATCAACAACGGGAGCGACGTCGCAATGGGCACGGCGAGGAGTGCTCCCACGAAGATCCGCCCGTCTCGTGGTGTGCCTGGTCGATGACGACTGAACATGAGCACGGCCAACATCACGCCCAGTGGCAACACGATGGTCTTCATCGCCAGCGCCAACCCGATGGCGATTCCGGCCCACGCCCAGCGCCGCCTCGCCAACAGCGCCATTGACAGCAGCGCCAGCGCGATGACCGGGACGTCGTCGCCCCCCGTGGCGAGCGCTAGCGCTGCTGGCGGCAGGATCATCAGGGAGTGAAACAGACGAAACCGTCGCCGTCGATCGTTGATGCCCACCCAGACTGCGACCAGCAATACGGCGCACCCAGTGGCGGCGAACGCAACCCGGGCATCGGTCCACGCCGATGTTGGTGACACCGCACGAGGTAGTCCGAAGACAGCCATAACCGACCCGTAGGGCGTGTAGGCAAGCGTTCCCAACGACGACGATTGCGAGGCTCGTTCCAGCTCAGCGCCGCCGAGGTAGGGGGACCCCGTCTCGTTGAGGCGTTGACCTGCCCGCTCCACCACACCGACCTCGCCCAGCGCCTGGTGGGGTGTGCCGTCGCGACGGGCCGTGATCATCAACAGCATCGGGAGCACGAGCGTTGCAGCGATCACGGCCACCATCAGCCCGACTCGGATGGGCGCCAGCGGCAGCGGTTGCTTCGACCACCGCGAGATCGCTGCAACTGCCACGGCGATCAGCACCCCGGCGAGGTAGCCCCACACGGCGGTCTGCCCCCAGTACTGGTGCGGCTCCACCGTGCTGGTACTGGCGAGCAACGCTGCGAACCCGGCCCCGATCCCGTACGCCGCGGCATCCCTGATCACGACGACAGGGTAGCTGCGGTCGAGGTTGCCGGCAGATGGTACCGAGCTGGCCTTGATCGATCCGGTTGTCAGGCGAAGAGCAACTGCATCGTCACCACATCGAGCCATTGATTGAACTTCCGACCGATCTCGCGCTCGTGACCGACCACCGCGAACCCGGCGCGGGTGTGGAGCGTGATCGAGGCTTCGTGGCCGCCGACGATGCGTGCCACGACCGAATGGAAGCCGTGCTGCTCGGCGCGGATCACCAGCTCGGACAAGAGGGTCTGACCGACACCCACTCCCTGGTGTTCCCGATGCACGTACACCGAATCCTCGACGCTGGTCGAGTAGGCGGGGCGTTCCTTGTACGGCGACAGCGAGCCGAAGCCGATGACCGTCTGATCATCGGACACGGCCACGATCACGGTGTGCACGCCGGAGCGGCGCTCGATCCACGCGCGTTGTTCGGCAAGGGTCCGAGCTCGGAGGTCGAAGGTGACCGTGGAGGTCTCGACCTCGAGGTTGTAGATGGCGCGAATCGCTTCGGCATCGTCGCCTGTGGCGGTTCTGATGAGCACGGTTGCCGAGGCTACCGGCGTTCTCCAGCGTGACTCGGAAGGTTTGTTCGGGTCTTGCTGGTGGTCGGGGTGTTGGTCGTCGGTCGTGCCGTGAGCCCGCTGTGCGAGGGTTCCACGACGGAGAGGGCGCCGGTCATTGCCTCGAGTCGTGCCCAGGCAACGATGGCCTCGTCGTTGGTCATCAGAATGACCTGCTGGTGTTGGCTCGACCGGACGAGGAGTTCCAACAGTGAAGGTGTGATGGTCGACTCGACAGCGGTGAACGGCTCGTCGAGCAGGGCGGGAAAGCTCTCACTGCCGGGGCCGAGCGTTCGCAGATCCGCCAGTCGGCTTACCATGGCATGCGCCAGAGCGGTGGTCCGTTCGCTGTCACCGTTGTCGAGCGACGAGGGCGACATCCCGAGGCTGACGACGTCGTGACGGAGCTTCACGGCCGCGGTGATCGCACTTCGTTGCGCGAGTGCCCAACTGAGATCGACGTCACCGGCGATCACCGTCCATCGACGCTGCGCTTCTCGATGCTCCTCTGATGCCAACATCATGCGCTTGCGCGCCTGATCGCTGGACAACAGGCCGTTCACCCGTTGGAGATGAAAGCCCAGATAGGACTGAGCGCCGGCCTCGTTGAGCGCCGACTCCTCGGCCTTCTGCGCTCGTTCGTTCGTGCGCCACATGACGATGGACATGACGGTTGCCAGGGCTGCGATGACGACCAGGGGGAGCGCCGCAATGGTGCCGAACTGCATGACGGCCGGAACGACACCGAGGGCGCTGACACCCGACGCAATGAACGTTCGCTTTCGCCACGTCTCGACCATGTTCTGGGTCCGCTCGAACTCGGCGTGACTCGCCTCGATCCGTTCGATCGCCCCCACGTCTTCGGGGGAGGTCCCCACGGCAGCAGCTTCTTCGTCGAGTCGCCGTTGCGCCTGACGAAAGGCTTCGGCGGCCACCCACAACTCGTTCTGGTTGACCTGGGCGAGTGTGCGGACCAACTGATCGCGTTCGCGCGATGTCATGAGGTCGGTCGACGTGAAGCGCATCGCCTCCTTGGCGGCACGCTCATCGAGTCCGGCGCGGTCGAGCAGATCGATCGAGCCGTTCTCCGACGAGAACTCCTTGGTGACGTCCACTGCTGCGTCGATGTCGATCACGCGGTGTCTCGCCCCCGCAGGACGGAACACGGCGAACCGCTTGCCACTGTCGGACGTCAACTCGAGATGGACGCCGGGTCGGCCATGGCCCAGCGCGCCGATCAGTTCGTTGACCAGCCCGTCTCGTTCAATCTGGCTCACGCCACCCACGACGGTCAGTCCCGGGTGGAGATCCAGCGTGAACGTGTTGTCTCCGGCCTCGATCACCAAGCGTTGGAATTGCACCATCTCGGTGTCGGCGCGGACCCACCTCCGACTTGAGCAGGAATACCCAGCCGGAATCATGATTGGTGACAGCGCGGCCCGCTGCTAATGTCTTCGATGGCTCCGAGCCTTCTCGGCTCCGCGCCCCCTTAGCTCAGTCGGCAGAGCGCTTCCATGGTAAGGAAGAGGTCGTCAGTTCAATTCTGACAGGGGGCTCGCTCGTTCTCGGCCGAGATCTCTCGACTGGGAACGTCACGGCGACGTAGCTCAGTTGGTAAGAGCACTCGGCTCATAATCGAGGGGTCGTCAGTTCAAGTCTGACCGTCGCTACCACCCAGGGATTCGTCCCCGGCCATCCAGCGCCTCCTCGTCGGAGGCCACCACCCGAACAAGTTTTGAGAAGAAGGAGCCTTCGATGGCGAAAGTGAAGTTTGAGCGTACGAAGCCGCATGTGAATGTGGGGACGATGGGTCATATTGATCA
>JBBRSC010000117.1:0-9767 GCA_038245795.1 Acidimicrobiales bacterium
CGATGGGGTGCTGGCGTTGGTGACACCCGAAGCCGAAGAAGCTGGGCGTCGGTTGCTGACGGGTTCCTGAGTGGGGCAACGCGCCAGCGGTCGTTGTACCCGGGGTGGCGTCGTCGGTCAGAATTGAGAGGTGAACTCCATCAGCGCGCCAGCTGACACGTCGTGGCCGCTGATCCTGATCGTCGAGGATGACGCGGGGATCCGTCGTGCCATCGAGGTGAACCTTGGTGCTCGTGGTTACCGGGTGATGATGGCAGGGGACGGGGTCACCGCGCTGGACCTGGCGGTGGCGCATCGACCGGCATTGGTGCTACTCGATCTGGGCTTGCCGAGGATGGACGGCTTCGAGGTGATCGAGGGTCTCAGGGCATGGTCGGCGGTCCCGATCGTGGTGCTGTCGGCGATCAGCGGCGAGGCCGAGAAGATTCGTGCGTTGGACCTGGGTGCCGACGACTATGTGACGAAACCCTTTGGGATCAACGAGGTTCTGGCACGCGTACGGGCGAATCTTCGACGGGCCGCATCGGATACCGACGAGACAACGGTGATGGCCGGCGATCTGGAGATCGACTTGGTCGACAAGCGGGTGCGGCGCTCCGGCGACGAGGTACATCTGACGCCCACTGAGTGGCGGTTGTTGGAGTATCTCGTGCGGCGACGCGGTCGGTTGATCGGCCAGACCGAGCTGCTTCGGGCGGTGTGGGGTCCGCGATATCACGACGAGACGAACTATCTGCGGGTGTTCACTGCGCAGCTCCGCAAGAAGCTCGAGCCCGATCCGTCGAGACCGCAGATGTTGATCACCGAGCCAGGGATGGGCCAGCGCTTCGTCGTTCCCGAATAACTCCTCACCCGGGTTACATACGAAATTTGATTCGTGAGTTATGTCGTGTGTATTCTATGACGTATGTACGCAATGGAGAACCCGATGACATCGAGCCTGGCCTTCCTGGTGTTGTCTGCGCCGCTGGCCTGTCTAGCGGTCGCAGCTGTCGCCCTCGCACATCCTGGGTCCCGGTCGGCCATGGTCGAGAAGGTCGGCACTGCCGCAACCTGGTACGGCGTGGTGGTCGCTATCGTCGCTGGTGCGTTCGTGGCGCGGAATGGACTCATCGGAAGTCCTACCGTCGGCTGGCATGGTCTCGGGTTCTCCCTGCGACTCGATCCGCTCAGCACGGTGATGTTCACCATGATTGCGCTGCTGGCGATCGTTATCTTCCGATTCAGCTGCACCTACCTCGATGGCGACGACCGTCACGGGGCGTTCCTGGGCTGGATCGCCGCCACAGTTGCCGCCGTCGAAACGCTCGTGCTCGCCGGAAACCTCGCGCTGCTGGTGGTCGCATGGATCGGCACCAGTCTTTCGCTCCACCGGCTGCTCCTCTTCTATCGGGATCGCCGAGGCGCGGTGATCGCCGCTCGGAAGAAGTACATCGCTGCCCGGATCGGCGATGCCTTCCTGATCGGCGCAGCGGTGCTCCTCTACCGCCACTTCGGCACCGGAGACCTCGAGCGCATCTTCGTCGGCGCACGCTCGGCGACGTCAACTGGCTGGACACTCGGTTCGGTGGAGCTAGCGGCGGCCTTCCTGGCGATGGCAGCGCTGTTGAAGTCGGCGCAGTTCCCCACCCACGGATGGCTGGTCGAGGTCATGGAGACCCCCACGCCCGTGTCGGCGCTCCTTCACGCCGGCATCCTGAACGCCGGGCCGTTTCTGGCAATCCGAATGGCCTTCGTGCTCGACCAGTCACACCTGGCCACAACCCTGTTGATCACCATCGGCGGCTTCACCGCACTCTTCGCTTCGGTGGTGTTGTTGACGCAACCATCGGTGAAGGTGGCCCTCGGATACTCGAGCGCCGCCCATATGGGTTTCATGCTGATGGTCTGCGGCATGGGCGTCTACCCGGCAGCGCTCCTGCACCTCGTTGCCCACTCCTTCTACAAGGCGCACGCGTTCCTTTCGTCGGGCAGCGTGATCGACGAGACGCGAGCCGCCAAGGTCGCGCTGCCACGCCGGCTCGGCAACCCGGGTCGGGTGGGCGCCAGCGTGGTGATCGCGCTGGCGTGGTACTTCGCGCTGGCCGCACTGTGGGGTGTCTCGCTGGTGTCGAACCCGGTCGTGATCGCCATCGGCGCGATTCTCGTGTTGGGCACCACACAGATCGTCGCTCCGGCGCTCGACTCGACCGGCGGAGTGGGCGCCACCATCCGCGCCAGCCTTCTGGCACTAGGGGTCACCGCATCGTTCTTCGCCCTCGAACGGGGTGCCCACGAGCTGCTCGGCGACACCGTTCCCAACGACGGCCAACGCACCGCGATCCATCTGATCGTGATCTCTGCGGTCCTGGTCGCCTTTGCCGGTGCAGTGCTCCTCCAGATTCTTGAACCCTCCCGATCAATGAGTACACGGAGACGCACCATGGCAATCCATTTCCGGAATGGCTTCTACGCCAACGCCATGTTCGATCGTCTGGTAGGGTCGCTGCGCACTCCCGATCCGTTGCCGTCGACCACCTCGTTCAACAAGAACGCATCAGGAGCATGAATATGAACCCGTCCGAGACCCTCCCGGCATCCAGTGTTTCCGTCGAGAACGTGGAGCAGCGCGTCAGAGCCGCCTGCTCTCGGATCGCGCCCGTGTGGCCGCTCGAGAATTTCGTGGCCGTGAACCCCTACCTCGGCCTGACCGAATATCGTTTCGGTGACGCCGCTGCCGTGCTTGCGACCGTCGCTGGCGCCAACACCACCATGCCTACAACGTTCTATCTGGATGCCATCGACGCGGGGCGCATCATCGCTGATGATGTGGCCACGGCGTTGGCAGTCGACGGTCGCTCATCATCGGTCGACGTCGCGAGCTTCCTCGATCAGGTTCGCCGCGGCAGCGGTCAGGAGTCACCGACGACCCGCGTACCGACGGTGACGCGCATTGCCTCCGCCCACACCGGTCAGGACTGGTCTCGCCTTGCGACCGATCGCATCTCAGCGTGGGCCGCTGCCTACTTTGACGGAGGGCAGACGTCGTGGCGCTCAGCTGATCAGAACGAGCCCTTGTTCGCGGCGTGGAAGCATGAGGCTAGCGTCGATCGCACACCAGAAATCATGGGACTCAGCGGGTTCCGCGCGGCGGTGCAACAGCTTCCCGACGATCCGATCGAGGCAATCGAATATGCCCTTCGCGAGCTGCACATCCCGGAGGCCGCGCTGGAGTCGTATCTGCACGCCGTGCTCATGCAGGTCGGTGGCTGGGCCGCTCACGCCGCCAGGATCGTGTGGGAACACGGGCTGCTCGGCGATGAGAACGACACGGTCGTGCAGTTCCTTGCGGTTCTGCTCGGTTGGGAGTTGGGAATCTTTGGAGCGCTGTCTGGCCAAGGACTGGACGAAGCGTGGGCAGCGGCGACCACCGAGTTGGGCGCGGTTGAGGCGCCAGCAGATGCGGGTGGGACGCTGTATCAGCGGCTGGTGTTGCAAGATGCGTACGACAACGCCGAACAGCGCCGAATCATCGCTCAATTGGGGTTCCGCGCAACCACAGAAGCTGTGGCGACAGCGAGCGACGGGTCGGCGAGCCCAACACGCCCCCGAGCTCAGGCCGTCTTCTGTATCGACGTGCGATCAGAGGTCTTTCGACGACATCTGGAGGCCACGGCCCCCGATGTCGACACCATTGGCTTCGCAGGATTCTTCGGTTTCGCGATCGAGTACATCCCAATCGCTCACGATCGTGGCGAGAACCAGTGTCCCGTGCTCCTCAGTCCGGGCTACACCGTGCTCGAGACCGTGTCGGATCAGACCCGAAACGATGAGGCCATCGAGTCTCGTCGACTTCGCCACCAGGTCGAGCGCTCATGGAAGTCGTTCAAGATGGGAGCCATCTCGTGCTTCAGTTTCGTGGGGCCGGTCGGGTTGGCCTACCTCCCCAAGATGTTCAGCGATTCGTTCGGATGGACCCGCCCGGCGCCGCGTCCTGAGGACGAGGGCCTCGCAACGTGGGCGATTGATCAGAAGGGGCCAAGCCTCGAGACGGGTCCGGCGAATGTTGGCATCGCGCTCGAAGATCGCATCAACCTCGCCGAAGGGGCGTTGCGCGGGATGTCCATGACCGAGGGGCTTGCACCGCTCGTCATGATTCTTGGTCACGGTGCCACAACGGTGAACAATCCCTACGACACGGGCCTCGATTGTGGGGCATGCGGTGGGCATACGGGCGAGGCCAATGGCCGGGTGGCTGCGGCCATCCTCAACGATCCCGAGGTGCGTGCATCGTTGGTCGAGCGGGGAATCTCGGTTCCGGACGACACATGGTTCGTTGCAGGCCAGCACAACACGACCACCGACGAGATCACCCTCTTCGATCTGGCTGCAGTGCCCGCCGACCATGCTGGCCCTCTTGCGGCATTGACGGCGGAGTTGGCTGACGCCGGGGCTCGCTCACGAGTTGAACGAGCTCGACGGATGGGAATCGCAAGCGATCAGTCGGTCGACGCCGCGGTGATGCGACGAAGCAACGACTGGTCGCAGGTGCGACCCGAGTGGGGGCTTGCCGGCTGTCGCACGTTCATCGTGGCACCCCGGAACCGCACGGCGGATCTCAACCTGAGTGGACGGTCATTTCTTCACTCGTATGACTGGCGTCAGGACTCGGGGTTCGGCGTGTTGGAGCTGATCATGACCGCACCGATGGTGGTGGCCAGTTGGATCAGCCTGCAGTACTACGCATCAACGGTTGACAATCAACTGTTCGGGTCGGGAAACAAGACGCTCCATAATGTCGTCGGACGCATCGGTGTGCTCGAGGGCAATTCGGGTGATCTCAGGGTCGGGTTGCCGTGGCAGTCAGTCCACGACGGCGAAATCCTTCAGCACGAACCGCTTCGACTCAACGTCATTATCGAGGCACCGATTGAGGCGATGAACGACGTGCTCGCCGCGCACGGTGGCGTCAATGACCTGTGCGAGAACGGCTGGCTGCAATTGCTCGCCATGGACGACTCCGGTTCGGTGTCGCACCGATACGTCGGAGGCCTCCGCTGGGATCCGGTTGCGAGTTGAACCGGCGTCAGACGGTCACGTCAGGTGGATTGGGCGGTGGCCAGCTCGACGAAACGGCACAGGCCATTGGCGAGGCGCATGTGTTCGACGGTTCTGCATTGGGCCGAAAGCAGCGCTGGGCTCCCCACCACGACCGAGAGGGCCCGCGCCCGCGACACCGCCACGTTGAGACGATTCCGGCTGTAGAGGAACTCCATTCCCCGCGGCACATCCTCGGCGCTCGATGCCGTCATCGACACAATCACAACCGCGGCTTCTTGTCCTTGAAACTTGTCGACCGTCCCCACTCGTGCCGCCGACCCAAGCCGTTCTGCGAGCTTGTGAACCTGCGCGTTGTAGGGAGCCACCACCAAAATGTTGCTGGCATCGAGCGGACGCGTGTCGCCGTCCTTGTTGGTCCAGTCCCGACCGAGGAGCGATTCGTATAACTCGGCGATGACGTCGACCTCCTCGCTTGACGACGTCTTGTTGGCGCGATGCTCAACCGGAATCCATCGCACGCCTGAGCCGGAGACCACGCCTAGAGGTGCGCCCCGATCAGGTGTTGCGATGGATTGGTGTTCCGTTCCCGGCACCGAGTGCAATCGGCCCTCGTACGCCAGTTCTGAGACGAACTCGCACACGTCGGGGTGCATTCGATACGTGGCATCAAGGAACAAGCCACGATCGTCGGGGATGGTCCGATGTCCGTTGAGGACGTACTCCAACCCCGACTGCTCCGCACCCGAGGGATGGTTGCCCTTCGACGGCTGTGCGAGCTGTTGCGGATCGCCCACCAGGATGAGATTCGACGCAGCGGGCGACATGGCGACCACGTTGGCGAGGGACAGCTGACCGGCTTCGTCGATCACCAGATAGTTGAGCGTTGCAGCCATTGCTTCGTCTGCGAACAGCCACGCAGTGCCAGCCACGATGTCGACGGTGCCAGCGGTCAGTGCGTCGATCACGTCGCTCTTGCCAGCCATAGCGCGAACACGGGTGTCGGCGCTTCCTTGGCCCGGATCGGCTTTTTGCACGATGCGCGGGGTCGGGCACACTTCGCCAGTTCGGTTCCGCCGGTCAACGGCGACCAGGACGGCGTCGATCAGGTTGGTGATGACGGCATGGCTATTGGCCGTGATGCCGACGCGATGGCCGGCCCCGACCAGATTCAGAATGACCTCAGCGGCGGTGAACGTCTTGCCAGATCCGGGTGGACCTTGGATGGGCAGGTAGCTGTCGGACAGGCCGAGTGCGAGCCGGGACGCCACTGCCACGGAGTCGATTGCGCGAGAGGTGACCGTCCCCTGATGATCGACGAATGGCGAGCCCTCGTCGACGCCGATGACCCGCGGGGGTCGGCGCAACAGGAGTTGCCCGATCGCCGCGCCAGGGCCGTGCTCTGGGAACCAGCGACCATCGGATGCGTCAGATCCGGATTCGGTCCCGCCCGCAGCGCGCTCGCCACGTTCGGCGACAGCAGTGGCAACGCGTTCGATCGAGTCGCTGAGGACATCGACGCGGATGGGCCCACTCGGAACCAGCGCCGTCGGGTGCGGGGCCTTCGACGTCTTTTTCAGTTTCAGCTCGACGACCCCGTTGACGAGGTCGAGCGTAACGATCGTGCCCGGCGTGGTCGCTGGATCGCCGCCCTGGTGTTGGCGGCGTTTGGCCGCCGGATCCTCGGGGCTGGTGCCGACCTTCATCTTGTGGTCCTGCTCGGGATCAAACGTGTAGCGCAAAACAATCGACTTCTTGATCTCATCGACAACGCCCTCATAGACCAGCCCCGCGAGCGCCTCGCTGTCGGCGTAGAGATCGTCGTCGGAGTACTCCAACATCCGGGCGTAGTACATCCACCATTCGGGCTTCGCCTCTCGTCGATGCCATTCGAGAAGTTGGGCCAACAGCCATCGGGCGTAGGACTCAGCGTCGTCTGGTGATGGGACGCCATCGATTCCAACGGCGAGCCGTTTGGCAAGTGCGACTGTTGCAGCCGATCGTGCGGTCAGTTCCTCCGATGGAGCTGGCGATGGACCAGAAGCTCGCGCCAACGGTCGATGAAACTGCGCCTCGGCTTCGGACCGGCGAGCCTCGAGCCAGTCCCGCAACCGCCACGTCGACTCGACGTCCTCGTTGTTGTACTCCTCGATCCCCTCGAGGATCTGAGGATCCGCAGTCTGGAGGTACCGTTCGTACTCGACGATGCTCGACCCCGCGTCGACGATGGCCGCCTCGCGCCGGTCCATGTAGAGCGGTTCGAGTTTCTTGATGGAGTACGACGGTGTGCCCACCGCAACCGCTTGGGTCACGACTCGATACAGGTCCACGAGCACTCGCCCACGCAACAGCTCATCGACCTCGTCCTCGCAGACGCCGTGCCGACTGGACAGCTTCCCGAGCGCCGATGGTTCATATGGCGCGTAGTGATAGATGTGCAGTTCGGGATGGATGGCGCGGCATTCCCGCACGAACGCGATGAACTCCTCGAGCGCCAGCTGCTCCTCGGCGGGAGTGTGTGCCCAGAACGTCTTGAACTGGAACTCACCCGCGTCATCGATCCGCCCGACGCCGAGGAGATACTCGAGGCCTCCATCGCCGACGTACGGGTCGCCTTCAATGTCGAAGTACAGGTCGCCCGGATTGGGTTCGGGGAGGCTCTCGAGGCCGTGGTCCTGACCGACGGGTTCGAGAAGCTCGAACGCGGGCGGCGTGTCTGCTGGTTGGGAGCGGCTCAGGATCTGGAGTCGCGCCTGGCGGCGCAGGCGGGCCAACGTGTGGGCGCCGATGCCCTTGACCGACAGATGGTCCGGCGAGGAACCCAACCTGGCGACGGTGTCGGCGCCGACGCTGGTGAGTTTGCGGGCTTGGTCACCGGTGAGTCCGGCGACGAGCGAAAGATGATCATCTGCGGTGCGGCGGGCGACGCACTGTTCGGAGTACTTGCAGATGGCGCAGTGCGAGACGGGCGTGGGGTAGGTCTCGCCGACGGGAGTCAGGGTCGCGTCGAGGAAGCGGGCTTTAGCTCGGCGGTAGTACGCGGAGAGATCGCGGGTGGCAAAGGTGACTCGCTCCATGCCGCCGAGCACCACATGGATGTGTTCGGGGGGAGTCCCCTGGATTCGTTCGAGTTGCTCGGCGTACATGCAGAGCTGTAGCAGCGCCGAGGGCTTTACGTGGCGGGCGAGCTTGGTGTCCTCGGGTTCGTAGACGGGACCTGCCGTCGCGACAGCAGCGCCCGCGGCGTCATCGCCTTCCCCGTCGACGACGTCGACTCGGCGCAAGAAGTCGGCGTGGCCACGCCAGATGGTCTCGGCGTCGGCCTGGTCGAAGAACGTGCCTTGGAACACAATGTCGTCGCCACGGCGGATCGCCTCGATGGTGTGCGACTCGGCGACCGTTAAGTCGTTCTCCTCGGTGATCTTGGTGACGCTCAGCCCCTCGTGGATCAGCGCCTCGAGGTAGGCCGCTTCGTGCTCGAGGCCCCGGCGTTGCACGACATCGAGGTCAGTCGCCTCCTCGGGCGTGCTGCCCGACACGGACCCACCTTGGGCCGTTGCGAGTTCACCGATGTGTGCGAGGGACATGGTCGTGTAGTGCGGGCACGTCAGGTAGCCGACGAGGTCGGTGGCGCTGACGACGATGCGGTCGTCGCTACTTCGATACATGCGCTTCCCCTCCATGTTTCGATCGGCAACTCGGATTGATCAACCTAGCGATCGTGTGCGACAACGAATTCCGGGGAGCCGACCAACATCCGTACCAACGAAGGTCAAAGGACTCTGAAATCGACACATGCAGCGCTCTACGCTCGCCTCGGTAGCATGACCCACCTCACGCAAGGACCCCCTGCCACTCATGGATACGCTTTTCGGGCTTCCGGCCCATCCGCTGCTCGTGCACATCCCCGTCGTGCTGGTACCTCTCTGCGCGATTGCGGTGGTCGCCATGGCCCTGCACCGTGGCACCTTCGTTCGGCTGCGCTGGATCGTGCTCGGTCTCACCGGCGTCGCCTTGGTGGCGACGCTGTTGGCGGCAGATGCTGGTGAGTCACTCGTGGATTCGGTCAAACAGTCCACAACGCTCGACGGCCACGTCGAAGCTGGCGATCAGTTCCGGATCATCATGATCGGGTTCTTCTTGGCTGTTTTCGCCATGGTCCTCTGGGACTGGTTTCAGCACCGAGGAGCTGTCCACGACGGTCTCGCGCCCGGCACAGCGGCGGCATCCTCCGGAGCGACAAGCAGTGGCGGCCGCTCGTTCTCCTCCCTCGCGACCGTGTCAGTTGCGCTTCGTGCCGTTGCCCTTGTTGCAGCAGTGGTTGCCACCATCTTCGTCGTCGATGTCGGACACTCGGGCGCCACATCCTCCTGGGGCAATGTCAAGATCACCAGCGAGAGCCAAGACGGCGGAGGCTGATCGATCGCTCGTCCGTGCCAGCCAGTGTCTCGGACGGCCCCAGTCGTGCTCCGCAAAGGGTCCGGCTAGCGTCGTCCCGAATGACTGCACTGTCTCGTGCGCTCGGACATCAGCCCGGCGACAACCCGTTCCGACAACGCCTCGGTCTGGTCTGCCTGAGTGGTCGTGATCGTTTCAGCAGACGCTCCGCGTTCGCTGACCATCAAACTGAGGTCGAGCATGTTGGTGAACAGTGACCGAACGTCTGCTGGAGCCGGGTGCGTCTCGTCGAATGAGGCCGCTTCGTGTTCAAGTCCGCGCCGTGCACAACA
>JBBRSC010000118.1:0-9716 GCA_038245795.1 Acidimicrobiales bacterium
CGAAGCCATCGGGGCCCGGTTCGAAGTAGCGACGCTCGGCGTGTTGGAAGGCGCGGTCGGGTTGGTGGTCATCGTGGCCGGGGACGTGCACCTTGCGGAAGTGTCCGACGACTCGTGCATCTCGCTCCACCATGATCATCGTGTTGTAACGATGGGCGGTCTGGCCGTCGTCGTCGAGGAGACGTTCCGCGTATCCGAGAGCGAACCCGACACCGAGCCGAGCCGCCTCGTCAAAGAGCGGCTGGGTGTCGGCCGACGGCATGGCGGTCTCGTAGAAGTGGTCGGTCGTTGCCAGGTCGTCAGCCCACCAGCGCGGGAAGAACGTCGTCAGCGCGAGCTCGGGGAACACCACCAGTTCAGCTCCGAGGCCCACCGCCCGATGAAGGAGATCGATCTGGCGGACGACGACGTCCTTGCGCGAGTCGTCCAACGCAATGGGGCCCATCTGCGCGGCGGCAACGACAACTTCGCGGGTCATGTGGTCCCCCTTCCAGCCTCGGTGCCGAGGTCGGCATCGCACAGCGCCATGACCACGTCGAGCAGAACATTGCATCCGGCGACCAGATCTGACCGTTCGGTGAACTCGGCCGGGTTGTGGCTGATGCCGCCGACAGACGGAACGAACACCATGCCGCTGGGACAGACCCGGGCGAACATCTGGGCGTCGTGGCCGGCGCCAGACGGCATGCGGCGCACGCTGTGTCCCAAGTCGTTCGACACAGATTCGACGAGGTCGATGACGATCGAGGAAAAGGTCACCGGCTCGAATCGGGCGAGTTGTCGCGACGTCGCCGTGACGCCCTCGGCGTCGGCAAGTTCCGCAATGATCGCGGCCATCCTGGCCTCGGCGTCACGCAATACCGTCTCGTCGGTATTGCGAAGGTCGACCGTCAGGACGGCGCGAGCGGGCACGACGTTCACGAGGTTCGGATGCAGATCAATCCGACCGACCGTCGCCACGTGCGGATCCCCGAGTTCGAGCGCCAGTTCCCTCGCCGCCACTGCTATCGCGGCTGCTACGAACCCCGGATCATGACGGAGTGCCATCGGTGTGGTGCCCGCGTGGTTCGACTGACCGATGATCATCCACTCGGTCCACGAGATTCCCTGCACGCCGGTCACGGCGCCGATCGTGATGCCCTGCCGTTCGAGCACCGGCCCCTGTTCGACATGAAGCTCGACGAACGCAGCCGGTGCAATGGCGGGAAGCGGCACCGGACCCGCGTACCCGATGCGTTGCAGTTCGTCGCCGACCGTCGGGCCGTCCACACCGCAGATATCGAGGGCCTCCTCGGTGGTCATGCCGCCCACGCGGACGAGGCTGCCCAACATGTCGGGAGCGAAGCGGGAGCCCTCCTCGTCGGTGAAGAAGGCGACGGCAACTGGCCGTGCAGGCGTGATGTCGGCGGACTGGATGGTCTCGATGACTTCGAGGCCAGCGAGCACCCCGAGGTTGCCATCGAAACGTCCGCCGGTTCGCACCGTGTCGATGTGACTCCCCATCATCACGGGTGGTTCGACAGCGTCGGCTGGCCAGGAGCCGACAACGTTGCCGATGGCGTCGATCTCGACGCGACATCCCAATTCGCGCATCCACGACATCACCAGATCGCGGCCGTCGCGGTCGGCGTCGGTGAGCGCCAATCGACACACACCACCGTCGCCGGTGTCGCCGACGGTGGCGAGCGCGTCGAGGCGCCACATCAATCGATCGCCGTCGATCTGGACCGTCGTTGCGGCGCTCACGAGCGTTCTCCGAACGCGGCGCTCACGAGCGTTCTCCGAACGCGGCGCTCACGAGCGTTCTCCGAACGCGATGTCTGTCGGGCGGACCGGGGTTCGCGGGAGGGTCAAGCCGGTCGCAGATCGGACCGCCGCGACCACGGCTGCGGTCGAGGAGATGGTCGGAGGTTCCCCGACCCCTTTGGCGCCGAACGGCGCACCCGGCTCGGCCTCCTCGATGATCGCGCCGATTCGAAGGCCGCAGACATCGGCGATGGTGGGAATCAGATAGTCCGTGAAGCTCGCGTTCATCACCAGCCCATCGGCGACCAGGATCTCCTCCATGAGCGCTAGGCCAACACCTTGCGTGGCGCCCCCTTCGAGCTGACCGAGGAGTTGGAGCGGATTCAGCTGGCGGCCGACGTCCTGGCTGGTGACCAGATCGACCAACTTCACGAGTCCGAGTTCCAGATCGACATCGACGGTGGCGCGATGCGCTGCGAAGGCGAAACTCACGTGTGCGTCGCCTTGGCCATCCGCATCGAGGGCAACCGTCGGCGCGTGGTGATGCTCGACCAATTCGTCCCACTCGTTGTCAGCGAGCGCCCGCACAAAGTCGGGGGCAGTGATGTCGTCGGTTCCAATCGCCGCGGCGATCCGGGCGCGGATCGCTTCAGCTGCGGCGAGAACAGCACCACCCGACATCCACGTCTGACGGGAGGCGCTGGTCGAGCCCGCAGACCCAATGGAGGTATCCGCCGGCGCGATCGTCACGAAGTCGATGCCGAGCGTCTGATGGACGATCTGTTGCGCGAGGGTCACGAACCCTTGACCAACTTCCGCGCACGCGCACGTCACCGTAGCGACGCCGTGCTCGACGCGGACGCGTGCGGTCGAGAAGTCGTCGAACCCTTCGGAGAACATGAGGTTCTTGAAACCAACAGCCAGCGCAGTACCGCGACGCACGTCCACTCGATCGGTCGTGCGACCGGCGCCCCCTGGGAGCTCGTACACACCGCCGGATGTGGTCGAGTCCTGATCCGGCAGCGGCGCGTCTGCGCAGGAGCGGATCACGTCGGCGACGGGAGCAGTGCCACCGATGACCTGCCCGGTCAGGATCTGGTCGCCGGGTTCGAGCGCGTTGTGCAAGCGGAGTGCGACCGGGTCCATCCCGAGGGCGTCGGCCAGCAGATCCATTTGTGCCTCGTGGGCGAAGCAGGTCTGGACGGCACCGAAGCCGCGCATTGCGCCACAGGGCGGGTTGTTGGTCCGCACGACCCAGCCATCGATGATCGCGTGGGGCACCCGGTACGGTCCGGCCGCGAAACACGCGGCGTTGGCGATGACCGCAGCGCTGGACGACGCGTAGGCGCCACCATCGAGCACGAGCCGCGCATCGACCCGTTCGATGGTGCCATCAGCGTGCGCCCAGTGCCGATACGTCATGACGGCCGGATGACGATGGACGTGACCGACGAAGCTCTCGGCGCGGTCGTACACCATCTTCACGGGGCGTCCGGTGGCCAACGCCATGAGGCACAGATGGATCTGCAACGAACAGTCCTCGCGGGCGCCGAACGCGCCGCCCACCCCACCGAGAGTCAGTCGCACCATGTCGATGGGAAGCCCCAACGATGCGGCTACCTGATCGCGGTCGACATGGAGCCATTGCGTGGAGACGTAGAGATCGATGCTCCCGTCGTCGGACGGGATGGCCAGGCCGGCCTCGGTGCCGAGTGGCGCTTGATCTTGCATGCCGACCGTGTACGTGCCCGACACCGAGATCAGACCGTCGAGGGTCGGATCCACTCCTTCGTTCGTGAGGGGGCCGGGCTCGCCGTGACGGATCACGAGATGACGAACCACGTTGCCGTCGGGGTGGATCGGTTCAGCCGTGATGGCCGTCTCGGCGTGGGTCAGGGGAGTGACCAGTTCGTATTCGACGATCACCGCGTCGGCGGCGCGACGGGCGGTGTCGGCATCGACTGCCGCCACGACCGCAACGGCTTCGCCCTGATAGCGGACTTCGTCGGCGGCGAGCACGGGCTGATCGGCGAACTCGAGACCGAAGGTCGCGCGCCCCGGCACGTCGGAGCTGGTCAACACGCAGTGCACTCCGACCATCGCTACCGCACTGCTCGTATCGATCGAGATGATGTGGGCGCGGGCGTGGGGGGAACGAACGGTGTGGCCCCACAACATGTCGGCGGCGAACAGATCCGACGAAAAGGCGAAGCGCCCCTGCGCCTTTGGACCACCATCGGGACGCGGAGCGGACTCGCCGATCCGCGGCGCGCGCGGTCCAATTCCAGTGGCAGTTCGTTCATCGGTGATGGTCATGAGCCACCTTCTCGGCGTCGGCGCGCCACCACCAGCACCGCTTCGATGATGCGGCCGTAGCCGGTGCAACGGCACAGATTGCCGACCAACGACGCGCGGATGTCGTGCTCAGCCGGGTCGGGC
Organism: Acidimicrobiales bacterium; assembly: GCA_038245795.1. GTDB lineage: Bacteria > Actinomycetota > Acidimicrobiia > Acidimicrobiales > Microtrichaceae > JBBRSC01. The sequence goes on from JBBRSC010000118.1 coordinate 4,186, forward strand.
ATCTGATCCAACAGATCGTGCACCGTGACGATGAGCCCGGGGGTGCAGAACCCGCACTGCACGGCACCACACTCAACGAACGCTTGTTGTACATCGGAGAGCTGACCGGGTTCGCCGAGCGACTCGACCGTGGCGATCTCGCTCTCGGTGACCGACGCCGCCAGGACGAGACATGCACAGACAACGGTGCCGTCGACCGTCACCGAACACGATCCGCATTCGCCCTGCTCGCACGCACCCTTGGCGCCGTAGAGGCCGAGCCGATCGCGGAGCACATCGAGGAGGGACTCGCCGATCCATGACCCGGTGACCTCCCGTGCTGCGCCATTGACATGCAGGCGGTAGCCGTCCGCCGCTTCGATACCACCGCCGATGGAATCGTCGGTTCGTGTCAGCTCGCTCATGTCGACATGCCAATGGCTCCAGGAAATGAGCGTCGAAGCGCCCGTTGGGCCAACACACCAACTGCGTGACGGCGGTACTCGGCCGTGCCGCGATGATCGTCGATGGGTCGAGACTCGGCAGCGACCATGGACCCGAAACGGACAGCGTCGTCGGGTGAGCACAGTTGGCCGGAGTCCCAGTCGATCCGGTCGGCGATCCAATTCTCGGCCTCCGTGGCCCGGATCGGCACCGGACCGGCGGCGCCGAGCGCAACGGTCACGAAACGCGTCGACCGATCGACGATCAACGCCACCGACACCATGGCGATCACCATGGCATTTCGAACGCCGACCTTGAGGTACTCCTGCGGCCCGTTCGCTACCGGGATGGTGACACCGGTGATCAGCTCATCGGGCGCGAGCGCCGTGCGCTTGGGACCGACGATGAACTCGTTGATTCCGAGCGTGCGTTCACCGGCCAACGACGCAAGGTGCACGGTGGCGTTCAACGCGGCCAGCACGGGCAAGGTGTCGCCAGCGGGTGATCCGGTGGCGAGGTTGCCGCCGATGGTTCCGGCGTTGCGGATCTGTGGGGAGCCGACGGTCAGCGAGGCCTGGAACAGCGCCGGTGAGAGCTCCGCGATCGTGCTGTGCAGGAGCTGCGTGTAGGTCATGCCAGCGCCGATCGTGACGGCGGTGTCGGTGGCAGACCAGTCGGCGAGCTCGTCAATCCCTGCAATGGAGAGCACCGCCTGCGGGCGGATTCGCCCAGCGTTGATGCCCACCATGAGGTCGGTGCCGCCTGCCAGCACGATGGCATCAGGATGTTGTGACCGAACGTCGAGGGCATCGCTGAGCGTGCGCGGGGCGAGAACAGTCACGGCGGTCATTCTCCCGGCGTCTTCAACAAACTGTCAACGTTCGCGACTGCTCGTCACGAACGGTTCACATCGCTGACACACACGGCCAGGCAGGACCGTGCCTAACGTGGTGGCCGTGGGAGACCCCATCGACGACCAGACACGAGCGCTCCTGAACGACGCCATCGCGCCGCTCGTCGAGTCACTGGGTGGCGCGGTGGTCGACGCGGCCGATGTCGAACCCGCCGATCTGGCGGTGCACTGGGACGGTCATCTTGCCGTCGGAGTGCGGATCTCCGGCGAAGGGCGCGATGTTGCCTGGCACCTTGCGACCATTGTGCGTGAGCTCGGATGTCCGCTGACTGATCTCGATCGGGTCGGCAAGCAGGGCGTCGTTCGCCTCCTGAACGAGCGCGGAGCCTTTCAGCTGCGACGTTCTGTGGAGCAGGTCGCTGAGGAACTCGGGGTCAGCCGCTTCACCGTCTACAACTATCTGAATCGCCCGTGAAATTGGAACCCACGCCGGCTCAGACAACGCTCACCTGGAGCGAGACGGTGGTCGCCCCGGCGGCGGTCGCGGCACCGAGCGCTTGGGCCAACGCCGCGAAGACCTCGTCGGCCTCGCCGGCCACGGTTGACCCGAACGGGCCCATGTCGACGGTGAAGCCCCCCGTCGCCAGAGAGTCGAGCGCCGCGGTGACATGGGGCCCCGGCTCGCCATCGGTGAACGGTTCGATCGTGAATTCGGCGACCACCTGCACCAGGCCAATGTACGCATGCTGATCCGTGGTGGACGGGTCATCGACATCGACGGCGCTCGAATGGCCGATGTCCGCATCGGACCCTACGGCACGATCGCCGAGGTTGGCCCTGATCTCGTGGTGATCGACGGTGACGAGATCGTCGACGCGACTGGCTCACTCGTGGTCCCCGGTGGGGTCGACGCGCATACCCACCTGCATCTCCATGTTGGCGCGCTCGATGTGGCGGACGACTTCACCTCCGGCACCGCCGCGGCTGCCGTCGGAGGCACCACGACCGTCATCGAATACGTGACAGCGCATCGGGGCCAGGACCCACTCGATGCCCTGGCCGAGTGGTCCCGTGAAGCCGAGCCAGCGGCCGTGGACTACGGCTTCCACATGACGTTCACTGAGATGATTCCCGAGGCGACGGTCGCGACCTGTGTCGAGCGAGGGCTCACGTCCTTCAAGTTGTATCTGGCCTATCCGGAGTCGCTGATGGTCGACGATGAGGTCGTCGTCAACGTGATGACTCACGCTGCCAAACACGGTGGCTTGGTCACGATCCACGCTGAGAACGGCGGTGCGGTGGAGGCGCTTCGGAGCCAGGTCCTGGCGCGCGGAACGACAACGCCGGATGGTCACGCGCTCAGTCGCCCGGCCGCAGTCGAAGGCGAAGCGACGGCACGCGCTGCGGTGCTCGCCGAGATCGTCGGAGCGCCGGTCTACATCGTCCACATGAGCTCGGCGCCAGCGTTGGCTGCGGTGCGCGCCGCCCAGGAGCGAGGCGTGTCAATCATGGCCGAGACGTGCCCGCAGTATCTGCACCTCGACGTGACCCGGCTCGAGGGCGTGGGTGGTCAGGACTTCGTGTGCACCCCACCGCTCCGTGAGAGATGGCATTCCGAGGAGTTGTGGCACGGACTCGGGTCGGGTTGGATCCACACCGTTGCGACCGACCATTGCCCATGGTGGATGCACGATCGTCGGCGGGGCACCGCTGATCGAGAAGGCGGTTGGCGGGACTTCACCGAGATTCCGGGTGGGCTCCCGGGGATCGAGACTCGGTTGGCGCTGGTGTGGGACGGCGTGCGCGCTGGCCGATTGACCGAAGCTGACTGGGTGCGGTTGTGCGCCGAGGCGCCCGCGAGGACGTTCGGCCTGTGGCCGCGCAAGGGAAACCTGCGGGTGGGTGCTGATGCCGACGTGGTCGTGTGGGACCCGTCCCGGACGCAGTCGCTCAATGCGGCGGCGCTGCACATGCGTGTCGACCACTCGCCCTATGAGGGGATGACGACCGTTGGTTGGCCGTCCCTGGTCACGTCACGTGGTCGGGTTGTGGCACGCGATGGCGTGTTCTGCGGCGAAGCGGGTCATGGCCGGTTCCTGGCGCGCGAGCAGGTGTGGTTCGACGACTGACTGGCTTCGCTGCGACCGAACTGCCGCCCCCTGCGAAGCGCGCACGCGCTGTCACCCCCGGGGTGGTCAAGGCTGAGTGGTTCACTGACTCCGCCCCGAAAGTTGGTGGGCCGTGCGCCGCGACCTCAGATCTGCTCGATCGTCGAGATACCCCGCTCGGGCAAGCAGAGGAAGCGCTGGACGTCAATGGCGTCCGCCTTCAACGCAGCAAGGTCCTTCGGCGCGATCGTCTCCAAGGGTCGAAGCCGAATGCCCTTCGGTTCTATGGCCCAAGTCGCAACGACGTGTCCGTTGACGAGCGCCGTCGGACGGAAGATGCCGCCCGAGGTCACCACACCGTGATGGGGTCCAACGAACATCTCGCGTGAGGCCCATCCGTGGAGGATCGGGTCGAACGGACCCAACAAACGCGGCGACGGAGAAGCGGTGACATCGCGGTCCGGACCTGCTGGATCCAACGCCGCGAACGCGCGACGCGCCGCGCCCAACGCCATACCGGTCCACTTGACGAGGTCCTTCGCGTCGGCCGGTCCATGACCCACCAGGTACCGCTCGGCCAACCACTTCTCGGCGGTTGCGATATCGATGTCGGGGCGTGGGCCGATCCACAGTGCAGGATCGACGAAGGCCTGCTCGGTGGCCGTTGACCCAGCGCGTTGAACAACCGGGCCTCGTAGCGCGTGCCCGGCATTCGACGCTGCGAACAGCAGATGGACGAGCGCTTGGCCCGCGGTCGGGATCCCGGCCGCTTCGAGCAGGATCCGAAGCTCACCGCGAGTACGGGCATCGCCTTCGCCCAGTGCCTCGGCGATGATGGCGACGCCGCGTTCGGCATGGTGTTCGTCGACGCCCTCTTGGCGGAGTCGAGTCGCGTTCGAGGTCGCCAGCCGCGGGGCGGTCAACGCGTGCAGCCACCAGTAGTCCTCTGACGGAACGAGATGCAGGGTTCCTCGGTGCAGCCATCCAATCACCATCGACCGATCGATGGTCAGCGCGTGATCGACATCGTTGGCGGTGAGTCCCGTGGTTCGCGCGCGGATGGCCAACCGGGCACCACGTGGATCTTGGGCCTGGGTTGCGAGGAGACGGCGAACCGTCTCGATCGCCGATCGACTCGGTTCGGTCAGGCCCTGGGAGCGCAGACGGGCTGAACGAAGTTGGTTCGTCGAGTCCGGTTCGGGCCCGCCGTTCACCCCTCGGCCACGGCCTTGAGTCGGTTGAGGGTGTCGTGGAGGCCCTGATCCATCACCCCATCGTGGCTCGTCGTTCCGCCGAGCAACAGCGACGCAAAGACTGTCGCCAACAGGGGGCGCTTCTTGAACATCTCACGCGACTCGGTCACAACGGTGCTGTCGCCGTTGGCCTCGAAACGGTAGGTCCACCGGGCGCCGCTGCCGTCGGTTTCGAACGAGAACGCCTTGCCAGGGTCCGCAACGACCACGCGGTTGACCGTCGACCAGCGGATCATGCCGGCCTTGTTGGTGCCTTTGAATTTGGCGCCGACGGCGGGACCGGTGGCGCCACCGAGCCACTTGCCGCCGGTGCACTCGGGGCTGAGCTTGCCCATCCTGGTGATGTCGGTGACGAGCTCGTAGAGCTTCTCCGGCGATGCTTCGATCGTGACGGATGCGGACGCTGGGCTGTCAGGCATGGGGCGACGCTACCCGCCGACACTCTGTCGTGGCCCACCGGAACCGTTCAGCGACTGCTCCGCCGAACCTCGACCACCTCACAGGTTCCGGCCACGATGGCGACGATCTCGGCCACCATGAGCTCGTCGAGGTAACCAGCGTGGTCTCTGAGTTTGAACCGCAACAGGCGGCGCTGTCTGGCCGAGATGACGGGAGCGGACACCGGATAGCACGAGCGTCCTTCCACGATGACTTCGCACAGGGTGATGGCAGTGTTGTTGACGAGCGCTGAGGTTCTCCGGGCGAAGCGCACCGGATCGTCGTCGGCGATGACGTCGATCTCGAGCAGAGCCGGCGAGGTGTGGACGAGTTCTTCGTTGCGTTCCAACATCTCGGTGTTCACTGGCCCTGTCCTTTCGTGAATCCGGGCTCGCCGTCGAACGCAAAGAGCCCTTCGGTCTTGATGGGCTCCAGACCCGCTTCGGCGAGGCGTCG
>JBBRSC010000119.1:0-9715 GCA_038245795.1 Acidimicrobiales bacterium
AGCGCTGATGCCGTGGCCAAGGTCGCCCCTCGATGGCTGGTGGTTGGACCGAGACGATCAGGCCATCAATGACTGGGCGTCACGGATGATCAGGATGATCAACAACACGATGATGCCCGATCCGATGACGGTGCACTGCCACCGCCAGCGGTGGTTCGCCGCCCAGAGGCGGCGGATGCTCAGGAGATTGAAGACGATCGCCACGACACTGATGGGAATGCCGATCTGCGCGCTGACGCCTCTGGCCACGCCGACGATCGGCAGGATCCATGGCAACACGATGTAGGTGAGCAGGCATCGGACGGCCGAGATGAGCATCGACGTGCTGAAGGCCCGCTCCGCCGCCGTCCGTTTTGAGCGCTCGTTCTGGCGGTTGGCGGCGGTGACGCGCCACTCCTCGATGGTCGGCAAACGCAGGAAGCGCCGCATGAATGCGTCGGGGCCACCTTCGGGCTCGACGCTCGGCGGGGCGGCAGCTGCGGAGGCCCCGGTATCGACGGTGGGATCGGTAGTCGTCACACGATCACGCTACCCGTCCCGCCACGCACTTCCCGAACGCGACCCCCCGAATAGGACCATCTGTGTGAGCATCTCGCGATGGCAGAGATCACATCGTTGGTCGGGGTGTATGCCGCCGACGGAACCCTCAGCGGCGAGGTCGCCTACTGGGTGGGCGCACGGCTCGGATTGAGGTCGTGTTCGTTGTGCAAGATCACTCACGGCTCGGTTCGGGAAAAGTCCGAATGGAAGGAGTGCCGCGCATCGTTGGCGGTCCCGTTCGAGACGTTCCACCGCAATGATCAGCCGGACTGGGTGCGGACGGCGGCAGCCGACGTGACGCCGATTGTGGTGGCAGCGACCATCGACGGGCCGGTGGTGTTACTGACACCGGAACAGATCGATGCCTGCCACTCCTCGGTCGACGAACTCGTCAACGCTCTCACGACCGCTGCAGCGGCGTTGGGTCTGACGTTCCCCGCCTGACGGTCGGACAAGGCAATCGCCCTTGTGCTGAGGGGCGCCGTGGGTCCGAGCAGCAATTCGCTGTCACAGGGTGACGTAATACTCGTACGTATGTTCGACTCACCGAACCCAGGAACCGAGAACCCTGGAACCGAATCGACAACCAGCAACCATGTTGGCGATCATGCCCCGAACCTCGCTGGACTGTTCGCAAGTCTCGACACCGACCTCTGTGATCGAGTGGTGCAGCTCGAAGGGATCCAACGGCAACTCGACGCTGAGCGCACCCGGGTTGTCGTCGCACTGGACGCCGACAGCGTCACCGAGCATGAACACGGCATGCGCACTGGTCACTGGATCGCCGCCGTCTGCGGGCTCGGATCACTCCGATGCGCTTCCCACGTCCGGATCGCGAAACAGCTCCTCACCAGATTCCCTGTCCTGCTGGCCGCACTGACCGCCGCAACAATCAGCTGGGCACATATCGAAGCAATCATGCGCGTCTCGAACCAGCGGATCATCGACAACCTCGCCGATATCCAGAGCGAGCTCTTGGTCCTCGCCGACCGGTACACCTTCGATCAATGGGAACGAGAAGTTCGCGCCATCGCTCAGATGATCGATGTCGATGGCGGACACAACCCCAACACCGACCATCAGTCGTCGCTCAAACTCGCGGACACCGCTGATGGCCTGGTCCGCATTGAAGGGTGGCTCACCCCCGATCTCGGACTCCCGCTCCGCCACGCCATCGAACACCGAGCCAACCAGCTCTTCCATCGCGCGCACAGCGACATCGAAACGCTACGCGCCCAGGGCCACACCGGCGACGAGCTCAACATGCCCTCGCGGTCCGAGCTCTGTGCCCTGGCATTGGCGGATCTTGTCCGTGCCGGAATGAACGCCAACAACCGCTCCCAACGACGGGCGATCCCCGAGATCACGGTCGTCATCGACACGACCACCTCATCCATCACCGCCGACGGCACCATCATCACCGCCGAACTCCTACGTCAGCTCGCCCCCGAGGCAATGTGGCGCTACATGACCACCAACACCAACGGTGATCTGCTCAGCCTCGGCCGATCACGGCGCCTCGTCACCCCCGATCTCCGCCACGCCCTCGCCATCCGCGACGGAGGATGCGTCTTCCCGGGCTGCGATGCACCCCACGAACACTGCGACGCCCACCACGTCATCCATTGGTCAGCCGGCGGGATCACTGACCCCACGAACTGTGCCCTTCTGTGCCGCTATCACCATGGAATCACTCACCGGAACCGGTGGACCATGCAGAGCGCAGGACACCAACGCTTCATTTGGATCACCCCAAGCGGCGCCATCATCCACTCCCAGCGGCACCACAGAACGCACACCGAGCCACCCAGTACCGAGCCCTGACGGGCCGGACACCAGTCGAGCCACCTCCACCCAGGATCATTCGATCCGTTCACCGAAGACGCTCAGCAGCTCCTCGAGTCCGCTGAAGCGCTCGACGCGGAACTCCTCGGCTGCCCCCACCCCGTAGCGCTCGCCTGACGTTGTCGCGTTCTGCGTCAACAACGCTTCGACCACCGGCGCGATGTCTCCATCCAACGCCTCGTCGATCAACGGGATCCGCCAGCCACCCGTCTGCGCCTGCAATCGCAACTGGTTCAGGAAGTTTCGCAGGGCCGCCTTGTGGCAGACCGCCGCCGCCACCTTCGTGGCCACGAACTCGGTGGTGTCGATCACGTCGGTCACCTCGCTCACCGGTCGTCCGAAGTACCACCGCTCGAACACCCCGTGCGGCTCCAATCCCTCGGCACGATGCTCCGGATGATGCAGATCGAATTGCGACGTCCACGCCGCCTCATCCACCGCCGTCGCCACGACGACATGGTCCTGGTTGTCCTCTCCCGCACCGAACTGCGGATCGAACGTCACCAATGCATACGGCTTCAACCGTCGGATGTCTCGAATCACCCGCTCCCGAAGCCCCAATCGATCCGCATCGGTCAGCGTGTCGGTCGGCAGCCCGTACTCGATGACTTCAGCGACCCCGAGCACTGCCATCGCCGCATCGAACTGTTCCTTCCCCACCCGAATCGTGGTTGCCTCGTCCATGCCCACCGAATCCCAACGGTCGTCCGTGGCCCTCGCTACGCTGACCCGCCATCCGGCCGACGACCATGCCGCCACCGTGCCCCCGATGAACAACGTCGGATCATCGGCATGCGCCACCACCAGCAGAATCCCGCGCCCGTTGCCTGGCTCGATGGGACGGATCAACGATCGCTGTTCAGGCGAGAGCATCGGTCAGCTCCTTGATGGTTGCCGGATCGAGCCCGTGCGGAACGGTGACGGCAACCCGCTGAGCAACCGTCTCGAACCGGGCACGGAGTTTGGCTGCTACCTCGGTCGCCGAGCCGCGCACCACGACGGCATCGAGGACGGTGTCGTCGATCAAGCCCGACATCTCGTCCCAACGATTCTCCTTCGAGAGGCGACGCAACTCCGGCTGCAGATCGCCATGCCCTTCGATGTCGAGCACTGGCCGATACGCCGGCGTTGACCCGTAGAACGCCACCAATCCGCGGGCCGCCTCGTCGGCATCGGCTTGGCTCACCCAGTCGCTCCCGATCGCCGCGATCGCACCTCCGATCACCACAAAATCATCGGCTGGCGCGCACGCCTCGATCTGCGGGATCGACCGCTCGTGCACGAACCGCTCCGAGCTGAACGGATGCAACAGAATCCCATCAGCATGATTGGCGGCCGTCGCCGTCATCAACGGACCGACCGCCGCCACCAGGATCGGCGGTGGCCCCCATTCGAGCGGCCCCGGATTGAAGAGCGGAGGCATCAGATCCAGCTTCCAGAACGGCCCGTCATGGTTCAACGCCACCCCCTCCTGCCACGTCGCGAACACCGCCCGAATGGCATCGACCTGATCTGCCATGCGTTCCGCGGGCCGATCAAATGCTGCGCCGTAGCGTCGTTCGATGTGGGGTCGGATCTGAGAGCCGAGCCCCAACATGAACCGGCCTCCCGTGAGTTGCTGCAACTCCCACGCTGTGTGCGCCAAGTGCACCGGACTCCGCGGAAACGACACCGCAATGTTCGAATACAGATCAATGTCTGCGCCAGCGGCCCGGATGAGCGGCACGAACACGTCGTTCGGCCCCTCGAACGAATAGGTCCCGGACACCCCTGTACCAGCCAGCGTGCGCGCTGCCTCAGCGGGGTCGCCGCCAACGGTGTGGAGAGGCAGATCGAGTTTCAGCGACACGTTGCGACGATAGGTGAGACACACGGCACCCGCAGAAATACCGTCGATCGGCGCGGCCTCCGCTACCGTTGAAGCAGCGCCCATTCCGGGTTCGCTCGCCGCTGAGCCGCTCAGGGGCCCGTCACCAGACGGAGCCTCCCCCTCGATCTCGAGTCTGAGACGTTCCCAGCGGAACCTCAACACTGGAGAATCCCATGGCGGTCAACCGCCCCACCCCCCAACATTCGTCGTCGCGCGGTCGCGCCCACGACACCCATTCATCCAACAATTCCTCGCCCAAGCCGTCCGCGGGTACCCCCGTCGATCTCGAGGCGTCGTTTGCGGATCTCGGCGTACCCGCCGAGGTGTGCGTGGTCCTCGATCGCCTCGGCATCGCTCACCCGTTCCCAATTCAGTCCGCGACGCTGCCCGATTCACTTCGTGGCCGTGACGTCCTCGGTCGAGGTCGGACGGGCTCTGGCAAGACGCTGGCGTTCGTCCTTCCGATGATCACCCGGCTCGCCGAGAGCCCGCAACGCTCCCAACCAAAGCACCCCCGAGCGCTCATCCTGGCGCCGACGCGTGAGCTCGTCGCCCAGATCAACGACGCCATCAAGCCGCTCGCCGACGCCCTCGACCTGAAGTCGACGACGGTCTTCGGTGGCGTGTCCGCTGGCCCGCAGATCTCTGCCTTTCGTCGTGGCGTCGACATCGTCGTCGCCTGTCCGGGCCGGCTCGAAGACCTGATGCGCTCGCGTGATGTCAGCCTCGAGAGCGTCGAGATCACCGTGCTCGACGAAGCCGATCACATGGCCGACCTCGGGTTTCTCCCCGTCGTGAAGAAGCTGATGGACCAGACCCCGCAACGCGGACAACGTCTGTTGTTCTCGGCCACCCTCGACAACGGCATCGACGTACTGGTCAAGCGCTACCTGTCGAACCCCATCACGCACAGCGTCGACTCCGAGCAGTCCCCCGTCGACACCATGGCGCATCACGTATTGCACGTCCGAGCCGACGATCGTCTCGAAGTTCTGCTGGATCTCACGTCGGCTCCCGGTCGCAAGATGATCTTCACCCGCACCAAGCACCGCGCCAAGCAACTCACCAAGCAGCTCAACGCCGCAGGGGTGCCGGCCGTCGAGATGCACGGCAACCTGGCGCAGAACGCACGCACCCGAAACCTTGCAGCGTTCTCGGACGGTCGCGCCACCGCCATGGTGGCGACTGACATCGCTGCCCGTGGCATCCACGTCGACGATGTGGAACTCGTCATCCATGCCGATCCGCCCATCGAGCACAAGGCGTACCTCCATCGCTCAGGGCGCACCGCACGCGCCGGCAATGCTGGCACCGTCGTCACCCTCGCGGCCGAAGATCAGCGCGGCGACGTGCGGACGCTCGCTCGTAAGGCCGGCATTCAGCCGACCATCACCTCGTTGCGACCGGGCGACCCGTTCCTGACGGAACTCGCCCCCGGACCGAGGACACGGTTGTCTCGCGAGGAGATGGCGGCGGCGTTGCCCGTTGCTGTTCCTCAGCAGCAGGGTCCGGGCGGTGGCGGCGGACGACGTCGACCCGCAGCCGGCGGCGGCGGACGTCCCGGCGGTGGCAGCGGACGACCTGCGCGTGCTGGCGGCTCCAGCCGGCCCGGCGGATCCGGCGGCGGCCGTAGTGGGGGAAGTAGTGGAGGAAGTCGAGGCGGAAGTCGCGGCGGAAGCCAGGGACGCTGATGGCACGGTCCTTCGGGTTCTTCCGCGCTGTCAATGTCGGCAAGCGGCAGGCCTCGAAGGACCAGTTGTGCCATCCCTTCGAGGCACTCGGGTGCACCGATGTGTCCACCTACATCGCCAGCGGAAACGTGATCTTCACGACCGAGCGCACCGATCTTGATGCGCTCGGTCTTGAGGCCGAAGCGGTCTTCACAGAAGCTGTGGGCTTCGATTCCGAGATCTTTGTGCGATCGGCGGCTGAGCTGTCGGCCGTTGGCGATCAGCTGCCGTTCGGTCCGGTGACGGCGGGGCACACGCTCCACGTCGGGTTCCTGGCGGCGGCACCATCCGCGACAATCGTGGCCGAGGTCGCCGCATTGTCGAACGACGTCGAGGACCTCACGGTGATCGGCCGCGAGCTCTACTGGCACATCCAGGGCAACTTCATGGCGTCGCTCCTCAGACCGAACGCGACGACGAAGGCGCTGAACCGACCGAACACCATGCGCAACATGAACACGGTCCACAAAATGGTTGCCAAGTTCCTCTGACGAAGAAACTGTCAGCCGTGCTGCCAGATCCTGTTGGCAATGTTGCGAACGCCGCGCGATGCCACTCGATCGAGGGCCAACCGTTCGCCTTCGGTCATCGCCCAGTCCAGGCCACCCGCGTTCTGGGTGGCCTGATCGGCGTTCTTGGCACCCGGAATCGGCACGCCCCCCTTGTCGATGATCCAGCGCAGCGCCACCTGAGCTGGCGTTCGATCGTGCGCCGCGGCGATGCGACGCAGCTCGCTCACCACCGAGTCGATCGTGGCCTGGGGATGCGCAGAAAAGTTCCGCGACTTCGGCACGGGGTTGGCGGCGGTGTACTTCCCCGTCAGTCGGCCCTGCCCGATCGGCGAGTACGCGAGGGGAATCACGCCCAGCGCACTGCACGCCGAGAGAAGGCCGGACTGCTCGGGCATCTTGCGGAGCAACGAGAACTCGATCTGATTGGTGGCCAATCGCACGCCGCGAGCGCCCAGCTCCGATGCCATGGTGCCCATCTCTTTCATCGAGTAGTTCGACACGCCAACGGCGCGAGTCAGGCCGTCTCGCTGCACCGCCGCGAGCGCTTCGGCGAGGGCTGCCTGGCTCCTCAGGCTGATCGGTCCATGGATCTGGTAGAGGTCGACGTGATCCACGCCGAGCCGATCGAGCGATGCCGACAACGCGTTACGCATCAGTGTGGACACGTTCAGCTTCCAGGGCATGGGCATGAACTTGGTGGCGAGCACCACCTTGGATCGCGCTGCGGGATCAGCGGCCAGCCTGCGGCCGATGATTCGCTCGGATTCGCCGTCGCCGTAGACCTCAGCGGTGTCGAACAAGGTGACCCCGGCCTCAATCGACGCATCCCAGGCTTCGGCGATGGACTCTTCGGTGAGCGTTGAGTCGTAGCCGCCCATCCCCCACGTCCGTTCATCGCCCCACGCCCAAGTGCCGACACCGAGGGGACGAAATGAGATGTCGGTCCCAGCGAGAGTCACCAGTTTGTCGGGGGTCGTGGCGGCTGTCGGATGGTCATCGTGGTCAGGCATCGGTACGGCTCCTTGGATTGAGAGGATCGTAGTTGCCGACACGCGGCGCTCCGACGCGACAAACTGACACGAACGTCAGGTATCTGGCGATCACCGTCACACTGCCCGAGGAGCCCCCGATGGAACTTCCCAAGATCATCAGCGTCGATGACCACGTGGTCGAACCACCGCACGTCTGGCAGACCTGGCTCCCCGAGAGGTACCGGGAGAAGGGCCCGCGGGTCATCCGTGACCGATGGGGCCACTTCACCCACAAGGCCGGGGCCAAGTACACCAATCGGCCTGACCCGGACGGGCTCGAGGGCGATGCGTGGATCTTCGAGGACCAGCTGATCTATGTCCACAAGAAGTTCGTTGCCATTCCGCTCGAGGCGACCCCCGACGGGACGCCAGAAAGCTTCGACCGGACCGTCATGCAGATGGAAGCCGTGACGTATGACGGTATGCGCCCTGGGTGTTGGGATCGCGAGGAACGCATCAAGGACATGGAGCTGAACTGGGTCGACGGATCGCTGCCGTTCCCCACCTTTCCAAGATTCTGTGGACAGACCTTCACCGAAGCCACCGACCGCGAGCTGGGCCTGGCGTGCATCCGTGCGTACAACGACTGGATGATCGAAGAGTGGTGCGAGCCGTCCCGCGGCTACAACATCCCGCTCTGCATCATCCCGCTCTGGGACGCCCAGCTGGCCGCCGACGAAGTGCTCCGCAACGCGGCGCGTGGCGCCCGCGCCGTCTGCTTCAGCGAGATCCCCTCACGACTCGGACTGCCGACCATCCACTCGGGCGACTGGGACCCCTTCTTTGCGGCATGCAACGACACCGGCACCACCATCTGCATGCACATCGGATCGTCGTCGACCGAACCCCTGACCAGCCCCGACGCTCCCAAGGGTGTCGGCGGGATGTTGGCGTTCAACAACGCCATGGCGTCGATGGGTGACTGGTTGTTCTCGGGCAAGCTCATCCAGTTCCCGAAACTGAAGCTCGCCTACTCCGAGGGTCAGATCGGCTGGATCCCCTATGCCCTGGAGCGGGCCGACACCGTCTGGGAGCAGCACGACGCCTGGATGCACTCCAAGGCCACCATTCCTGAGCCGCCGAGCACCTACTACTACGGGCGGATCTTCGGCTGCTTCACCGCCGACCGGCACGGCATGGCGTCACTCAACGAGGTCGGCGTCGACAACATTTGCTTCGAGACCGACTATCCGCACACCGATACGACGTGGCCGCATTCGAAGAGCTACGTCGAGAAGATGCTGGCGGGGTTCGACGACGAGGTGAAGTACAAGGTGCTGCGCGGGAACGCCATCAAGATGCTGGAGCTCGACCGCATCTAAGAATATCTTTCAGGTCGCGTTGCATCGCGCGCTATCTCGATATATCGTTACTACATCGAGATACGTTGTTGGCCACTCTGGCCGACCGAAAGGAGTCACGATGAGACACCGACCCCCCCACCTCTACAACCATCCCCAGCACAACCCAGAGGTCAACGGACCGGGCGATGCCTTCCGGGGCCGCGGACCCGGCGGCGGACCACGCGGTCGCGGTCGCGGCGGACCATGGCGCGCCCGGCGAGGCGATGTCCGCGCCGCGGTATTGGCGCTGCTCGCCGAGGAACCGATGCACGGCTACCAGATGATCCAGATGCTCGATGAGCGCACGGACGGCGTCTGGAAGCCAAGCCCCGGCTCCATCTACCCGGCGCTGGCGCTCCTCGAAGACGAAGGCCTGATCCGGGCTGACGAGAGTTCGGGCAAGCGGCACTTCACGCTCACCGATGACGGCCGCGCTGCGGTTGAGGCGGACACCCGGCCCATGTCACCCTGGGACGAAGTCACCGCCTCGCAGCGACCCGGATCGCACCAGCTTCCAAAGGCCATCAAGCCGCTGGTCGTCGCGCTGAGCCAAGTGGCAGAAGCGGGCACCGACGAGCAAGTGACTCGAGCCTTCGAAATCGTGAACGACGCCCGTCGCCGGATCTACGCGATCCTCGCCGAGGACACGACGGCTCCGACCGCAGTCTGAGAATACCAGCGTCCCCGACTTCTGCCTCAGAAGTCGGGGCCGTCGAGGGCGACGCGTTGGCTCATGATCAACCCGTCGCTGATCTCGAAGGTATCGACGCCGGACACGCCGTCGGAGGGGCCGCCCACGATTCGCCATCGCAGACTCACTGGCTCGACGACCTCACCGACGACG
>JBBRSC010000120.1:0-9695 GCA_038245795.1 Acidimicrobiales bacterium
CCTGGGTCCCCGCTACGAACGCCATCGCCCACAACCCGTCGGCAGCCAGGGGCCGGAGTCGGCTGGTGTCGCCGACGAGTCGGGGCCGACATGGAAAGCGGCGTGCAGCAGCCACAATCGTCGGCGCGCAGAAGGCCACGACCGCGGCCGTCGTGCCCGCCGCCAGGATCAACTGCTCGAGCGACCCGATATCGAGCGACACCGGGCCAGCGGGGCGGACCGCCGCGAACACCAGGTAGGCCGCGATCACGACGACGTTGTTGATCGCCGGCGTGATGGCAGCCAACGCGAAGCGGCCGTCGACGTTCAGGAGCGCGACTGCCACGCTGTTGGCCAGGTACACGAGGATCTGTGGCAGAAACCACCAGAGGAACACCGTGCCGATGCGGATCTGATCAGCGCGGATCGACGTGTCGGCAACGTCGGCGGTGAGTCCGCGCATGATGGTCGGAGCCGCCACGATCCCGAGCGCTACGACGACGCTCAGCAGGATGCCGCCACGCCCGAGGACCAGGCCAGCGAGTTCGCCCGCCCCGGATCGGCCACGTGTATTCAGCGCCGAGATCAATGCTGGTACCAGGACTGCTTGCAGCACACCGGCTGCCAACAGTTCGAACAGCAGATTGGGGATGCTGTTCGCCGATTGGTACACGTTGGCGAGGTAGGTCGCGCCCAGCACGTTCGTGACCACCACTACTCGCACGAATCCCGAGGTGCGGGACACCAACGTGCCGAGCGCCATCAGCCTCGCCGACACGGCGAGCGGGCGGACCGATCCTGACGACGTGATCGGCGCGGTCATTCGCCCGCTGGGAACGGGGCCGTGGCGGTCGGAGATTCACCGAACGCACCGCGAGCGGCCTCGCGCGATCCGCTGAGCAGGCCGAGCAGGGCAAGACGCCCGAAGGGTCGGTCGAGATCGTCGACCGTTGCCAGAATCGACGCAGCCTGGCTGTCGGCACGCATCACGTCGACAAAGGAGCCGCGGGCAATCGGCGGAACCGCCAACGACACGGCAATCGAGTCGACCGACGATCGGGGCACCAACATCTCGGCTGCCACTGCCGAACCCGGGCGTTGAGCGCTCAGTGCGATGGCCAGACTCTGGAGTTCGCCTGTTTGGCCCGCAGTTGCACCTTCGCCGGAGACGACCACGACGCGTAACGAGCCAGCGACCGCAGCCGGGAGTTGGGCCACATCTTCGCCAGGAACGGGATCCCAGCGGATCACGCTGTTGGCATGCAAGACGACCAGGAGGTCCCGGAGCGTGCGTTTCGGGTCGGCGCCAACCTCGATCAATGGCGTCTTGAGTTGGGCCTGAGTCGCGGCATAGTCGGTGATCCGGTCGACCAGATCAGTCTGGATGGTCCGGTACATCACCGAGGCAGTCGCCCCGGGATCGATTCCCAACGATGCCGCCACCCCGCTGCGCACAATGTCGTCGGCGAGCGACGCCCGTTCGTCCCACCAGATGATCCCGCCCGGGTTCTGGCCAGCCGACTTGAGGTCGGCGATCACCTTCTGGAGGGCATCACCATCGACGCCGCGCGCAGCGATGAGGATCACTGGATCGGTCAACGCGCCCGACAATCGCTTGCGGGTCGGTCCGTTCATGAGCGCATCGCCCTGAGCGTCAAGCACCCCAAGTCGTTCCCGGAACGCATCGTTCTCGCGCCCACGTTGTTCGATCTTCTTTTCGAGGCTGTCCTGTGTCGTCTTCAGCGAGTCGACGGTGGTCCGGTCAAGGAGACTCGATCCCATGAAGATTCCGACCGCCAGAGCAAGGAAGATCGCCGTGATGGACACGATGTGGAATCGAATATTGACCATGAGCTGTCAGTTCCTGAAGTCTGCCCAGTAGGCGCGAATGATCAACTGGATGGGCTCGGACACGGCGGCAATGACCAACAGGACGAACACCGCCGCCGCGACCATCATCAGCAGATCGCGTTTCCGTACTCTCGTCCGATAGAGGCGGCTGACTCCCTTGGCGTCGACCAGGACGTCTCCGACCTTCATTCTCGTCACCACTGTCGACGCCATGCCCCGCCGCCCCTTGTCCAAGAAGTCCACCATCGAGGAGTGGGTGCCGACCGCCACGATCAGTTCGGCCTCGCTCTCGTAGGCCAGAAGCATGGCGATGTCTTCGCTCGTCCCCGACGCGCAGAAGGTGTGGAACGGGACCCCCATGTCGTCGAGACGCTGAGCACCCGGGGCGCGACCATCACGGTAGGCGTGCACGACAAGCTGGGCGCCGCTCCTGATGGCCCGCTCACTCACGGAATCGAAGTCACCCACGATCACGTCGGGCACCAGCCCGGAATCCAGGAGCGCGTCAGCTCCTCCGTCAACACCGACGAGGAGGGGTTTCATCTCGCCGATGTAACCGCTGCCGCGAATGAGCTCGAGGTCCTCGCGGTAGTCATGGCCGCGGACCACCAACAGCACATGGCGTCCGGCAAAACGGATCCCGATGTCGGGGATCTCGAGATCGTCGGACAGGAGGTCGAGATTGTCCTCCACGTATTCCATGGTGTTGCGCATGAAGTCGACGAACTCTCGGCCCAATCCCGAGCGGCTCGCCTCGTGGACGACCTCGATTCTGGCTCGGTCCTGGCGAACGCCGGAGCCGATGACCGCACCATTGACTCGGATCTCATCGCCGTCGATTCCGACCGTGGCGCCCGCCGCGATGTCCATGACGTGTGGGCCACACCCGTCGAGCAGCACGATCCCGGCGTCCAGAACCACCAGCGGCCCATCGTTGGGATAGCGACCCGAGCAGCTCGCTGCCGCGTTGATCACCGCTACGACGCCGCTGTCGACCAGCGATTCGGCCGACACGCGATCGAGGTCGACATGGTCGATGATCGCGACATCGCCGCGTGCTAGCCGCTTCACGAGGTCCTTGGTGCGTGAATCCACCTGGGCAGAGCCGCGGACGATCGGCAGATGAACCTCTGCGTCAGCATCGGTGCGGTCTCGTCGCCGGATTCCGATCATTGAACCGAACCCACACGGGCGTCGAGTAGGTCTCGTGCATGATCGAGCGCCGCGGTATTTAGCGGATCACCGGACAGCATCCGCGCCAGTTCGCTGATGCGAGCATCGGTGATCGGGTCATCGGTCGTCAGGTCGATCGTCGAGGTCGACGTCGTGAGTCCGTCATCGATCTTGCGGACTGATACCTGCGAGGTTGCCCACGCCGCGACCTGCGGAAGATGCGTCACGACGAGGACCTGGTGGCGCTCGCCGAGTGCTGCCAACGCGCGCCCCACCGCGTCGGCGGTGGCCCCGCCGATCCCCGCGTCGACCTCGTCGAAGATCATCGTGGGGGTGCCGGCGCTCAGCGAGAGGTGCAACGCCAACATCACGCGGGACAGCTCGCCGCCGGAAGCGATGTTGCGAAGGGGTCCCGGCGCCAGCCCCGAGTTCGGCGCCAGCAACAGCTCGACCTGTTCGCCGGCGTCGCCGGTGATCTCGAACCCGACGGTTGCTCCGGCCATACCCAGTGGAACCAGATGGGTCTCGATCTCGTCGGCCAGCTGGGGTGCAGCGGCGGTGCGTTCGGATCGGAGAACGGCCCCAGCGGCGGCATGCGCTGCACGAGCTGCATCGATGTCGGACTCGATACTGAGGGCGCGCCGTTCGCGCATCCGAAGTTCTTCGATGGTCGCATGGCACGCTTCGGCGTAGGCCATCACATCCTCGATCCGATCGCCGTACTTGCGTCGGAGCTCGCTGAGCTCTTGGCGTCGACGTTGCAGCTGCTCGAGGGTGCCCGGGTCGTCGTCGATCGATTCGCCAGTCGATCGGAGCGTGCGTGCCACATCGTCGAGCTCGCCCAGGACATCCACCAGACGGCTCGCCGGCTCGGCGAAGGCAACGTGCGACTCGAGGTTCGAGACGAGCCGACGAAGTTGGTCCGAGAGACCATCGTCCTGGTCGATGGCAGCCCCCGCGGAGAAGGCAACCTCGCGATGGGCTGCTGCGTCGCCGAGGAGTTCTTCGCGTTCGGCCAGGAGTCGGTCCTCGTCAGGATCGTCGAGCTCGCCCGCCGCGATCTCTTCGACTTGGTGGACCAACAGACCGAGTTCGCGTGTTCGGGCCCGGTCGTCACCTCCGAGCGTGGCGAGCTCATCGGTCAGGGCGCGCAACGCGACTCCTGCCGCGTCGTAGGCCGCCGTGTCAACGCCCGCGAAATGGTCGAGGGCAGCCCGTTGCCGTTTCGGCGACAACAGCGATTGTTGGGAGTGTTGTCCGTGGATCTCGACGACCCGACGACCGACGTCAGCCATCATCGCCAAGGTGGCGAGATCGCCGTTGATGTAGCACCGAGTACGGCCTTGAGCGGGCACAATCCGTCGGACCACGATCTCCTCGCCGTCGACGAGCCATCGACCCTCGACAATCGCCGCGTCGGCACCAGGGCGAACCTGGGCGGGGTCTGATTTCTCACCCAGCAACAGGCCAATGGCGTCGATGATCAGCGTCTTTCCGGCGCCGGTCTCGCCGGTCAACGCCGTCATGGCGGGTCCCAGCTCCAACCGCAATTCGGCAACGACCCCCAGATTCCGCACGGCCAGCTCGGTCAGCACGCGCACCACCATGCGGCGGGAGACCCGGGGACCGGGCGTGGGGACATCATGGCAGTCATAGGGTAGTTGGGTCGTGCGACCCCGCACCGGGCAACGATTCGCCGCCCTGTCAGCGATCCGGCAGCGAAAAGCGGGAGCGGAGGATGTCGTGGAAGCTCGTCTGTCCGAACCCGATCAACCGGGCAGGTGTCCGCGAGGCGGTGCACTCGACGCTGGCGCCGTCGTCGAGCACGCCGCCAGGTCGACCATCGAGGCTGAGCCGGGCCGATCGATGACCAGAGACCAGCATGGTCACGACCGTCGTATGGTCCAGCACGACACAGCGGTCGAACAACATGTGGGGCGACACGGGTGCCAGGAGCAGGGCCTTGTGCGACGGCGCAATGATCGGTCCCCGAACGCTGAAGGCGTAGGCCGTCGATCCGGTCGGAGTCGCGACGATCAACCCGTCTGCCACATAGCTGGTGAACGGGCGCCCGTCGAAGGCGACGTCGAGCCGGACCGTGTGGCCGAGGTCGAGTCGCTCGAGCACCATCTCGTTGAGCGCGGTGCCCACCTCCTCGAGTTCTCCGCCAGGTTGACGGACCGAGACGGCGAGCCGCATTCGGTACTCGATGTCGTGCGACCCGTCCAAGAATCGCTTGAGCGCCATCCGCACGCCCGACGGTTCGACGCCCGACAGATAGCCGAGTTGGCCAGCGTTCACTCCCAAGACGGGGACATCGGCTGAGGACGCCAGTTCCACGGCGCGCAGAATGGTCCCGTCTCCGCCCACCCCAATGAGCAGGTCGAGTCCGACCACGAGGTCGTCGTCGAGCACCGCAATCGCATCCCGATCAACGAGCGTGGCATCCGACATCGGTGACCGGACCTCGTGCCCGCGTTCGAGCAGCCAGTCGATGATGTCGGCGGAGATGTCCCACGCCAACGGGCGCTCATGGTGGACCACGAGTCCGATGACGGCCATCAGGTGTCCTCCTTCTCGGACTCGATCAACGACGCGACGACGGCGGCCGCCAACGCCACAGTCGACGCTTCGTTCCTGGGCACGTTCTGGCCCGATTCGCGCTGGCCCGATTCGCGCTGGCCCGATTCGGGGGCTGCAACGGACGCGTCGAGCAGGAACTCGACGTTTCCCTCTGCACCACGGATCGGCGACACCATGGCATCCATGATGGATGCTCCGGCGTCGTTGAGTGCGTCAATTGCGATGATCAGGGTTTGCTGCCAGATCTCCGGATCGCGGATCACTCCTCGTCCTCGGGAAACCTCTGCCCGTCCCGCCTCGAACTGCGGCTTCACCAGCACCACGATTCGTCCGTCCGCCGGGTTCGCCAACGACACGAGCGACGTAGCTACGGACCGGATGGAGATGAACGACAGATCGGCGACCACCAAGGGGACGGTTCCACCCACGGCGTCAGGCGTGACCGACCGTATGTCGGTCTGCTCGCGGACGAGCACCCGAGCATCAGCTCGGAGTCGCTCGTGGAGTTGATGGCGACCGACATCGATGGCAACAACCGACATTGCACCGCGTTGTAACAAACAGTCGGTGAAGCCACCCGTTGAGGAGCCGGCGTCGATACACCGCCAGCCGGTGGGGTCGATGGCGAAGTGATCGAGTGCCGCGGCCAATTTGTGACCACCCCGACCCACATAGTTGGGGCCGTCATTGTGGGACACGAGGATCGCGTCCCCCGCCAGCACCAAGCGAGCGGGCTTGTCGGCCAGAACGCCGGACACGGTGACACGACCATCGGCGATCAGCCGTTGCGCGGCGGTACGGGACTCAGCCTGGCGGCGCCGAACGAGCTCGGCGTCCAGTCGGCGTCGGCTCACGAACTGTCGGACGGGTTCGCGGACGGAGCCGACGCTCCGACCAGGAACTCCAACCGTTCGGCGATCTGCCATGGCGGACCGCCATCGGGGCGGGATCCGACTGCATGATCTGCCACAGCTCGCGAGGTATTCCCCGTGAGCACCAGACCGAACGGCCAACCGAGTGCGTCAGCGAGCGCACCATCGGTTGTGGGGGAATCACCCACCATGATTCCGGTCGCTCCCCAACGGGCGTGCACGATATCGACCATGGGTTGATGCGGTTTGCCGCCGACGATCGCCCGCTGTCCGGTCGCGACTTCGATGGAGGCCAGGATCGCACCGCATCCCGGCGACGGTCCGCTGTCGGTGGGATAGATCGGATCGGTATTGGCTGCCAGAAGGCGTGCGCCGTGATCGACAGCGCGCAGCGCGGCCGTCATCACCTGGTAGTCGAAGTCGGGATGGAACCCGACGACCACGGCATCGAATCCCGCGAAGGAACCGCTGCCGGAGAGATCGATTCGAGGGTCAACCGCCTCAGCGCCGCTGGCGATGACGGCCTCGCGGACTCCGGCGCCAGCGACCACGAGAACGCGCTCCCCTGGCGACACCATCGTCGCAACCGCCGTGGCCGATGACACCACGTCGTCGGCCGAGGCGGCAATGCCCAACCCATTGAGTTTGGCCAGATACTGGGCTGTGGTCGGGCCCGAGTTGTTCGAGCAGAACCCGACTCGATGTCCAGCGGCACGCAACGACGTAATCGCCTCGACCGACCCGGGAATGGGCGTGGCACCGAGCCACACGACGCCGTCGAGATCGAGTACCCAACACTCGTCGGGTTCACGAAAGATCGTCGGCACGGGCCCTCCGGTTGGCGGACGTATCAGGCGATGCTGATCGAGGAATCGAGATACACGTCCTGAATGGCATTGAGCAGCTCGACTCCTTCGGCCATTGGGCGCTGGAACGCCTTGCGGCCAGAAATCAGGCCCATGCCACCGGCGCGCTTGTTGATGACCGCCGTGCGAACTGCCTCTGCGAGGTCGGAGGCCCCCTTGGATTCGCCGCCCGAGTTGATGAGGCCGATTCGCCCCATGTAGCAGTTCGCGACCTGGTATCGGCACAGATCGATGGGGTGGTCGGTGGTCAGCGAGTCGTAGACGAGGGGGGAGGTCTTGGCGAAACCGATCGCGTTGAATCCGCCATTTCTGGTCGGCAACTTCTGCTTGATGATGTCTGCCTCGATCGTGACGCCGAGATGATTCGCTTGCGCGGTCATGTCGGCTGAGTCGTGATAGTCGACGCCATCTACCTTGAAGCCGTCGTTTCGGAGGTAGCACCACAGGACCGTGAACAGCCCGAGCTGGTGAGCTTCTTCGAAGGCAGCGGACACCTCCTGGATCTGACGTCTGGATTCCGGCGATCCGAAGTAGATGGTGGCGCCGACACCGGCCGCACCGAGGTCGTACGCCTGCTGCACGGAACCGAACATGATCTGATCGAAGCTGTTCGGGTACGTGAGCAGCTCGTTGTGGTTCAGCTTCACGATGAAGGGGATTTTGTGCGCGTGTGAACGCGATGTCATGCCCAGTACACCGAACGTCGTGGCGACCGCGTTGCAGCCGCCCTCGATGGCGAGGTCGACGATGTTGGCGGGATCGAAGTACGCCGGGTTCGGCGCGAACGAGGCCGACGCCGTGTGCTCGATCCCCTGATCGACCGGAAGGATCGAGACATAGCCCGTGCCCCCGAGACGACCGTGTCCGTGGAGCGCCGCCAGGTTTCGAAGTACCTGAGGTGAGCGGTCCGACGGGACAAAGCTCCGGTCGATGGAGCCGGGGCCCGGAAGATGCAACGCATCGCTGGGGATCGCCTTGGTCTGATACGACAACAGCGAATCGGCGTCGTTGCCGAGCAGCGCTTGGATATCCACGTGAGTCTCCAATGTGGGAAATCGGCGCACTTCATCGTGCGCGAGGGGCAATCGTACGGGACGGCGGCGATCGGAACCAGATACGGGGCCGAGCTCGCTGCACGCCGTTGACGCGCTGTGGCCGTCACGGGAGTTCGGTTCCGACCATCTGGCCGGAGGAGTTCATCTGCTTGCCGGGGTCACCTGGTGGCCTGGAAACGTTGCGCTGCATCCGCGAAATCGGGGTCGTTGCGGACGATCCATCCGAAGAGATTCCGGGCTGTCGGAAGATCACCCGCACGTTCGTAGAGCGCCGCTAGGGCGTAGGCACGACGGAGATGGTGATCCTTGGGGTTCTGTGGGGTTTTCCAACCCTTCTCCAAGAGTCGAATGGCGTCGGCCAGTCGACCCTGATCGCCAAGCGCTCCCGCCGCCACGATCCGACCCTCGACGACCAGCTCGGCGCTCGGCGACGTTTCGCGGAGTTCCTCCCACAGCTCCTCGACACGGGCCCATCGCTTGAGCGCCCGATAGCAGTCGGCAAGGACCGGGTGTTGTTCGGTGCTGTAGCCGCTCAGCGGGATGAACGCCTCGAGCTGGGACACTGCGTCCTTCCACTTGCCGAGCCGGTAATGGGTGAGCCCGAGCAGTTCGCGAGCCGCGGCACTGTCCGGGGCCTCGATGACGATCGGTCGCAGAATACGACGAGCCTCGACGTATCGCTCCCCCGCAAAGGCGTCAGCAGCACGCGCTAGACGCGTTTCCAGCGTCACCGCCCGCTTGGCGCCCACCAGAGGTTCGAGACCACCGTCGACAGGTGACGTCTCTGGTGTCGTCCCGGTGCGATCCTGGGCGGCGCGCCGTTCGGCACGATTAGCGGGGAGGTCGGGAGAGCGGCCAGCGGCCGGCGCCCCGCGGGATGGTCGCCCCTTGGCACCAGGACGGGCCGCACCCCTGGCACTCGTCTGACGTGGTCCGGCAGGTCGTGGACGTCGGCCCTCGGGTGGGTGCTCGACACGACCCCCGTCGACCCAACGATCCTGGTCCTCGGGCTGCGTGGTCTCATACTGGCGACCGCCCGAGATCCTCATGGGACGCCCATCGACAATTGGTGCCGGACGATCCTCGCGACGCGGTCGATCGTCACGTCCAGAGCGAGCCGTCGTGGGCCGGTCGCCGTCGCGCCGCGGTCGATCATCCCGGGGCGCTCGACTGTCACGATCCCGCGAGGGACGACTGTCATCACGGCTGTACCGCGAGGTCGTCGGCCGGTCGCCGTCGCGCCGCGGTCGATCATCCCGGGGCGCTCGACTGTCACGATCCCGCGAGGGACGACTGTCATCACGGCTGTACCGCGA
>JBBRSC010000121.1:0-9645 GCA_038245795.1 Acidimicrobiales bacterium
CTTCAACACGATGGCCACCGACTGGGGTTCGACGTTCGGCCAACTTCTTCCCACGATCAACGCCAATCTGCTGTCTGGATCCCAGGTGAAGCTGTGCGGGTCGAAGCCGGCGTTGAGCGAGGTGTTCGGGGCTGTCCAACTGGTGATCTCACGCTGCGCTTGAGGGTTCGAGTTGTCGAACAGCGTCACCTTCGCCGAACCATCGCTACCTCGCTCGCTGCCGCCGACGCCAACCCCCAGCAGACGACCGTCGCCGACTGGATGGAGATAGTTGGAGAACCCGGGAACCTTGAGTTCACCCAGGAGCTTCGGCGATGCCGGATCGGAGAGGTCGATGGAGAACAGGGGGTCGACCTGACGGAACGTCACGATCGAGACGAGGTTGCCCTCGAAGCGCACACTCTGGATGGTCTCGCCATCACCGAGGCCGTCGAGATGACCGAGCTCGACAAGAGCGCCATCTTTGAGTGCCAGCGTGGTGACCCGCTAGGTAGTCGCCGTCGGCGCGGGTGCCGGCGGGCCAGGCGTCGGCGCAGGTTCGGGGGCTGGCTTCGGCGGCTCAATAGGGGCTGGCCCGCTGGTCGGAACTGGCTCGGGCGGTGGGGTTGGCGCTGGTGCTGGTGAAGGATTCGGGGCGCAATCGATGGCCGGTCCGCCACATGGTTCGCTCGGTGCACTGGGAGCAACGGGCGCGTTCGGCGCGGTCTCCACTGGACTGGTCGCTGCACCGCCCTTGGAGCTCACCGCGACATCACCGTTCGGCATCGCAACACCGTCGGTCGCCATTCCGATGAAACCGTTACTGCCCTCAGTGGTGGCGATCCGCAGGATGTCGTTCTGTTCGTCCATCGAGTACTGGTTCAGCAGCGTGCCGGGCACTCGACCAGAGCCTTCGTAGCGGGCGGGCGCTGTGCCAGAGATGTCGAAGCGATGGATATCGGTGGCGGGGCGGTACTCCCGAGCGCTGGGTGCAGGTTCGGCAACCGTTGCGACGTACAGCGAGTTGTCGTTGGCATAGACAGTCTGTCCGCTCGCCATGATGCTGGTAGTCGCCACGTCGTTCAATTCGCCGGCGATCGTCAGAATGGTCAGCGAGCCGAAGCCGGAGAACTCCACGGGCTTGAGTGCAGTCGTGCACTCCACGAGCGTTGAACGACGACCCTCGTCGCTTCGCCCGGGGAGCCACTGCTCGATGGTTGAGTCGTTGATCGCCGGCACACTTCCAGCGCCGGAGAAGCTGACCTCCCTGCCGATCTGGGGATTGCTGATGACGATCCGCATCGCACCGTTGGCCAGTCGGGTCGAGATGGGCGCGCCATCGACCGTCGTCGAGAACTCCACGGTCGGAGACCCCTCGATGTTCACCTGGCTCATGGAGGTGAACACTCGGCCGTCGGGGGTGTAGGTGGTGCCAATGGTGATGACCTTGCCGTTGACGACGAGGAACTCGGTGGCGTCGCTGGGGAGTTCCACTTGGCCGATCTTCGGGAGGTCGGGTGAGAGTCCCACGACCGCCAACGTGCGGTTCGCCAAGACGACGATCCGATCGCCGACGATCTTCACGTGGTCACCCTCGTCAACGTTGGCGACCTGATTGTTGGTTCCGGTCGACGGCTGGCGGCTCTCGACCGGTACGTTCCGCTCCGCGCTGGCGGCGGCGTCGGCGGCCCCACCAGCGGCTCTGCTTGTTGGCGTTAAAGCGGATGCCGCAAGGTCACCATTCTGATCAAGCCGTTTGGTTGCCTCGCCTTTCACCCATCCCAACAGGTCATCGCAACCGGTGGCGGCGACAAGTTTCGACGCGAAGGTGGCGACGGGTCCGGTCGGCTTGACCGTGGTGGTCGTGGGGGGACGCGCCGTGGAGTCGACGCACGCCCCAGCGAGCGCAATCACTCCCAAGAGAACGGCGAGGAGCGTGGTCCGAGAACAACGGACTGATGAGGTGGAGGAGCGCATTGCGGAACCCTTTCGAACGTCTCGCACATGAGACGACGGGATGGCGCAGGCTGGTTCCCGCAATGAGGGAATTCTTTTCCGTCAGGCCGTCGGCATCCACTCGGGTCGGTCCGATTCGAACGAGTCGACCTCGTCGCCGTGGGCGAGTGTGATGCCAATGTCGTCGAGGCCGTTCAACAGGTTGTGTTGCACCGACGGATCGAGGTGAAACGAGATCGTCATTCCGATCGCCGGAGCTTCGAGCGTGAGACGAGCAACGTCGATCGTGATCTCGAGGTCTGGGTCGGCCTGGATGGCCTTCATGAGCGCGGCGCCCTCGTCGTCGGTGACCTCAACACAGAGCAGGCCGCACTTGGCCGAGTTGTTCCGAAAGATCGGCCCGAAGCGAGGCGACACCACGGCTTCGAAGCCGTATTGCGAGATCGCCCACACGGCATGTTCGCGCGAGGAGCCGGTACCGAAGTTCGGCCCAGCAACCAACACGGTGGCGTGCGCGAATCGTTCGTCGTTGAGCACGAAATCCCGGTCATCGCGCCATTCGGCGAACAGTCCCTTGTCGAACCCAGTTCGTTCGACCCGCTTCAACCAATCGGACGGGATGATCTGGTCGGTGTCGACATCGCTGCGATCGAGCGGAACGGCGGTACCAGTGATGATGGTGACGGGATTCATGCGAGGTCTCCTGGCGTGGCGAAGTGTCCAGCGATAGCCGTGGCGGCGGCGACGGCCGGCGACACCAAGTGAGTGCGACCGCCCCGACCCTGGCGGCCTTCGAAGTTCCGGTTCGACGTCGAGGCAGATCGCTCACCGGGTGACAGGGTGTCGGGATTCATCCCCAGACACATCGAACATCCTGGCTCGCGCCAGTCGAACCCGGCGTCGATGAAGACCTGATCGAGACCCTCGTCCTCGGCCTGTTGCTTCACGAGATGACTTCCGGGAACGACGAAGGTTCGCAGTCCCGCAGCGACGTGGCGGCCTCGTACGACCGACGCGGCGGCCCGGAGGTCCTCGATCCGACTGTTCGTGCAGCTGCCGATGAAGATGACGTCGACGTCGATGTCTCGCATGGCGGTACCGGCGGTCAGGCCCATGTATTCGAGCGCCCGCTCTGCTGCCGCACGCTCGGTGGTATCAGCAAAACTCGACGGATCGGGCACTCGACCCGAGATGGGCACGATCTGGCCAGGGTTGGTTCCCCAGCTCATCGACGGCTCGATGGTCGAAGCGTCGAGGAAGATCTCCTTGTCGAACGTGGCGTCGTCGTCGGTGGCGAGGGTTGACCAGTCGGCAACGGCTGCATCCCACTCGGCGCCCGTCGGCGCGTACGGCCGACCTTTGATGTAGTCGAACGTGGTCTGGTCAGGGGCGATGAGTCCGGCCTTGGCGCCAGCTTCGATGCTCATGTTGCAGACGGTCATTCGGCCTTCCATCGACAGCGCCCGAATGGCCGACCCGCGGTACTCGGCGATGTAGCCGATGCCGCCGCCGGTGCCCAGCACACCAAGGATCGCCAGGATCACATCTTTCGACGATACGCCCGGCTGGAGTTCGCCATCGACGTTGATCGCCAACGTGCCGATCGCTCCCTGGGGAAGCGTCTGCGTCGCCAGCACGTGTTCGACCTCGCTGGTGCCTATGCCGAACGCGAGCGCACCGAACGCTCCGTGGGTCGCGGTATGGCTGTCACCGCACACGATGGTCATGCCCGGCAGGGTCATGCCCTGCTCGGGTCCAACGACGTGCACGATGCCGTTGTTGGCGTGACCCATCGGAAAGATCGTGATGTCGAACTCAGCGGCGTTGGCTCGCAATGTGTCGATCTGCTTGCGCGACACCGGATCGGCGATCGGCTGATCGATGTTCGCAGTCGGGATGTTGTGATCCTCGATCGCCAGCGTGAGGTCCGGTCGGCGCACACCACGACCTGCCATCCGCAAGCCATCGAACGCTTGGGGGCTGGTCACCTCGTGGATGAGGTGCAGATCGATGTAGAGCAGGTCCGGCTCGTCCTCGGCTCGACGTACAAGATGGCGGTCCCACACCTTCTGGCTCAGGGTCATTGGTCGTGACATCGCTCGCTCCAATCGCTACAAGATGTGGGTTGCTCCATGCCTGTTCAACATATGGAATACACTTCCCACGTGATGAAACACACTCTAAGCGGTGTTGGGGTCCTCGACAAGGCAGTAGCCGTCGTGACCGAGTTGGAGCGCGGTCCGCTGACGCTGGCCGAGTTGGTCGAAGCGTGTGGCACGACTCGCTCAACGACGTATCGCTTGGCGGTTGCGCTGGAAGCGCACGGGTTGGTGCGCCGGACCGACGACGGTCGCTTCGATCTCGGCTCACGCTGGTCCTCCGTCGGCCATCTCGCGACCCAACGATTTCCGCTGGAGCACGTTGCTCGCCCGATCCTTGAACAACTTCGTGACATCACCCAGGAGAGCGTGCAGCTCTATGTGATCGAAGGCGACATCCGGCGATGCCTGGTGTCGGTTGACAGTCCCCATGAGCTCCGAACCATCGTCGATACTGGTGCTCGCCTTCCCCTCGATCGTGGCTCAGCGGGCAGGGTGCTCTCCTCCGAGCCGACCGGGCCCGACGGCTGGATCGAAACGGTCGGCGACCGCCAGAGCGGTGTGGCCTCGGTGTCCGCACCAATCGTCGACGCCGCTGGCCACATCGTAGCGGCGATCGGCATCTCGGGCCCGATCGATCGCCTCGGAAAGCATCCAGGCCGGCGCCCCGGGCACGACGTCGTCGCGGCGGCCCGCGACATCGCCGCCGCGATCAGTACGGGCGCTCCAGTTCGCTGAGCTCGTCGCCCAATCGACACCAGTGATCGAAGCGATCACGGTCGATCAGTCCTGACGCCACAGCTGCCGTCACAGCGCACCCTGGTTCATTGCGGTGGGCGCAGTCGCTGAAGCGGCACTGCCCCGTCAGCTCGGTGATCTCTGGGAACGCAGCAGCCAAACCCTCAGGCGCGTCCCACAATGCCAGCGCCCGGACGCCTGGCGTGTCGACCACGAACTTGCTGTCGCCGAGCTCGATCAGCCGGGAGGCGGTGGTGGTGTGGCGCCCCTTGTTGTCACCCGATCTCACTTCACCGACGCTCTGGGACGAGTCGCCGCGCAATGCATTCACGAGCGAGGACTTCCCAACTCCGGACGACCCCAAGAGCACGACCGTCGCCCCAGGGGGCACGGCGGCTCGAAGTTCGTCGAGTCCGGTCTCAGTGGTGATCGAGCAGACGATGACGTCAAGGCCCGGAGCGGCGAGGGCAGCTTGTTCGCGCCAACGGGGCACCGCGTCAGGATCGACGTCGGACTTGGTGAGAACGACGACCGGTGTCGCGCCGCTCTGGTAGGCCAGCACGAGTTCGCGTTCGAGTCGACGAACATTGAACGGGCGGTCGAGGCCATGGCACAACATGGCCACGTCGATGTTGGCGGCGCTCGCCTGGGCTCGTCGGGCGCCTTTGGCGGCACGCCGAACGAACACCGACGTCCGCGGGAGGACCTCGAAGATCCTGAGTGACTCCGGATCCACCATCACCCGGTCCCCGGCGACCACGTTGGCCGCTTTCGATGCGGAGGTCGCTCGGAGATCAACGCCCACTTCGATCCAGATCGTCACGACCCCTCGATCGCATTGAACGACGCGGGCGGGAACGAGAGCGGCGGCGCTGGATGGTGCGGCGTCGCCGTGTTCTGGGTTCACTGTTCCCGATCGTAGAGTGGAACCCGTGTCCGATCATCCGTTCGTCTCTGGTCAGCGTGGGACGGTCGATGTTCCTGATGTGATCGCCGCGATCGATATCGGCACCAACTCGGTGCACATGGTCGTCGCCCGGGTGTCGGGAGCGGGCCGGTTCGAGGTCATCACCCGGCACAAGGAAATGGTGCGACTCGGCTCGGGAATGCCCGAGATGAAACAGCTCGACCCTGATGCGATTGATCGTGGTGTCGCTGCGTTGGATCGATGTCGTCGAATCGCTTCGAAACACGACGCCAAACTGGTGGCGGTCGCGACGTCAGCTGTTCGTGAGGCCGACAACGCGGCGGTGTTCATCGACCGAGCGTTGAGCGAGGCCGGCGTCGTGGTCGAGGTGATCTCCGGGTTCGAGGAAGCCCGACTCATCCATCTCGGTGTGTTGCAGTCGCTTCCGGTCTATGACGAGACACTGTTGTTGTGTGATATCGGCGGCGGGAGCACCGAGTTGCTCTTCGGGCGTGGCGACGACATCTTGTCCGCCCGCTCACTCAAGCTCGGCGCCATTCGGATGTCGCAACGCTTCCTGCCCAACGGGGTCGGGTCCGACGCCGAGATCCTGGCCTGCCGACGGTTCATCCGCGATGCCATTGCGCCCTTTCGACAAGAGTCCCGGGCCATCGACGCTTCGGTCATGGTGGGGAGTTCGGGGACCATCGAGACCATGGTGGCGATGACGCGCCCACGCGGGGTGTCGCCGAAGTCGTTCAACGCTGAGCTGCTCCATCGCTCGGAACTCATTGCGGCCATTGATCGGATCAGTACAGCGAGCACCGTCGACGAGATCCGATCCATGCCAGGGGTGGACTCGGCCCGGGCCGACATCGTGTTGGGTGGAGCGCTGATCCTGCACGAGGTCATGGAGGCGTTCGGCCAGGAGACCCTGCAATTCTCGGATGCCGCGCTCCGAGAAGGCGTCCTGTTGGATACCTTGCGCCGCTCGGTCGGGGGGCCGACCACCCAGTTGTCAGATCTTCGCCGCGAGAGTGTGTTGCACCTCATGGAGTTGTGCGAGGAGGATCCCGATCATGCCCTCGCGGTCGCGCGGTTGTCCCGGGACCTGTTCGCGTCGCTGGCGCCGGCCCTCGGGCTCGATGACCCCTCAGCCGAACTCCTCGAAGCGGCCGCGTTGTTGGCGAACGTCGGGCTGTTCATCTCCCACAGCGGACATCATCAGCACAGCTACTACGTGATTCGTAACTCCGAACACCTGACCGGGTTCACCAACCACGAGATCGAGCTCATCGCACAGATCGCTCGGTATCACCGCAAGTCGACGCCCTCAGAGCGGCATCCGCCGTTCGCGGCGTTGAACGCGGCCGACCAGTGGACGGTGCGGGCGCTGTCGGGGATCCTTCGCGTTGGCATCGGTCTCGACCGGTCGCACCGGGGCCTCGTCGGCCGAGTCTCGACGTCGATCGGCGCGACGTCTCCACGTGTCGTCGCGGTTGATGCTCGTCGAACGCCCGGGGTTGATGCAGAGGATCTGGCGCTCGAGGTCTATTCGGCAAACCAACGGACGGGATTGCTGGAACAGTGCCTGGCCGAATCAACCGGTGAACCCTGCGAAGTCCGGATCAACCAGATCGAGGATCGCCCGCGTTTGGCAAGCGTTCCTCTCGGCTGACCCGGACCCGCCGGGGCGTCGCCCCTACTTGTTCGCGATCTGCTCGAGCAGCGCGATCATCTGTTCCTCCGAAGTGGGCTCCGCGGCGCCTTCGCCCTTGGCCCGACGTTCCTTCATCATGTTCAACGGCACGACGACGGCGAAATAGACGGCTCCAGCGGTGATGACGAAGGCGACCAGATTCGTCAGGAACTTGCCGTAGAAGACGATTCCGTCGCCAACAGCGAACGTGAGTTGATCGAAGCTCGGCTTCCCGACGATTGCGCCGATCAGCGCCATGAGCACATCGTCGGTGAAGGACTTGATGACCGCCCCGAACGCGACGCCGATGATGATGCCCACGGCAAGATCGACCACGTTGCCCTGAATGATGAACTTCTTGAAACCGGCCAGCATGGGCCCTCCCTGGTGAGCTGAGGCATCAGGATCGATGCACGAAGCGAATGAACGCTAGCCAATGCGGGGATCGAGAGGGCGGAAGTCTTGGTCGAGCGAACCGATTCCAGCACATGGGTCATTCTTCGTGACCTTCTGAACCACTCATGATGTGAGTAATTCATGTCGATGAGATGAGGTCCGCTTCGGGAGGGCCTCAGGTCCGATGTCATTGTTCACACGCAAGGTCCGACGACGGCGCGAGTTCGTGTCTCCTCGAAAGATCATTCTCGCCGTCGCCGTAGCGTTCATGGCGGTGTCACCCGTGCATCTCGCGGCCGCCGACGCGCCCACACTGGTTGTCGAAGCGAGCATCGTCAGCGGCAGCCCGGCGATCGAGTCGACGGCAGCCACGGTTCGATCCAACGAGGACTTCTCGTTCCTCCTGAAGTACACATGCGCGAGCTCATCACCGTGTGAGAACGCCGTCGTTGTCGACACCCTCCCGCCCGAGGTGATCGTCGTCGACGTCGTGACCCCCTCTCAGGTGTCCTCGCGTTCCAACACCGGCGGTGGATCGGTGCCCTCGGCTGCACCTGGCAATCGACAGCATTCGGCGCCCGGTACCTATTCCTTTGCAATGGTCAATCCATTGCCGAGCGGTTCGACAGGGCAGATCCAGATCAAGGTCCGATTCCCCGCGCCGTGGACCCCCGACGGCACCATCGCATCGAATTCACTCGTCATGACCGCCTCGAACGCAACGACGTCGACGTCGAACACCGTGGCAGCGACCGCCAGCGCGTCGCAGTCGACGTTCGCCACCTCGAACGGCCAGTTCGGTGGAGCCATCGATGATGTGACGGGATTCCTCGCCTCGCACTGCTTCGGCGCCAACTCGCCATATGGGAAGGGCGACCTCGCGGTCACCGATGCGACCTTGACCGACACGCTGCCGGCTGGGGCCACGTTCGTGTCCGCCACGGGCGGTGGTCTGGAAACCAGCCCTGGCGTTGTCACGTGGCAGATCGGCGACACCTCGACGCCGAATGGCTGCTTCTCGGTGGCGATTGTTGTCAGGTTCAGCTCTGGCGACCCGTCGAACATCGTGGGGGCGATCAAGACCAACACGGTCGACTTCTCAGGAGTCCGCTACGGCGAGGCGTCCCGGAGCGTTCTTGGTTCCTCGACGGCAGACATGACCTTGGTGGTTGGAACGGCTTCCGCCTCTGGCTACAAGGCCGTCTCACCTCCTCGCTACGGCCCTGGCCCGATCTCACCCGAGGCGGTTCCGGGTGAGAACGTTTCGTGGAACGCCAACTTCTACAACACTGGTTCGCTGACCCTCGACAATGTCGTGATGCGAGATGAGGTCCCCTCCGCGACGCGTCTCACGTATCTCGCGGTCTCGAGCGCCGCGACCGGGCCGGCATCGGTGTGGATGACGTCTGTCGATCGGCCGTCGCCTGAACTGGTCATGACCATGGGGACGGATACCTACAACTCAGCCAGTCTCTACGCCCCGACCTGGCCGTCTGGGGTGGCGGGTCTCAGCGCCGGGGACGAGGTCACGTCGATTGAGCTTCGAGCCGACGGCTTGGCACCGAGTCGCTCGATCTACATGAACCTTCAGGCGACGGTCTCGTCGGTCGACCGGAGCGCAGGAACAGTCCAACTGGGCAACGTCATCACCAACACGGTCGAGTCCACCGCCTCCTCGGTATCGGGCCCGGTGTCTCAATCGAACAGTGCGTCCTTCGTTGTTCGCCAGACCCCGACCGCTCCGCAGCCGACGTACCTCTACGCAGCCCTCTACCCCAACGACCCGTTGATCGAGCCGGCCGACCAACGACGCGAGACCTATCGGGCTTGGTTGTACGCATCGGCCGGTGACATCCTCAACCCGACAGCCC
>JBBRSC010000122.1:0-9609 GCA_038245795.1 Acidimicrobiales bacterium
CCCGCACCGCACAGCGCGTCGGCCGGAACGTTCATGGCCGACGAGAACATGGTGACCTTGTCGGCCGGGAGCAACGGCCCGACCTTGCAGCAGGCCACCACCCACGCCTTGTTCTCGGCCGCCCGAACGGGAACGTGCAACGACGCCTCATCGAGGGCGAACGAGTTCAGACTGTTCAGCAACAACGTGGCGCCTCGAAGGACCAGACCCCGGGGCACTTCGGCGATCACCCCGTCCATGCAGGCGTAATTACCGATCGTGGCGAAGCCGGCGTCGATCAGATTTGCTGGTTCGTCGGCGGCGGAGAGGTAGTCCCCCTCGGCTCCCATGAGAACCGTCTTGTCGTTGTCAGCCATCAATGCGCCGTCGGGCGAGAACACAAAGTTCGTGTTGGTGATGCGGCCGGGAGTCGACTCCCGGGATGTGGATTCTCCAGATCGTCGCACGGTGCAGTTCAGCTGGATCCAGCACGAGTGACGACGAGCGCGTTCGCCCACCGATTGAATCCATGGTCCGTCGATGTCGACGGCCACCGACCATGCGTGATCACCGTCGTCGTAGACCGACAGGTGATTGCAGAACTCAGGGAGAACGATCACGGCAGGGTTCTGCTGGGCGGCGGCGTCGATCATCCGCAGTGCGGTGGCCAGGTTGTCGTCGACATCACAGCCTGTTGAGAACTGCGCTGCTGCCACACGAATGGTGCTCATCTGGGGAACACCCCGGCCTTGCCGACCAAGCCGGGGACCGGGTGATCGAGGACGTCCTCGAGCCACGAGATGTTGCCGATCAACGCCTCGAGATCGACGCCGGTGTCGTATCCCATGCGGTGCAACAGATAGATGAGGTCTTCGGTGGGGATGTTGCCGGTGGCGTTCGGGGCAAACGGGCATCCGCCGATCCCGCCCAACGAGCTGTCGAGGACCCGGATCCCGGCGTCGACTGCCGCGGCGGCATTGGCGAGACCGGTATTGCGCGTGTTGTGGAAGTGGCAGCGAAGCGTGATGTCGCCGACCAGTTCCCGAACGGCCGCGACCCGCGCCGACACGTCGGTGGGAACTGCCACCCCGATGGAATCAGCCAGCGCGATTTCTCGCGGCCCCGACGCGGCAATCTGCTCGGCAACCCATCGCAGTCGATCGATCGGGACTTCGCCCTCATACGGGCAGCCGAAGCTGGCAGCGAGGGTCACGCTCACCGGCAGACCAACCTCGCGAGCGGCGACGACGATGTCGTTGGAGGTGTCGATCAGGCCTTGGGTGGTCCGGCCCTGATTCCGTTCGGCGAAGGTGTCGGTACAGACCACCACCACGTTGATCTCGTCGACCCCCCGACCGGACTCGCGGGCCTGCACTGCACGATCAAAGCCTCGACGATTCAAGACCAGCCCGATGTACGAGGCACCCCGATCACGCGGGAGAGCCTCCATCACCTCGTCAGCATCGGCCATCTGCGGCACCCGTTTCGGGTTGACGAACGAGACGACCTCGATGCGACGCAGACCAGCATCGAGTGCCCGTGAAATCAGCGCGACCTTGTCGGCGGTGCCCAACAGGGTGGGATCGCTCTGGAGACCGTCCCGGGGTGCCACTTCGACAATCTCGACGTGGTCGCTCATGGTGTCTCCATTCATGGTGGACGAATGGTAACGCCGTTTCGCTCAACGGAACACACGCACGTATCGTGGCGGTCATGACCACCCCGTTGTCGGACCTGCGTGTGATCGAAATGGGCCAGTTGTTGGCTGGGCCGTTCTGCGGACAGCTCCTGGCTGACTTCGGCGCCGAAGTCATCAAGATCGAACCACCCGGCCAAGGCGATCCCATGCGGGAGTGGGGCCGGGAGAAATCCGGAGGTCGGAGCCTGTGGTGGCCAGTCGTCGCCCGGGGCAAGAAGTCGGTGACCATCAACCTGCGCGAACCGGCCGGTCAGGAGCTGATCCGCAAGTTCGTGGCCGAGGCCGACATCCTGGTGGAGAACTTCCGTCCGGGCACCCTCGAAAAGTGGGGCCTCGCGCCCGCCGACCTCATGGCCATCAACCCGCGCCTCATCGTCGTCCGGGTCTCCGGATACGGCCAGACCGGCCCCTATGCCAGCCGCCCTGGCTATGGCGCCATCGGCGAAGCAATGGGCGGATTGCGGGCGGTGATCGGCGAACCCGATCGGCCACCATCACGGGCCGGCATCTCCATCGGCGACACCCTCGCCGCCATCTTCGCCTGCGTCGGCGCCCTCGTGGCATTGCATCACCGCTCCAATACGGGCACGGGCCAGGTGGTCGACTCCGCGCTCTACGAAGCTGTTCTCGGCGTCATGGAATCGCTCATCCCGGAGTACACCGCAACCGGCTACATCCGACCGCGCACCGGGTCGATCCTCCCCAACGTCGCGCCCGCCAACGCCTATCCCACCCGCGACGGCAAGGAACACCTGATCAGCGGCAACCAGGACACGGTCTGGAAGCGACTGGCGGAAGCCATGGATCGACCTGAGCTCGGCGACGACGAGCGCTTCGCCACCCATGCCGGGCGAGGCACCAACCAGACCGAGCTCGACATCCTCATCGGCGAGTGGTCGGCCACGCTCGACGCCGCGGATCTCGAGGAACGGCTCAACACCTTTTCCGTGCCCAACGGCAAGATCTATACCGCACCCGACATGCTGGTGGATCCGCATTTTGCGGCCCGCGAAGCCATCGTCACGCTGGTGCATCCGTTGCTCGGCGACTTCCCCATGCAGAACGTGGTGCCGAAGTTGTCCGACACTCCCGGCGAGGTCCGTTGGGTGGGTCCCGAGCTCGGTGAACACACCGACGAAGTCCTGAGTGGGGTCCTCGGTCTCAGCGCAGACGAGATCGCGGCACTGCGAACGGCAGGTGTCGTGTGAATCCGATCGCTGCGGTCTCGACTCCCGAACTCGATGCGGTGGCAGCCCCCCGCCCCGACGACGTCGACTACGTGTGCGGTCCGCGAGCGAGACTGGCGGTCATTGCACCGTCGACCAACACGATCGTCGAACAGGACGTCGCCATGATTCGACCGGCGGGTGTGACGTTCCATACCGGTCGCATGTACATCTCGAATCCCACGCTCGGCTCCAACGCTGACTTCGAGAACCTCTTGACGCAGATCCGAGAATCGATCCGCGTCGCCATCCGCGATGTCCTCACTTCAAAGCCGACCTACATGATGATGGGGATGTCGGCCGAGACCTTCTGGGGTGGCGTCGATGGCAATCGACAGTTCATCGAGCGGGTCGAGGAGCAGGCCGGTTTGTCGGTCTCCACGGGCGCCTCCGCGTGCCGCTCGGCGCTCGAATGCTTCGGCGCCCAACGGATCGCCGTCTTTTCGCCCTATCAACCCGTGGCGGATCTTCAGGTCTCCACCTACTTCTCCGAAGCGGGATTCGATGTCGCTTCGGTGACGGGTCTTCGGTGCCCGACGGCCACGGCCATTGCCGAGGTCGGCGCTGGTCGGCTCGAGCGGGTGGTCGCCGCACTGGACGACGACACGGTGGACGCGATCGTTCAGGTCGGCACAAACCTGAACTTCGTCGAACAGGCCGCTGCCCTGGAACGACGACTCGGTAAACCGGTCATCGCCATCAATGTCGCGACGCTGTGGCATTCCCTGCGGGCCGTCGGGATCGACGACGCCATCACAGGGTTCGGCCGACTCCTGGCTGAGTTCTGATCGAACCGAACGCAAGCACAGGTGCAACGATGAATGGAAGGAGGCCCAGCCCGACTCCGAATGCGGAACCCTTATCGAACCTTTTGGCGATGTCGATGCCGACCAGGACGGCCATCACAATGTTGACGATCGGCACGAAGAGCAGGATGCCGTGCCACAGGGGACGGCGCGCGATGTTGACGGCCACGAAAACATTGACGACGGGCACCAACGCCAGAACCCCGGGTTGTCCGGCCGCGACGAAGATCTTCCAGTATGCGACATGGACGAAGATCACCGCCGCCAGGATCACCGTCAGCCACACGAACGCAGCAGCCCACTCCACCACGCTCGACGCCACGACCGTTCCCGCCAAGCGCATCGACTCACACTATCGACCGACCCGACGGGCATCCCCATGACCTCCCCCACCGAGAGTCCCCTCGACCGACTCGCTCCGTCAACCACGCCCCGCATCGGGACCATCGAGCATCTCCGTGGCGTCGTGATCGCGGGAGCGGGGCCAGTGGGATTGTGCGCGGCGTTGACCCTGGCACAACACGGCGTCCCGGTCACGGTGTTGGAGAAGGGGGTTGGACTCAACCCCGAATCCCGCGCCTCGACCTTTCATCCGCCGACGCTCGAGTTGCTCGAAGCACTCGGTCTCATCGACCAAGTCATGTCACTCGGGCTCCGGGCACCGACCACCCAGTTTCGTGATCGACGCCTCGGAGCGGTGGCGACCTTCGATCTCGGCGTGCTGGCGAACGACACGAAGTACCCGTTTCGCATCCAGCTGGAACAGAACAAGCTGGCGGAGCTGGCACTCGCGGAGCTGACGTCGGGCCGCTACGACGCCGAGGTCCGATTCGGCCATCGCACCCATCGGGCGTCGACGTCGTCGGAAGAAGCCGTCCTACTGGTCGGCACGGCGAACGAGTTCATCGAGATGCACGCTCCGTGGGTCATCGGTGCCGACGGCGCCCATTCGTCGGTTCGCCAGAGCCTCGGTATCGACCTGATCGGCGAGACCTATCCGGAGGAATTCCTCGTGGTCTCCGTCGACGAGGACATCGCCGAGTATCTCGATGATCTGGCGTACGTCAACTACGTGGCCGACCCCGAGGAATGGTTGGTGCTCCTCAAGACGCCTGATCATTGGAGAGTGTTGTTCCCCGTTCAGGGCCACCTCGACAGCGCGAGCAGCGACGCCGGTGTGCAGGCATTGCTCTCGGGTGTGGCCGACCTCGGGCGTCCGTGGAAGGTACTGCAATGGAGTCAGTACGTGGTGAGCCGCGCGGTCGCGACAGAGATGCGACGCGACCGAGTGCTGCTGGCGGGAGACGCAGCGCATCAGAACTCGCCGCTCGGCGGCATGGGCATGAACTCGGGCATTCAGGATGCCGTCTCCGCCGGCCGACGACTCGCGGCGGTGTGGTCAGGCGAGGCAAACGAGTCCACGCTCGACGACTACGACACGCAACGGCGCCGAGTGGCGACCGAGTTCGTGCAGGCGGACAGCCACGCCAATTGGTTGGTGCTCCGGGAGCCCGACCCGGTGCGCCGCGCTGAGATGCAGGACGAGCTCCGAGCGGTGGTCGCCGATCCAACACAGCACCATGCCCGGATGATGCGCACCGCCATGCTCGACGCGGTGCGATCATCGCTGTGATCATGGGCGGATGAGTCGCTCCCGCCCGGCAGTTGTCGTGCTGTCACCCCACTTCGATGATGCTCCGCTGAGCCTCGGCCAATCGATGCTCAACGGTGAGCTGGCTTCGGAACGCGTGGTCGTCGGCATCATTTTCGGACGCACCAATTGGCAACGTTGGTTCCATCCCACCCCTCGCCGTACACCGATCGTCAGTGCCATCCGGCGGGCCGAAGAGATGGTGAACGCTCGCCGATTCGGGTATCGCTGCCGTGTCGCCCGACTGCCGGAGGTGATCCTGCGGACCGGCGAAATGGATTCGGCAACGTTCCTCGATCCGTCATCGAACCCAATCCCCGATGACCTCGATGGGTCGATGATCAGCGACATCGAGGCGGTCATCCAACCGTGGATCAGCGGCGCCGATCGGATCATCGCGCCGCT
This sequence comes from Acidimicrobiales bacterium, assembly GCA_038245795.1. Taxonomy (GTDB): domain Bacteria; phylum Actinomycetota; class Acidimicrobiia; order Acidimicrobiales; family Microtrichaceae; genus JBBRSC01. The sequence continues at coordinate 5,767 of JBBRSC010000122.1, forward strand.
CGGGGTGGGCGGCCATCTCGATCATCGTCTCGTTCGTGAGGCCGCCCGAGGGTTGGTCGATGCAGACCGGTTGGAGTTCTACGAGGATCGGCCCTACGCGTCCTACGCCAGCGACGACTTCATCGCCACGCTCGCGTCGAACGTCGACCCGGCGATCGTTGCTCATGACATGAGTTCAACCGACACTCGAAACAAGGCCTCGACGACGTGGTATCCGAGCCAATTCGATCAGTACTTCGTCAATGCCATGACCGCTGATCACGACGCTGGTCGCGCCGAACGTGTGTGGCGCCAACCGCGCTGACTCCTTAGAGCAAGGGACCGACGGCGGTGACGTGGTCATAGGCGACCTCGCGGACTCCGTCGGCAAACCGGCACGCGTTGGCGGCCTGGCGACCGGTCATCACCGAACGTTCCATTAGGGCTGACGGCTGCGGCGAGCGGACCCAGTCGCCACACAGGCGGAGGTTCGCGACGCCATCCGCTTCGAACGAATCGCAGAACGGGCGGACCTTGCCCATACCGGTCGCGAACGAACTGAAGTTCTCGTAGTTGCCGATGGTCGAACCCAACACGTTGGCCGCCGCCAGTTCGGGCACGACCTCGAGCACCGTCGGGCGTATCTGGTTCCACACCTCGTTGTCCGGTGCTGATGCCAGCGGACTGTCGAGTGCATAGAGATGGAACTCGATGACCGATCCCCCGGTCTCGGCGGCCCACGCCATCGGTTCCGCTTCGAGTTGATGGAACTGACAGATCAACGCCACCGGATCGTGTTGGGGTGTTTCCATGATGTCGGGCCGGTCAGCGTTCAACGGCAGATCGAACCAGATCCTGATGATCCGATAGGGCGGCGCTACCCCCATGGGTGCCACGCGGGCCGCCGCCTTGGCGAGTGCGATGGCGCCCGCCGTATCAACACCGCTCGAGCCGGCGAGAATGGCCTTGGCGCCAGGGACGTCGCTTGCGAGCACCACCCAGTCGAAATCGACGGTGTCGCCCACCATGCCGAGCACGCGGTTCGCCGCGAACCGCAACCCTCGAATCGGCGCGTTGGTCATCATCGTTGCGCCGAGGGAACGGAGTTTCGCGACCCACGGATCGATGACCGCGGTGCCGTGATCGACGGTCGTGATCTGGCGATCGAACGCAAAGGGCTGCGACGTGAAGTACATGTGTTGATAGAGCAGCATCTCTGCCGCGCTCAGATCTGATTGCCGATTGAGCGTCACGTGGGCTGCCGGTTGCATCACGACATCACGGAACTTCTTGCTCACCTGCACGCGGTCTTGCCACTGGCCGAACGTCTCGTCGTCGTTGCGCTCGTAGAGACCCTCGTATCGGAACGACAGCACATCCGGCGAGATCCCAAGACTCGTGAAGATGTCGGGCCAATCCAGATTCGGCGAGGTCTCGATGATGTTCGCCAGGTTGAGGGGAAAGACCTTCGGCTCGGAGACGAGGCGTTCCGGCAGATAGTCACGAAAGATGAAGTTGACGGCGTTGTAGGGGCGGAAGTGTTCGTTGATACCCAGGCGATGTCGGATGTCGAGGAACACCCGGTAGTTGTCGAACCACATGTGCAGTCCGTGCTCGACCCTGAAGGTCCGACCGACACCCGGGTCGAGTTCACGGGTCGCCAGGCGCCCACCGAACTGCGGCGCCGCTTCGCGAACGGTCACCGCGTAGCCGGCTTCGGCCAACTCGAGCGCGGCCGAGAGCCCCGCGATACCACCGCCAACAACGAGCGCCGATCTCGAACCCGGCGACGCGAGCTGCGTTGGGGCGTTCGGATTGCGTGGTTCGACGCGGTTCAGCCGACGGCGATCGATGGCTGGCCACAACGCCTCGAGAATTTCGGTGCCCGTCGGGACATGGGGCGCTGGTTTGTCCAGCGCCGTCATGGGAGCGCAGGCTGACGTCATGCCCATGGTCGCCCCGGCCGCAGCCGTGACTCCCCCGAGCCGAAGAACGTCTCGCCGATGAATCTTCATGCCGAGAGGTTAACGCCGTTCACCTGCCGGCACCATCTCGATCCCGCCACGCTCATTGCCCGCCGGTGGTCGGTTCGTTGACGACGCAGGCGGTCGACAGAAAGGCCTCGATTCGACCCGCAGCATCTCGGATCTCGGGCGTCCACAACGCCACAACCACCCGCTCCGTCCCCGTGAGTTCGGTGAGAATTCGACGGGGATCATCAGCAACCTTGGATCGCAACGGCACCGAGCGATCGCGGATCCACACGGCGACCGTCTTGGCGTCGGTTCCCAGGTTGGCTGGCGCACCCGCCACCGGAGCACCCGCGATCGTCGTCCACGCAGCGACCAGCGTCCGGAAGCGATCGGCAGTCGGACCGTCGTTCGAGATCGCCAGTCGAGCATCGACAAGCGGTTGCCAGACCGTGCACGCGTCCCCTGGATCTGCCGACCAGTCGATCTCGACGAGCGGCGGCTCGCCGGCTCCACAGACCTCATCTCCGTACTGTTCGATCGTGGCGATCTCCGGGTCCGGGTTGCCGTTGGAGGGCGGAACAAAGCGAAGCGCGTCTGCCGGTGCCGCCGAAATGAAGGCCGAATAGTCGAAGTTCGCGGCCTCGAGCGCTTGGGTCTCGGCGGCTGCGGCGGCCGCCATACTCAAGGCCGGCGAGAAGATCGCGTCGGGCGCCAGGGTGGCGATCGACTGGGCCAACGCCTGCTTCGCCCGCTGGAACGATTCGAGCGCCTCAGCATCGTTGACATCGAGGGTGATCTCGTCGAGCTTCAGCGAACTCCACCGGGCCAGCGCACCGCATACCTCGGAGTTGGCATCGCCGGTGAAGGCGACGTTCACCTTCGCCGTGGCGGCACCCGCGGGAATGGTGGATGGCATCGTCGTGGGGCTTGTCGAGGTCGCAGCGATCACGGTCGTTGCGGTCGTCACGATCGGCGAGCCGCTCGAGTTGTCCTTCGAACACGCGCTGATCGCCATCGCGACACACGCAACGACTGCCAGCTGCCTACTCAGTCGTGTCGATCCCCGCACGACCTCGAGTCTGACAGTTGCCTGAGTTGGTTCCCGGCACCGATGAGGGCAGGCCTGCCCTGGATGATGTCTCACCGCTCCTTCATACTCCAATGCACGGGGCACCTGAGCGTCGGTTCCGGGGAGAGTATCGCCCCATTCTTTTCGGAACCGCGCACTGGTGCCTCGTGTCATGTATCGCCGCCATACCGACATCGGAACCGCGCACTGGTGCCTCGTGTCATGTATCGCCGCCATACCGACATCGGAACCGCGCACTGGTGCCTCGTGTCATGTATCGCCGCCAGCTTTGCGGGCCGCCAGCTTTGCGGGCCGCCAGCTTTGCGGGCCGTCACCTAGCGTGGGGCAATGACGGATCTCAGCGATGACTACGAGCGTGCCGGTTTCTCGGGAGTCCTCGGATGGGGATTGCGGCCTGCAGTCATCGTGATCGATGTGTGCCGCGCCTACGTCGATCGCGAGTCTCCGCTCTATGCCGGTGTCGAGGCAGCGGTCGAGGCCTGCGGCGAGTTGGTGCGAACAGCCCGGGCGAACGACGTGCCGGTGATCTTCACCCGTGTCGAGTTCGTTCCCGGCGGCGCCGACGGTGGCGTCTTCTATCAGAAAGTCCCGGCGCTGGCCTCGTTCGATCGGGGAAATCCGTTGGCGGAGTTCGTTGCCGATCCGCATCCACTTCCGAGCGATGTCGTCATCACGAAGCAGTACGCATCGGCCTTCTTCGGAACGTCGCTCGCCGCCACGCTGACCGCCTGGGGTGTCGACACGTTGGTGATCAGCGGACTGTCCACCTCAGGGTGTGTCCGGGCGACCGGAGTCGATGCC
>JBBRSC010000123.1:0-9565 GCA_038245795.1 Acidimicrobiales bacterium
TGAATCGCCGCCAGGTCGCGTTCGGACCGATCGATGAGGTGCTCGACCTGGACGCGTTGCGCGAGACCTATTCCGGCCAACAGCTCGTCGGACCCGGGGACCGGATCATCATCGCGGGCGGCCATGACCACTGATGCGTGATCTCCTGATCGCACCGTTCGAGCTGGGCTTCATGCAACGGGCGCTGGTGATCTCGCTGATCGTCGGCGCGCTCGGGGGAATTGTTGGGACGTATGTGATTCTGCGGCGCATCGCATTCTTCGCCGACACGCTCACTCACACGGTGTTTCCTGGTGTGGCGATCGCCTTCGTCCTTGACGGCTCGCTCTACCTTGGCGCGCTGGTCGCTGGCCTGGTCTCGGCGGTGCTCTTTGCGTTGATGTCACGACGCCAGGCACTCGACGACGACGCCTTCATGGCCATCATGTTGACGACGTTCTTCGGCTTGGGCGTGGTGGTGGTGTCGCGCATCACGACCTATACCAATGATCTGGTGGTCCTGTTGTTCGGACGGGTACTCACCGTGAGCCGCAACGACATCGTTGCGACCGTTGCGCTCGGTGGAGTGGCACTGCTCATCGTGGCAGTCGCGCACAAGGAACTGACCCTGCGCGCCTTCGATCCGGAGGGATCGACAGCCCAGGGCTACCGACCTGTGCTGTTGGACCTGTGTCTCAACATTGCGGTCACGCTGGTGGTCGTGGCGTCGTTGAAGGCAGTCGGCACGGTCTTGGTCATTGCGCTGTTGGTCACGCCGGCAGCGACCGCCAAACTCGTGACCGGTTCGGTGCGATCAATGCTCATCGTCAGCGCGACCGTCGGGATGTTCGCCGGTGTCGTCGGCCTGCTCATCAGCTATCACGCGTCCTTGGATCACGGCGTCTCATTGGCTGCCGGGCCGACGATCGTCACAGTCCTGACCGCGACGTTTGTGATCGTGGTCACCGGTGTGGCCGTGGTCCGTCGCTCACGTCAAACGATTGAGTTGGTGGCCTGATGGTCGCCCTGACCTCGGTGATCGCCAGCATCATCGATTCCTTCGGCGCCATCTGGGACAGCGACATTCTCCGACGTGCCCTGCTGGAAGCAGCCGTCGTGGGCGCGATTGGCGGCGTCATCGGTATCCACATCTCGTTGCGCAAACTGTCCTTCACCACGATGGCGCTGACCCACGCAACGTTCCCCGGCGTGGTGCTGGCCGCGATCCTCGGCGTGAACCTGTTGGCCGGCTCAGCGGTGTTCGGGCTGCTGCTGGTGCTCGCGCTCGCGGTACTGGGTCGGGTGCGGGAACTCGATACCTCGACCACCACCGGGGTACTGCTCGCGGGAGGGTTCGCACTCGGTGTGTTGTTGTTGAGCGCACAGGACGGGTTCGCAAAGGACCTGACGTCGTTCCTCGTGGGGTCGATTCTGACGACCACCAACTCGGAACTCGTGGCCACCGTGGTGGGAGGCGGAGTCATCGCGGTTGTGCTGGCGGTGTTCTCCAAAGAGCTGCTCTACAGCGCCTTTGACCCGGTCGGGGCTCAGGCCCAGGGGTTCTCACTTGGCGGACTCGACCTGATGGTGTTGTTGGCCTTGGAGGCGACGTTGGTGTTGACCATTCCCAGCGTGGGCACACTGCTCTCTGTGGCGCTGCTGGTGGGGCCAGCAACGATTGCTCGGCTCTGGACCGATCAGATTCGGCTGGCAAGGTACATCGCGCCCGTCATCGGTGCCGTGTTCGCCATGGCGGGCATCGTGATCTCCCACGCCGCCGACACCGCAGCCGGCGCCACCATTGCGGTGACGATCGGTGTCGGGTTCGCCGTCAGCTTGGGGATCACGTCCACCCCGGTGCGCAAGTTGCTCGGCCAATCCCACCGGGATCCGCGACCTGTCAGAATCTTTACCAATCGCTAACCCTCGCAGCTCGGCCACGTGCGGGAGGCCTCCGTCGGTTCCGCAACGGAACCGCACAATCGGAACCGATCTCCCCCAAGGATGAACACAATGCTGATCACCCAGGCCCCGACGACACAGTAAAAACCAAGGCCATCATGGCGACACCACTATCGGTCAGCGCCCTCGCTGGTAGCGCCTTGCTGTCGGCGACCCTTGCGATCCACACAGCAGAACTGGCGAGCAAGGTCGATGAAGTTGCATACCTCGGGTTGGGCTACGTGTTGCTGATCGCGGCATCCGTCGTGTCGATCGTCCTTCTCTCTCAGCAGGACCGTCGAGGCTGGTTGCTCGGCGGAGCAACGTGCGCGGCGACGCTGGCGGGATTTGTCCTGACTCGCACCGCCGGGCTCCCGGGCGCTACCGACGACATCGGCAACTGGGGCGAAACCATCGCAGTGTGATCGCTGGTCGTGGACGCCATGTTCGTGCTGCTGGCCGCCTGGGCCCTCAGCCGACCCAGCAACCTCCAGTAACGTTTCACGACATGGGCTCGAGCGATGCGCAGCCCGAGAGACGGGGCGGGTCAGATGACCCCGTGGCCGAGCTGTCGTTTCGCGCGATGGGCTCGGACATCGAGATCCTCGTGGTCGGCGGGCCAGTTGGCATCGTCGACATCGTGCGGCATCGGGTTGAGGAACTCGAGCAACGATGGAGCCGGTTCCTGCCGACGAGCGAGATCAGCCGCCTCAACGGTGCGAATGGCGATCACGTCACGGTATCGGCCGACACTCGGCTCCTCATCGAACGAGCAATCGAGGGTTGGCGATTGACTGGTGGTTCGTACGATCCAACCTTGCTCGACGAGCTTGTGCGCGCCGGGTACGACCGTTCGTTCGAGCAACTCGACACCACCAAAATCGGCGCCGTCCCGATCGACACCGCCCCAATCGACACCGTCCCGATCGACACCGCCCAAATGAATGCGGGCCGACGTTCATCGGGCACCCACGACGCCACATTGATGAGTCGATCCGCACTCAACGTGCCCTCCTGCACCGACATCGTGATCGGTGAAACTTCAGTTCGGTTCCCCAAGAACCTGGCGTTCGATCCTGGCGGCATCGGTAAAGGGTTGGCCGCTGACCTCGCCGCCTCCAGGGCGCTCGACGGTGGAGCGGCTGGCGTGAGTGTCAGCGTCGGGGGCGATCTTCGCGTGAGTGGAGCGAGCCCAACCGGCGAAGGTTGGACACTCGCCATCGAACACCCCGCGTCTCGAACGCCAGTGGCGGTGGTCGGTCTGCGGGACGGCGCGATCGCCACCTCGAGCGTCCTACGCCGCGTCTGGACCGCCGCGAACGGCACACAACACCATCATCTGATCGACCCCTCAACCGGCGAGCCTGCGGTGACCGACGTGGCATTTGCCAGCGTGATCGCCGGCGACGCATGGGTCGCTGAGGTACTCGCCAAGTCCCTGATTCTTCGCGGGAGCGAGCGGGCATTCGATCTGCTCGATGGAACAACCGCTGGTCTCATCGTCGATACGTTCGGGAAGGTCACAGGAAGTGACCGACTCTCGGAGTTCCTCGGCGCAGTGCCACTTCCCATGAACATCAACTCAGTACGAGAGGCGACATGAGCAGTCAAACATGGTGGTACGTGGCCCGATCCGGCGGGATCGTGGCATGGTCAATGCTCGCGATCAGCATGTTCTGGGGTCTCGCCCTGTCGAGTCGCTTCCTCGGGAAACGGCCGAAGCCGAACTGGATGCTCGACCTCCACCGATTCGTTGGTGGGCTCGCCGTGATCTTCACGGCGATTCACGTCGCGGCGCTGGTTCTCGACTCCTACATCCCTTTTGGTCCGATTGAGATCCTGATCCCGTTCACTGGCGACTACCACCCGATCGCCGTTGGCTGGGGAGTGATCGCGATGTACATGCTCGTCGCCGTTGAGATCACCTCGTTGTTACGAAAGAAGCTGAAGAAACGGACGTGGCGAACGATCCACTACCTGAGCTATCCGTTGTTCGGGCTCTCGACGGTGCATCTGTGGTGGGCCGGCACCGACCGGAGGTCGATGCCGCTCCGGTTGGGCGTACTGGTTGCCACGGTGGTGCTCGTGTTCTCGACGCTCATCAGGATCGTGAACTCCGATGCTGAGCCGGCGCCGCGACGTCGCCCCGTGTCTCAGTGAACCCACCTGGGTAGTTCGACTCTTTACCAAAGTCGAGACTGGATCACGCGGGACCCTTACACACCGGTCGAACAATGGAGGCACGAGGTTGATCGATCGGATCGACTCAGCGAGATCAGGATGAATAATGACGACGAAACCCGGCCCTGGCGAACAGAATCGGCCTGGCGCTCCCGTCGGGCCACGCCCCGCGGCATCTCGGAAACATCGTCCCCATCCGGCAAGGTCAGCGCGACGATTCGTCGGCGCTGCAGGCGTGAGCGGAATGCTTCTCCTGACCGGTTGGCTGGCCCTCAGCAACACTGTCGACGCGGGGACCGCCACGTCGGCAGCGGTAGGTCCGGTCTCGACCGCACTCAGTGCTCCGTCGACCGCTGCCCGGTCGGTCACTCCCAGGACTTCGTCGAGAGCCGGTACGACCCCGTCGACCGCCGCCACGCCGGCGACCGTGGTTCACGTGACAAGCCGGACCAGCTGACCTCGCGACCCGACCGTTCTCGGGAGCGAACGTTGCGGCGTGGGCGCTCAGGGTTTCAGGCGAGTGAGCCCGTCGATGATGATCGTGTATTCGTCATCGATGGAATTGGGTTGCGGATCCGATGAGATCACGAGCCCATTTTCGACCGGTCCGGGCGTCGACAACGTCACCGATCCACCGTTGCGCAGGTCGGCTGCGGCCCGCTCGAGCGCTGCCAGTGGGCCATGAAACGGATCGTCGTCCCGTGTCAGCTTGGTCGGCGATGTGTCCCAACGGACCCCCGAGGAAACCCGCCCATCGCGAAGTTTCACGATCCACAGTTCGTGCGCGCAGAAGCAACGCACCCGAACACGGGCGGCCCAGTCACCCTTCAGCCCCTTCGACCACGCCTGTTGAGCGGCGGTCACCGTAGCGAGATCCACGGGCACCGTCGGCGTCGTCGCGGGATCGATCAACCGACAACCCGACACCGTCAGAAGCAGCGCACCGACCACTACGAGGTTGCGACGCATGCCGTGCCGGCGTGTGGTCTGGGGTCGCGAGGTAGCCATCGAACCGATCGTAGGTTCTAGGACGTCGACCTGCTCGTGGGAGTCAGCCCGCGGTGAGTCAGGCGGAAACGCCGGCTGGCACCGGATGGAGGCGCTCGCCGGCAGCAAACTTCACTGGGATGTGCTTGATCCCGCCGATGAAGTTCGAGCGGAGGCGCTCGGGCTCGCCGGCGAGGGCCATGGTGCCCATTCGCTTGGCGATCTCACGGAAGATGAGGGTCAGCTCGACGCGGGCAAGGTTCGCACCGAGACAGAAGTGTGCGCCACCGCCGCCGAATGCAATGTGATCGTTCGACGTACGCTCGATGTCGAAGCGCATCGGCTCGACAAAGGCATCCTCGTCGCGGTTCGCCGAGATGTGCCACATGACGACCTTGTCGCCTGCTTTGATGGATTTGCCGCGGAGCTCAATGTCGCGCATCGCCGTTCGGCGGAAGTGCATCACCGGAGTCGCCCATCGGAGGATCTCCTCGACGGCGCCTTCGATGTAGCGATCCGGATCCGAGCACAGCTTGGTGAACTCGGCCGGATTCTCCATCAACGCCAACATGCCGTGCGCAGTGGCGTTCCGGGTGGTCTCGTTGCCAGCGACGGTCAGGAGCAACATGAAGAGCTCAAACTCTTCCTGGGTGAGGCTGTCGCCTTGGATCTCGGCGTTGATCAGCTTCGTGACGATGTCGTCGCGCGGGTCCTCGCGTCGTTTGGCGCCGAGTTCGCTGGCGAACATGTACAACTCGGCGGCAGCCATGGTGGCATCGTCGGGGTTCTCGGTGGCGTACTCGGGGTCGTCGGCGCCCACCATCCGGTTCGACCAGTCGAACAACATGTGACGCTGTTCCTGACTCACGCCCATGATCTCGGCGATGGCCTGCAGTGGAAGCTCGGCCGCAACCTGAGTGACAAAATCACACTCACCCGATTCGATGACCTGATCGACGATCAACTCGGTTCGATGCTGAAGGTGCTGCTCGATGAGCCCAATCATCCGGGGGGTGAACCCCTTGTTGACGAGCAGCCGATAACGCGTATGACGGGGTGGGTCCGTCATCAGCATCATCTTGCCGCGCATGTCGTAAGTCGGATCCATGTCGGCCGGCTCGATCATGTTCACGCCGTTCGCCTCGGAACTGAAGCCGGTTGCGTCACGGTTGATGATCTGGAGATCTTCGAGCTTGGTGATCGACCAGTAACCCGGACCCGATTCCTCGTTGGTCCAATGCACTGGGTCCTCCGCCCGGAGGCGGGCGAAGAGTTCGTGATGCTCCATCCGCTGGAACACTTCGGGATCCGAGAACATGATGTCCTCGGTGGCGATGTGGTCGTAGAGGCCCACGGCGTTGTCCTTCGGGTCGAGATCTGACGGTTTGTCAGATCACCCTAGGCTCTTGAACGATCGTTCACAACGCGCCGCCCGACGTCCCGAACTGCGAACGCTCGACCACCCGCTGGGTCGTTGAGCATTCGCAGATCGCCTCTAGGAGAGCAGCGACGTGACCCGATCCTTCGGTCGGCCGATGACGGCGCGATCACCTTTCACCACCACCGGTCGTTGCAGCAGCCGAGGGTAGGTCGCCAACAGCTCAGCCACCGCGCTGGCGGTCACGTAGTCGTCGGGATCGAAGCCCTTCTCGGCAAAGAAGGCGTCCTGACGGACCAGGTCGGCGGGCGGATCCTCCAACTTGGCCAACAACGACGTCAGCTCGGCAACGTCAGGCTTGGTCTTGAGGTACAACACCACCTCGGCGTCGACACCCAAACGTTCCGCTTCGGTCACGGCAAAATTGGAGGTACTGCAGTTCGGGTTGTGATAGATCGTGACGTCAGACATGAACCCGACGCTAACCCGCACGACGCCAGCGGGTGCCGCCGCCGCACTCACTGCCAACCTGGTGTGGGGACTCGGCAACGTGCTCATCGTTCGCGTCCCACTCGGCGGCTTGGGTATTGCATTCCATCGATTGTGGATGGGCGGTGTGATCTACACGATCGTGTTATACGCCTCCGGACGGCGGCTCACCAAGGATTCGTTTCGCTTCGGGTACAAAGGAGCGCTCGCCTTCACCGCCGACATCTGCACGTTCTTCTTGGCGGTGAAGCACACGACGCTCGCTGATGCCACCACCATCTCGGCGTTGCAGCCAGTCGTCATCGCCCTCTTCGCCGGCGCAGTGTTCGGAGAACGGATCCAGCGCCGCCACATCTGGGGCACCGCCGTGGCGCTTGTCGGAATCATCGCCGTCGTCCAGGGATCGCGCAGCACCGGCCGTGTCACGGCATTCGGCGAGATCATGGCCGTACTGGGGTTGGCAGCGTGGGCGTGGTACTTCATCGCGTCGAAGACCGCTCGCCAGAAACTCGACACGCTCGAATACGTGACGGTCGTCATGATTGTGGGGTTCGTGGCGGTGGCACCGTTCGCCCTCATCACGGGTCAGGCCTTCGGATCGGGCTACGGCGGACTGCACCTCAACTCGATGTTCTGGGTGCTGATGGTCGTGATCTTTCCTGGCAGCGGACATCTCCTCATCAACTGGGCCCACTCCCACACCACGATCATGTTGTCATCGCTGCTCACGCTCCTCATGCCCGTGATCTCCACGGGCGCTGCTGCGATCTTTCTCGACCAACCCGTCAACGCGACCCAGGCGATTGGAATTGGGATCGTGTTGCTGGCGCTCGCCATCGTCATCATCGGCGACACCCGCTATTCACGATCGACGCCAGCTACGGTCCCGAGATGACTACCACCCCCGACCTGACCGACGCCCGCTATCGCGATCCGGGGCTTGGCATCGGTGATCGGGTCGAGGACCTCCTAGAGCGAATGACCCTCGACGAGAAGCTTGCACAGCTCGGCTGCGTGTGGTCCGCCCAACTCGTCAACAACGAGGCGTTCAGCCCCGATGCCGCTGAACGGCAGATGGCGAACGGGACTGGCCACGTAACCCGCGTCGCGGCATCGACCGGACTTCGCGCTGTCGGCCTCGCCGACTTCCACAACGACATCCAACGCTGGCTCGTCGATCACACGAGACTCGGTATCCCTGCCGTCATCCACGAAGAATCGACGGCGGGATTTTGCGCCCGTGACGCCACCCAGTTCCCCCAGGCCATCGGTCTCGCGGCCACCTGGAATCCGGGTTTGATCGGCGAGATCGGTTCGGTGATCCGCACTCAGATGATGGCGGTCGGCGCCCGCCACACGTTGGCGCCGGTGCTCGATATCGGTCGCGATCCGCGCTGGGGACGGGTCGAGGAGACCTACGGCGAGGACCCAGAACTCGCCGGGCAGATAGGCGTTGCCTACGTCCGAGCCGTGCAGGGTGGCGGCAACGCGACAGATCTCGCCGCGGGGGTCGTCTGCACCGGGAAGCACTTTCTGGGCTACGGGTTACCCGATGGCGGGCTGAATCACGGCCCGGTGCAACTGGGCCCGCGGGAGATGCGCGAAGTGTTCGCCGAGCCGTTCGCGGCCGCGATCCGTCACGCGGGCCTGGCGTCGATCATGAACAGCTACAGCTCAGTAGACGGATTGGCCTGCGCTGGGAGCGCGTCGATCCTCACGGGATTGTTGCGCCAAGAGCTCGGCTTCGAAGGAACGGTCGTGGCTGACTATTTCGCCGTCGATCTCCTTCGTACCCATCATCGACTGTCCGCCGACAAGGGTGGTGCTGCAGTGGCGGCGCTCAATGCGGGTCTCGACATGGAGCTTCCTACGGCAGATTGCTATGGCGCACCGCTCCGGGAACGGATCGACGCCGGAGATATCGACATGGAGACTGTCGATACTTCCGTGCACCGCGTCCTCACCCAGAAATTCGCTCTGGGCCTCTTCGACCATCCGACCGTCGATGCCACGATCGCCGCGCACTCCTTCGGTCGCGACGCCGATCGCCTGCTCGCCCGGCGCGCCGCAGCGGAAGCCGTGGTGATCCTGACAAACGACGGAGTGTTGCCATTGCAAGCCGGAGTGTCGCGCATTGCCGTGATCGGACCGTGCGCCAACGACGTCCGCCTCACCCAAGGCGACTACCACTACCCCGCCCATCTCGAGATCATCTACGGCAACGCCCACGCCGACTTTCTTCCGTCTGGCGGTGGGGCGTTCGCGCCCGGCCCGTATTTCCCTGACACAGTCACCCCCTTGGCGGCCCTACGCGACGTGTTCCCTCATGCCGAGATCGTCCACGAACGGGGCTGCGGGATCCTCGCCGACGCTGATGACCCGACCAGCGAGGCAGCTGCGCTCGACGCAGCAGTGCGGGCTGCTGTTGGCGCTGAGGTGGCGATCGTCTGCGTCGGCGGGATGTCAGGATTGGTGCCGCCAGCGACCACAGGTGAGGCACGCGACGCCGCCGACTTGACCCTTACGGGACACCAACGACAACTCGTCGAGCGCGTGACCGCCACCGGCACCCCAACCGTGGTGGTCGTGATGAGTGGGCGGATCCACGCA
>JBBRSC010000124.1:0-9503 GCA_038245795.1 Acidimicrobiales bacterium
CAGGTCCTCACCGGCCTTGCGGTGTTCCTGTCGCTCTTCGTCATGGCACCCACCATCAAACAGATCAACGATGAGGCCTGGCAGCCGTATCAACGCGGCGAGATCACGCAAAGCGTGGCGCTCAAGAAGGCCGAAACTCCCATCAAGACGTGGATGTTGAAGAACACTCGTCGTGAGGAACTCGACCTCATGTTGGGCCTGTCGAAGTCGGTGAAGCCCGAGAAGCCGGAGGACACCTCCATGACGGCCCTCATCCCGGCCTTCGTGCTGTCTGAACTCAAGTCGGCCTTCATCATCGGCGTCATGATTCTCTTGCCGTTCCTGGTCATCGACCTGGTAGTCAGCTCCGGATTGATGTCGCTCGGCATGATGATGCTGCCACCGGTCTTCGTGTCCCTGCCGTTCAAACTCCTGTTGTTCGTGATGGTCGATGGGTGGTCCATGATCGCCCACGCCCTTGTGGCCAACTACCACTAGCAGCGAGGCCCCGACACCGTGGATGACACCCGAATCCTTGAACTGGGAACCGATGCCCTCGTGCTCGCCGCCAAGCTCGGCGCGCCCATTCTGTTGACCGCGCTCGCTATTGGTCTGTTGGTTGGCATGGTGCAGTCCGCGACCCAACTCCAGGAGCCGACGATCGCTTTCGTCCCGAAGTTCATCGGGGTCGGTGTGGTCCTGCTGGTCGCCGGGAACTGGATGCTGTCGTCGATGGTCGCCTATACGCACAACCTGTTTGACGCGCTGCCGCGCATGCTTGGGTGACGACGTGCGACTGTCCCTTGATCCCCGTCTTTTCGTCGCGTTCCTGTTGGCGAGCACTCGGTTCGCCGCGTGGCTGAGCGTCAGCCCGCCGTTCCAGGGAGCGGTGCCGCCGAAGATTCGAGCCGGCCTGTCGTTGGCACTGGGACTAGCGGTCGCCCCTGCCTTGAGTCGCCATCCCGATCTCCCGATCAACGACACCGGTGCGCTCATCGGGTCGCTCTTGTTCCAAGCGGTCATCGGTCTGTCGTTGGGGTTCCTGGTATCGCTGCTGTTCCAGGCCATGCTGGCGGCCGGCTCCGCAATCGACACCTTTGCTGGACTGACGGCGGCCTCGCTCTATGACCCGACGAGCCGGTCGAATGCGGCGCCCATGGGTCGGCTCTATCAGACACTCGGCACGCTGGTGCTCTTCACCACCGGCGGGCATTTGCTGCTCATCGCAGGACTCACCAAGACGTTCGACATTGCGCCCCTTGGTGGCTTCCATCTCGATCGGATGGCGGAGCTCGTCACCCGCGGGTTCGGGCAATTTCTGATTGCCACATTGCAGATCGCCGCTCCGCTGCTCGGTGCCCTGTTCGTCACCGAGCTGCTCTTGGGCCTGGCGTCGAAGGCCGCGCCGCAGCTCAACATTCTGGTGGTCGGGTTCGGCGTGAAGGGCCTGGTGCTGTTGCTACTCGCCATCACCGCCTTCCCGCTCGTCATCACCGCCGTACCGAAGCTGACCACCATGTCGCTCGACGCGATGTGGTCGCTGGTTCGTTGAGTAGGTGATCACGCGTGGGTAAGTACGACGACAAGACCGAGGCCCCGACACCCAAGAAGAAGAAGGAATCGCGGCGTGACGGCAAGGTTGCCCGCTCGAACGATCTCGTGGCGTGGGTGTCACTGCTGCTCGCCACCATCGTGCTGCCGAAGCTGGTTCGTAGTGTCACGACCGCTGTGAAGGACACGCTCGCCCAGACCATTTCCATGGCCAAACATCCAGACGCGGCACGGCTTCCAGGGGCGGTCGGCGATGCGTTGACCCGAATGTTGGGGGCGATCGTGCCCACCATGTTGGCGCTCGCCGGGATCGCGATCCTCGCGAATCTGGCGCAGGTCGGATTCATTCTCACGGGTAAGCCGCTGCGCCCGAAGCTCTCCCACCTCAACCCGCTGTCGGGGCTGAAGCGGATGTTCTCGGTCAAAGGTCTCTGGCAGGCGTTCGGGGCCGCCGCCAAGTTGATCGTGATCGGTTCCGTGGTCTGGGTGATGGTCCGTGGGGTGGAGCAGCAATTGCTCGGCTCGCCGAAGCGTTCGATGACCGACGCCGTGCGTGACATCGGGCTGCTGGCCTTGCAGCTCGTCCAGGTGGTGGCTGCGGTCTGTGTCCTGCTCGGGCTGGCGGATTACGCCATCAAGAAACGCCAGCTCATGAAAGAGCTCAAGATGACCAAGCAGGAGGTCCGCCAGGAATACAAGGACGCCGAAGGAGATCCGCACGTCCGGTCCAAGATGCGGTCCAATCGCATGGCGATGTCCCGCAATCGGATGTTGGGAGCGGTCGCCATGGCGGATGTGGTGATCACGAACCCCACCCACTTCGCAGTGGCCATCAGCTATCAACGCGAAAAGGGCGCACCGAAAGTGGTGGCCCGCGGCGCCGACGCCACCGCCGCCCGTATTCGCGCCGAAGCTCAACGTCACGGCGTGACCTGCGTCGAGTCGCGGCTTCTGGCTCGCACGCTGTACCGGATCTGCCGTCCGGGTGAGGAGATCCCCGCAGAGCTCTATCAGGCAGTCGCCACCGTGCTGGCGTTCATTCATCGGCTCTCGCAGGCGCAGCGGTCCTATGCCGCCACGGTCGGGCTCGATGTGGTCGACACCTGGACGCCCTCCGACGGACAGCTCGAGCGGATCTCGCCTCGTCGTCGGCGACTGCTCGACAAGCGCATAGGCCGAACGACTCATGCGCGGCCCGTCACGGCCGATGGGATGTCGTGAAACGACGCAGTCTCGGCACCTCCATTTTCCCGATCGCCGTCGTGGCGGTCGTCGCGATGATGGTCGTCCCCATGCCGACGGCCCTGCTCGATGTGCTGCTCGCCATGAACATCGGGTTTGCCGTGTTGCTGCTTCTGGCGTCGCTGAACGCCAAACGTGCACTCGATCTGGCGGCGTTTCCGTCGCTGCTCCTCATCGCCACACTCTTTCGATTGGCGCTGAACCTCAGCTCCGCCCGGCTGATCCTGGCTGACGGCGAGGCCGGCAAGGTGATCGAGGCCTTCGGGAACTTCGTCATCGGTGGTTCGCTGGTCGTTGGTCTGGTGATCTTCCTGATTCTCGTCGTGATCCAGTTCGTGGTGATCACCCAGGGCGCCACCCGCGTGGCCGAAGTGGCGGCGAGGTTCACCCTCGACGCGATGCCCGGCAAGCAGATGGCCATCGATGCCGACCTGAACTCCGGCGTGATCGACGACGACGAAGCGCGGCGACGTCGTCAGGAGATCTCAGCTGAGGCCGACTTCTATGGTGCCATGGACGGTGCATCAAAGTTCGTGAAAGGCGACGCCATTGCGGCGATCATCATCACGGCGGTCAACCTCATCGGGGGGCTACTGATCGGTGTGGTGCAGCGCCATCAACCCATCGGCGAGGCCATCCAGACCTACAGCCTCCTGACCGTCGGTGATGGTCTCGTCAGCCAGATCCCCGCGCTGCTGGTCTCGATCTCGTCCGGTCTCATCATCACGAGGGCCGCCGGATCCGAGGATCTCGGAAGCGATGTTGCCGCACAGTTCGCTCGCCAACATCGCGCCATTCGCACCGCCGGTCTCGCCATGTTGGGCATGGGTCTCGTGCCGGGGCTTCCCAAGCTCCCGTTCTTTCTCGTCGGCGGTGTCACCTGGATACTCGGTCGGCGCCTGGCCAAGTCCGACACATCCGAGAACGAGACGATCCCGATCGTGGTCGAGGCCGAAGCAGTCGATCCAGACGCTCCGTCCGAACTCTCCCGGTCGATGCGGGTCGAACCCCTGAGCCTCGAGCTCGCCATGGATCTGGTTGATCTTGTGGAGCCCGGGGCCGACGGCGATCTGCTCGATCGGGTCAAGGCCTTGCGTCGAAAGATGGCCCAGGAACTCGGCATTGTCATTCCTCCGATTCGCACGCGGGACAACGTGGAACTCGACCTGGGCACCTATGTGGTGAAGGTGCATGGCGTGACGGTTGCGTCGGGCCAGGCACCAGCTGGTCAGGTGCTGGTGATCACCGACGATCTCGATCAGCTCCCCGGTGTGGAGGTGCGTGAACCGGTCTTCGGGCTGCCCGCCAAATGGCTCGCCAACGAACATCGCAGCACCGCGGAATCGATGGGCGCAACGGTCGTCGATCGAGGCTCGGTCATCACGACCCATCTCGCGGAGATCGCCCGTCGTCACGCGCCGGAGCTCCTGAG
Source organism: Acidimicrobiales bacterium (assembly GCA_038245795.1). Lineage (GTDB taxonomy): Bacteria > Actinomycetota > Acidimicrobiia > Acidimicrobiales > Microtrichaceae > JBBRSC01. The sequence goes on from JBBRSC010000124.1 coordinate 4,205, forward strand.
CCGCCAAGACGTCAAGCTCCTCGTCGAGCTGGCCCGCGACCATGATCCGGCGGTCGTTGATGATCTGACCGGGCAGGGCATCGGTCTTGCCGAAGTCCAGAAGGTGCTCCAGCAGCTCCTCGCGGAGCAGGTTCCGGTGCGGGACCTGACCCGCATCCTCGAGACCATCAGCGAACGCGCACGTATCACCCGCGATCCGGAAGCGCTGGTCGAAGCATGTCGCCTGGCGCTCGCCCCATCGATCTGTGCGGCTCGTGCGCCGTCGGGCCACCTCAGCGTCGTGACCTTCGATCCCTTGGTCGAGCAGAGCCTCGTCGCCGCGGTGATGCGGACTGAAGTCGGTTCCCAGTTGGCGCTCGATCCCGAGACCGCTCAGCGGCTCGCAACGGCGGTCTCCCGTCGGGTGAGAGCGGCGGAAGACGACGGAATCGAACCGGTTGTTGTGTGTGCACCGGGGCTACGTGTGGCCTTGCGCAACTTCCTCGTGCGGCTCCTGCCGCAGGTGCCAGTCATGTCCTACGACGAACTCGCGGAATACGTGACCGTCGACGACCTCGGAATGGTGAACCTTGATGCAACAGCTTCGTTATGAGGGATCCCGTCTGGACGATGTCCTGGCGAGAATCGGTGTGGACCACGGACCCGATGCCAACATTGTGACTGCGGACATGGTTCGAACCGGTGGGTTCGGCGGCTTCTTCAGTCGCGAGAACTATCAGGTCGTCGTCGAATTGATCGATCCGATCCCCCTCGATCCCGACCATGAACCGGCCCACGACGGCTTGGATAACGGCTTCGACGACGCCTTCGACAACGATGAGGTCGAGGTCGAGGACAGCGTCCACATCGGAGCGCGGGGCAGCACACGTGACGAGATGGGCGACGCTGCCGACAGGTCGGTGCCCGACACGGTGACCGGACGCGACTTCGCAGATCTACTCGCCGCGCTGGTCGATGACAGCGTCGACCTGACCGGGGCAACTTCGCCGCTCGATGCCACACGGACCCCCGAGTCACTCCCCGCGGAGGCGTCGACGCGACGTCCATTGGCCACCCCGCCGGCCACGAATCGTCTGGCACCAACCTTGCCAACACCAACGCTTGCGACACCGACGCTGCCCACCGTGACGGCGCCAGCAGTTGCTGCGGCTCCGCTGGCACGGCCACTCGCACGGCCACTGGCCCGTCCGTTGGCTCGGCCGGCGACCCTTCCGTTGCCGCCGGCTGACCTCGTTCCTGAGGATGTCATCGAGCTTCCAGACTCACGAGGTGCGGGGTCCCCGGATCTCCGGGACGACGACTCGTTGGGCAACAGCTCAGGCCTCATCGACCTCGCACTCATGCATCGGAATGTCTCAGCAACGTTCCGCGCAGCCCCGTCGATCGCGGATCGTGGCATCGTCGCCATGATCGGCGCGCGGCGTGACGCGTTCTCTGCCGCCATCGGGGTTGCGGAACTTCTGGGGCGATCAGCGTCGGATGTCTTGGTGCTCGAGCCCAGCGCCAACGACATCGGCGAAGGCCCCGCGCCCGAAGAACTCGTGTCCATCGCCAGGTCTGCGGCCCGTCAACGCGAACGACTGGGCGTCGCCGGCCCGACCATTGCCGTGGTGGTGGTTGCACCGGGCATCGACGGTCATCGGTGGGCCACGACCGTCCTCGCAGGATTGCACGCCGATCAGGTCCGGTTGGCAGTCGCCGGTTGGCGGCCGCTGCGGCGATTGCCCGAAACCATTGTCGGCCTCGGTGGCGTTGACGTCATTGATGTTGTCGATCTCCAAAGCGCAGAGGATGCTGGGGCGTTCCTCGATCTCGATACGCCGATCGGGACCATCGACGGTGAGCTCGCTACCCCCGCAGGTTGGGTGGCAGCGCTGGCGGCACTGAGTCAGCCGATGATGCGACTCGATTCGGGCATCGGCCAGCACGAAACGGCGAATCGGTAGGCTGACCACATGCGGATTGAGTCAAATCGACTGGGCACGGTCATGATCGATGATTCGTCGATCATCACCATGCCCGATGGGCTGCTGGGCTTCGAGTCGCATCAGCGGTTCGCGCTGATTCCGGCCGACGAGGTCGGTGCATACAGCTGGCTGCATTCGGTCGATGATCCTCAGCTCGCGTTTCTCGTGGTGGCGCCAGACTTCTTCTTTCCCGATTACGCGCCGGACCTTCCGGAGAACGAGGCGGCACTGCTCGAACTCTCCGACGAGAGCGACGCTCAGCTGCTGTGTCTGATCACCATCACCGACGACGACATCACGGCGAACCTCATGGGTCCGGTCGTGCTCAACGTCGGAACGCAGGTTGCTCGTCAGGTGGTGCTCGCTGATCAGGGCTTCGACACCCGACAGCAGCTGGGAACGAGCTGATGCTCGTCCTCAGCCGGAAGGCCGGCGAATCGATCATCATCGGCAACGACGTGACGTTGACCATCCTCGAGGTGCGCGGAGACCTGGTACGTGTGGGAATTGATGCCCCGCGCTCGGTGTCGGTGAATCGTAAGGAGATCCACGACGAGTTGATGGCTGCCAATCAGATCGCGGCTGGCATCTCGGCCGCCGATCTCCAACGCCTCCCACAACCACCGACCTGAACGAGTCGCTGTCGGTCACCAAGGTTTCTCGGTCGATTCCTCAGGTCGACCGTCGTGATTCCGATTCATAGGCTGCCCACGGAAGGGAAATCAGGATCATGGATGTGATCAACGAGCTGGAAGCGCCGCGCGTGGCGGCACCAAGGCCGACGGCAGGTGACTGGGATTCTATGCTCGAGCGCGCCGTCGGCGGCGCGGGCGTTGATGTCCACTTTCAGCCCATCGTGAACATCTCGCAGCGAAGCATCGTGGGATATGAGTCACTGGCACGCTTCGACCATCCGTCGGGAATGACGCCGGACCACTGGTTTTCCGCAGCACGCGAGCGTGGGATCACGGCGGATCTCGAGATGGCGGTCCTCCGGACGACATTGCGACAACGCGCAGATCTGCCCCCCGGCTGTTTCCTGAGTCTTAACATGGAACCCGACGCGCTGATGGATCAGCGCGTCTCGCTGTTGCTCGCCAATCAGGAGTCCCTCGAGGGCCTCGTCATCGAGTTCACGGAACACATCGACGCCGGCGCGATTTCGGGCCTGGCCAACGCCATCGAGGATCTTCGTCGTGCCGGAGCGAAAATCGCCGTCGACGATGCTGGTGCGGGCTATTCGGGGCTCAAGCGGATCATCGAACTGAACCCGGACTATCTGAAGATCGACCGATCGCTGGTCATGGACCTCGATCGCAACGACGCCAACGCAGCCATCGTCGAGATGCTGGGTGGGTTCGCGGCCCGCATCGACGCGTGGGTCATCGCTGAGGGCGTCGAGCGCCCGGCGGAGCTCGACCAGCTCCGACGACTTCGCATCCCGTTGGTCCAGGGTTACCTGCTGGGGCGACCGCTGTCCGGCTATCAAGGCCTTGGAGCTTCCGGTCAGGGCGTGCTCGCCGCGACGCCGGTGGTCGACGACAGCACCGTCTCGATTCGGTCGATTCTGGAAACGGCGGCCTGGGTGAACGAGGGCGAGATCGATGATGCCCACAAGATCCTCAAGAACCGGCTGGATCTCGATGTGGTCGTGGTGGTGGGTCCGAATCGTCGTCCCATCGGCTGCGTCGATCGACACACCTCCGCTGGATCACTCCGTCCGGTGTGGCGGGCGTGGGCCGGGACGGCGGTGCGTGATCTTGCCCGTCAGATCGTCGCCCGCCCGACCAGCGATCGCTATGCGTTGACCGTGTGTTGCGATGCCGCTGGTTGTCTCCTGGGAATCGTGCGGCTCGAACGACTCCTCTTCGAACTCAGCGCCTGACCCGTCGGCGTCACACGAGCGGCCCAGTGCACGGGAACTCGGCGGTCAGAGAGCGCAGGGTAGGCCGGGCGTGTTGGCCAGAGCGAGCTTGTCGAGACCGAAGATGGTCTCGAGGGTGCACAACAATCCGTAGTGGTTGTTGGGTCGCTCGTCGACGACGCCGGGAGCGATGCTCGGGCCGACCAGGACGGCGCCGATACGTCCACCTCCCTTGGTCTGGCCGCAACAGCCGGACGAGTCGGCGTGGTCGCCGTGTGCTTCGGCCTCGTCGAAGGTGACGATGACCAGTCCGTCCTCGATGAATCCTGGCGAGGCCAGGATCTTGGGAACCCAGGTCTGGAGGAAGGAGTTGGCGGCCGGCATTCCTCCCGGGCTTCCGTCCACGCAGCTGTCGTCGTGGCCGTCACTGCACAGGTTCGGCGTGATGAACGTCAGGTTCGGTGTGGTTGATGCCGCGGTGAGGTCGGCGTCGAGCTGGGTCAGATCGACCACGTTCGCGGCACACGACGACGTGTCGATGATCGAATGGAAGTAGACGAAAGGCACGTGACGGGTGGCGTACTTGTCGTCCGGACGGGCGGCGAGGGTGTTGTCGACGCTGCCGATGGTTGGATGGCGACACGTTGTCCTGCCGGCAGGATCCTTGGCCATGTCCTCGGCGTAGTTCTTCCACGTCTTGCCGGACGCAGTGAGCTGATCGCCGATGGTGCGTACCGACGATGGGTAGACGCACCCCGAGCCGCTCACCTCACCATTCGGGCCGACCGGGCCGGACTCCGTGAACTCGGTGTACTTGACGCAGTCAGTGGCGGTCTGCGGGTTGGCGGGTTGTCCGCTGATCATCGAGATGTAGTTGCCGAGGCTGACGTGGCTGGTGCCGAAGTACTGGGTCAGCAGGCGACCTTGGCCTGCAAGGTCCTTGGCGAGATAGGGAATCGAGGTCCCGGAACCGAAGACCTGCTCGTAGCCTTCGTTCTCCAGGACAATGACCGCGACGTGTCCGACGGGCTTCGCTGCGGTACCAGCGGGCAGGCTCGTTGTGGTGCCATCCCCGGCGGGCCTGCTGGTGGCGAGGCTCGTGGTCGTGGCATCGGTTGTCGACGAGGTGGACGCTGTCTGCGAGTCAGAGGAGCACCCTGCCGCAATCAGCAGACCGACGGCGGGAATCACGAACAGACGATGCATGAGCTTGACGATAGGGCGCGACCGCTCAACTCCAACGACGTCGGAGCTCCACGAACACCGTCTCGCCGACGATTGCTTCGATTTCGTCGGCCAGCGATTCGATCACGGGTCGATCGCCGATGTACGCCTCGGTGTTTTCCGTGCACACCCACGCCATGTCCTCGCCGTGTTCACCCCAATCGCGCCGCTCCCACCCTCGCACCGTGGCGACCTCGACATCATCGGCCCGCATCTCCCAGTCGACCTTCACGGGAAGCTGCCA
>JBBRSC010000125.1:0-9442 GCA_038245795.1 Acidimicrobiales bacterium
CAGAGATTCCTTAATTTGCTCCCGAGTACTCGGGATTACTTCTTCAATCGTTAATCTTCAATCGTTAATCGTTAATCGTTAATAGTTATTCTTATTCTGTAACAGTAAATTTTACTTTCTGCGTCGGTCCGTTCGAGCAGTGTCGCGACAACGATGGCCTGGACATCTTGGGCATGAGCGGAGCACGACTCGACACCTGCCGCCGCTGCGACGGGAGAGAACCGTTCGGAGTTGGCGATGTCGACGGTGAGCGAGCGGAGACCGCTGGACGGCCTGGTTGTTGCGATCGATGACACGACACCCACCGCCGACAGCATCCGCTGGATGCCGCGAAGGAGGGCGGGCGACCGGGATTCTGCGGACATTGCGTCGTCACGCCCGTAGCCCAGCGCGCCCAACATCGCTCCCAACGCTTCGATAGCCAAATCATCGGGCAGCTCGAAGCAAGCCGCTGGAACCACGCGTGCATCGTCGGCGCCCAGGGATACTCCCAGCGCGGTGAGCCATCGCACGACGGCTCCGTCGACGAGTCGGATCTCAGCTGAGCCGTCATCACGATCGATGACCTTCGGGACGATTCCCAAGAGTTCCTCAAGTGCCGCAGAGTGACGACCACACAAACCAGCCATGACCTCATCAGGCCGATAGGTCATGGTCATCGTTGACCCGTCGAACGTTGCTCCGCCAGCAATCCGTCCGACGAGGTGTGCCAACTCTGGGGTCCAGGAGGTCCGGACCCGGTGACCGTCCGGGCCATCAATCACTGCCGGAAGCGCACGATCGGCACGCGGTGCCGGCGTCGGGAGGTCCGCCAAACGGACGAAGTCGTCCGACGTGAGATCACCGGCGGCGACGAACCCCCGATTGGCGGTGAAAATTCGATGGCCGGGGGTGCACCTGAGCTCGCCACCATTGCTGAAGCGGAGCCGCACGATCGGGTTACGCCCGGTGATCATGAACGCCTCGGGAGTGCTCAGCACCACTCGGTTGTCGGGCCGAAGCGGATCGGTGACGTCGTGGGTCCAGACGTTGAATTCCTCGCCTGCAGACACCCGAGAAAAGAGTTCGTCGAAGCGGACCAGGCCCTTGTCGGTATGGACCCTGGCGGACCCGGGAAAGCAGGGGTTCGATCCGTTGATGCGACCCGAGGCCGGCGTGGTGTGCCATTGGTTGATCGTGGTATCGAACTGCATCCCCGGATCGGCGCAATCCCACGCTGCGCCTGCAATGGCGTCCATGACGTCCGTCGCCCTGACCGTTTCCAACACCTCGCCGTTGGTTCGTGCGGTCAAGTCCCACTCGCCGTCTGCCAGCACGGCTTCCATGAAGCCATCAGGGACCCGAACCGAGTTGTTGGCGTTCTGGTACTGGATCGAGACTGCGTCAGCGCCATCGAGGTCCATGTCGAACCCAGCCGCCCGCAGAACTCGTGCCTTGCGCTCCTCTTTGGCCTTGCACCAGATGAACTCCTCGATGTCGGGATGATCGACGTCGAGGATCACCATCTTCGCGGCCCGACGGGTCTTGCCGCCGCTCTTGATCGTTCCGGCCGACGAATCGGCGCCCCGCATGAAGCTGACGGGACCCGACGGGGTTCCGCCGCCGCCAAGGCGTTCGGTCGACGCCCGGATCCTCGACAGATTCACGCCTGCGCCGGAGCCCCCCTTGAAGATCACGCCTTCCTCCCGAACCCATTCGAGGATCGAATCCACCGAGTCCTCGACCGACAGGATGAAACAAGCGGACGACTGATTCGGAACCCCATCGACACCGATGTTGAACCAGACCGGGCTGTTGAACGCCGCGCGCTGCATGACGAGGATGGACAGCAGCTCGTCTCGAAAGATCTCGCCCTGCTCGTCATCTGCGAAATATCCGCCGTCGTGGCCCCACCTGGTGATGGTGTCGACAACCCGACCAATCAACTGACGAACCGAATCCTCGCGTCCAGGCGTCCCCAAGGTGCCGCGGAAGTACTTCTGGGCAACGATGTTGGTGGCGTTGACCGACCAGGTCGATGGAACCTCGATGCCCAACTGCTCGAAGCTGGCGACCCCGGTGCGGTGATCGACCAGCCGTGCGTCCCGTCGCTCCCAATCGATGGAATCAAACGGGTGTTGCCCGACGCTGGTGAACAGGCGGGTCAGGTTCAACCGCAGCGAATCCTCGGTCAACGACATGTGGGGTACTCCAGGGGAGAAGGAACTCTGCGTGGTACTGACGTCGTGGTGCCACCATCCAGGAAGGGACTTCCGGACAACGGCATGAGCACATGTCCAGCACTCATCGAAATGGTGCCAGGCACGTGGCCATACCGGCCGGCCCCTAGGAGTCGCCCGATGTGCCCACTGAAACGAAACGCACCCGCCATTCCAAACGGTTGCACCACGACGTCGAGGAACGACACTACGAACTCTCTCCTGTGAGGCAAAAGTGGATGACCCTGTGAATTTCTCCCGACTTTTCCACAGGCGGGTGAATAAGGGTCAGTCGACCAACACGCTTCGTGGTGTTGAACGCCGTGAGTAGTGAAACGCCGATCGTCCCTCGAACCTTCCCGCTCATTTCGATCACATTTCGCTCCCCTTCGAGCCTCACAACCTCTGGACAACGCTGTGGACAAGAATTTCTCAGGATTCTTGGGTGCGATCGGTAGCCTGCGTGGCATGGACGGGACGGGACGATGAGGAGCAGTTCCGAGATGGCTGCTCACCTCCGAGCGACCGAGCGGCCCGGCACCCTCGATCGGTCGTGGATTCTGGTCAACATGGTGGCGTCGCTGGATGGGGCCGCGACGCTGGAGGGCCGGAGCGGTGATCTCGGCGGGCCGGCAGATCGGATGATGTTCAACGCGCTTCGCAGCATCGCCGATGTCATCGTGGTCGGCGCGCGAACCGCCATGATCGAGCAGTATCGGGCACCTCGGACCGACGACGCCGAACTGCGACTCCAACGACTGCGAGGTGGACAGCGTCCGCAGCCGGATCTGGTCGTGATCACTCGCTCGGGAAACGTTGGTCCCTTCCCAGCGCTCACCGCTGAGACCGAGGGCGACGACACGGCCCGGGTGTCCATTTTGCGATGGAGAAACGCGCCGCTCGGATGGGCCGTCGAGCATCCCGAGCCTGCGGACCGTACACCCGAGGGGACCGGCACCCACGCCGCCGTCGACCCGGCGATCCCGCCGAGAATGAGCGACGCGTTCGCGCTGCTGCGATCGGTGCGCGGGTATCGGACCGTCCTGTGCGAAGGGGGTCCGAGTCTGCTCGGATCGCTCCACAGCGAGGATCTGATTGACGAATGGTGCGTGACCGTCGGCCCGGTGGTCGTTGGCGGAGATTCCACCCGCATCAACCTGAGCAGCCCGGAAGCCGGAGAACCACGACGGCTCCAACTCGTCGACGCCATCATCGACGACTCGACGATCCTGACCCGCTATCTGCGCGACCGCTCCACCTGAGAGCGCCTGCCCGCATCGGTGTGGCAGGACCGTGACCATGTCACGACCGCAGCGAATCAGGAATTCGCACAACATGTCCCGGGACCAGCGGAGCGCTGCCGTTCTCGTCGGTGAGCGCACCCACGACATCTCGAACATCGCCCCCGAGCCCCAGCGATTGTGCGATCGACCACAGTGTGTCCCCCCGGCGCACCACGTGTGCTGCGGGAATGTCGGCCCGCCCGGTCGACGGAACGGCTGGCGTTCCCACCACGGCGTTGAGAAGGGACCATCCCACCAGGACCGCAACGATCACCGCCGTCAGTACCGCCAGCCGCCGCTGGCGGTACACCGCACGGCGACGCAGCGCCGAGGAGGACCTACCGCCCTCGACCAAGGTGAGGTGAGGGCGTTCTGGTCGCCGTGCGGGGGTCCCGCCGAGCTGATGATCTGGAGCGAGTTGGATGATTGCGGCCATGACGACATTCTCCTGATGGGGTGTGACAGCGAATCCTCGAGTCGGACGACGAGCTGTCAAGCGGAACGTATGTTCGATATCGAACACGAACAAGCGTTCGGATGTCAAGAGCGAACGAATGTTCCCTTCCAGGAGTCTCGACCTGCTAGCTTCAGAACAGGCGTTCGACTCAACGACGAGCGCTCCGTCCAGGAGGAATCACATGGCGTCCAACACCAACCCACCAACCGGACCCGGCACCACAGCTGACAACGCTGGCCAGGCCGTCCCCAAAGCCAAGCGCCGTGTTCGTGATCTCCCGACTCCCCCTCCGGCTGACATCCCCTTGACCGAACGACAGTCCGATGTCCTCACGTTCATCGAGCGGACCGTTGGAGAGCGTGGCTACCCGCCGTCGGTTCGTGAGATCGGTGCAGCAGTTGGGCTCACCTCACCGTCAACGGTCCACAGCCATCTCGAGACGCTTCAACGGCTCGGGTACCTCCGCAAGGATGCCTCCAAGCCTCGAGCCATCGAGGTCCGATGGGATGCCAACAGCGGTGCCATCGCCGAGCGGCGTCCCGTCCGACATGTGCCACTCATCGGCGATGTGGCGGCCGGGATCGGGGTCATCGCGAGCGAGACCATCGAGGAACTCATGCCGCTCCCGACCGACCTCACCGGGGATGGCGATCTGTTCATGCTCCGTGTGCGGGGAGATTCCATGGTCGACGCTGGGATTTTCGACGGGGACTTCGTTGTGGTTCGAGCCCAGGCGACCGCCGTCGAAGGAGAGATCGTGGTCGCTGGGATCCCAGGAGAGGAAGCCACCGTCAAGACCTATCGAACCTCGAAGGGCAAAATCCATCTCGTGCCACACAATCCAACGATGGAACCGATGGTGTTCGCCCCGAACGAGGTCAGCATCTACGGCAAGGTCGTGACCGTCCTTCGGAAACTCTGAGCCTGGTTTGAGCGTGTCGAGCCGATCAGCCGTTGGAGTGGAGCGACGCGTTCAACCCACCCCAGTTGCCGTCGGAGGCCAGGACCTCCACGACGCCGGTGGTTGAATTCCGGCGGAAGAGGAGGTCGGAGCGGCCCGACAAGTCCCGCGCCTTCACGACTTCGCCGTCCGGGAGTGTGACTCGGGTTCCTGCTGTGACATACAAGCCCGCTTCAACCGTGCATCGGTCACCCAACGAGATCCCGACGCCACCGTTCGCACCGAGAAGGCAACCTTCTCCCAGAGAGATCACCTCGGTCCCGCCACCGGACAGCGTCCCCATGATGGACGCTCCCCCGCCGATGTCGGAGTTCGCACCGACAACGACCCCAGCAGAGATCCGTCCCTCAACCATGGCGTTACCGAGCGTCCCGGCATTGAAGTTCACAAAGCCTTCGTGCATCACTGTGGTCCCCTCGGCAAGATAGGCGCCCAATCGAACTCGATCAGCGTGCGCGATTCGGACGCCAGTCGGAACGACGTAGTCGCACATTCGCGGGAACTTGTCGACACCGGTGACTTGCACGATCACACCACGACCGCGGAGTTCGCCCCGTCGCTCATCGAAGCCGTCTGGGTCCGCCGGTCCGTGGTTGGTCCACACGACATTGGGCAGGAGCGCGAATTGGCCGTCCAGGCTCAATCCGTGGGGACGCACCAAGCGGTGCGACAACAGATGGAGTCGTAGGTACACCTCGCTGGTGGTCCTCGGAGCGACTGACAGATCCCCAATGCAGACGAGCACGGGTTCCACGACGGTTCCCAACTCCGACGGCCCCTGCGAGAGCACGCCACTCAACGACGAGATCAGCGCTGCGTTGGGATGACTCCCACCGTCGGCGAGCACCGGCGAGCACCAGCGCGCAGCCTCCTCGAGCACCTCGGCGCTCAGCAGGAACGTGCCGTCGGCCTCCACCCCGAGGAGGTCGCACATCAACGCCGCGAAACCGACGTTGACCTCCAGATTCGGGAACGGGAAGAAGGTATCGAGGACCTTCAATCCATCTCCAGCGAGCGATCGGGTGGCGAAACCGAGGCCAAATGCTGACGGCGGGTTCCACGACAGACGCTGCTGGATCTCGGTGATGCGGGCGCGGAACGTATCGAGAGTCGGGTCGCTCATGGGCGATCACACTACGGGACGACCTCTCCTCCACCCGACGACGCCGGTCATTCGGTGAGCACCACGGCTGAAACGGGCAGTGCGACGCCTCAGACCACTCCGGCTCCCGCGGCGATGATGTCATCGATCACCGACCAGGTTCGGAGCAAGCTGTCGCGATGGAGCCGCTCCTCGGCGGTGTGGGCGAGTGTCGGATCGCCGGGGCCGAGGTTGACAGCGGGAACGCCGCGTTCGGAGAACCTGGCCACGTCGGTCCAACCCAATTTGGCATCGACTCCGAGGCCGTGCCGCTCGATGGCGGCCTTGATGAGCGGATGATCGACCGCCGGGGTGGCCGCCGCCGCGATGTCGACGATCTCAATCAGGTCCTCGTCCTCCATGAACGGCGAGAGGAACTCGCGCACGTGTTGCTCTGCCTCAGCGGAGGTGCGATCGGGCGCGAAACGATGACCGATCGAGAGTTGGACCTGGTCCGGAACGACATTGCCGGAAGTTCCGCCATTCACGCCAACAGCCAGGAGTGCCTCATGGAACTGACATCCGTTGATGATCGGCCGTCGCGGTTCGTACTCGGTCAGTGCGCTCAGCACACCGCCAAGCCGGTGTACAGCGTTTCGCCCCATCCACGCACGAGCGGTATGAGCTCGGGCGCCACGCAGTGTGACCGTGGCGCGTACCGAGCCCTGGCACCCGGCCTCGATCGCGCCATCGGTCGGTTCGCCCAGAATGGCGAGATCCCCTTCCAACAACTCGGGTACTGCCGCAAACAGCTCGCCCAATCCGCTCTCCGACGCGGCGATTTCCTCGCGGGCGTAGAACACGTACGTCACATCGACGGCCGGCTCGACGTGTTCAGTGGCCGAGGCCAACATGACCGCTAGACCACCTTTCATGTCGGCGGACCCGACCCCCCACAACCAGTCGTCGGCCACGCGGGCAACGGCGTTGCCATTGGCCGGGACCGTATCGGTGTGTCCAGCCAGGATGACCCGGGTCGAGCGCCCGAGACGTGTGCGGGCAACGAGGTTCTCTCCCACGCGCGTCACCTCGAGATGCGGCAGCGCCTGCAATCGCGCCTCAATGATGGCGACCAATGCGGCCTCGCTGCGACTCTCCGAGGCAATGTCGACCAAGCTGGTCGTCAGGCCGAACAGGTCGTCCATCATCGGTCCTCCATCGTCACAACTGCGGCTCGGCGGTCGCAATGATCGCAGCGGTCGTGAAAGGTCCAGTCGAGCTGGCTGTCGTCAACCGGTCGAAGGCCACGCTCAGAACATTGTCTGGCTGCACGAGAGCCATGCGGACATGGTGGGCACCGCTCGGGCCATAGAACTCGCCGGGACTCACGACGATGCCTGCCTTCTCAGCCAGCCAACGTGCAAAGGCCCAGGCATCGCCGTCCGGCGCAGCAACCCAGAGATAGAACGCCCCCTCCGGCGCGGCTGCCGCAATGCCTGCAGCGTTGATTGCTTCGACGGCGGAGATCAGCCGGTGCCAATATCGTGCGCGCTGCTCGACGACGTGAGCGTCGTCGTCAAGCGCTACGGCCATTGCGGCCTGGATCGGCCCAGGAACCATCAGCCCTTGGTGCTTGCGGACCTCGGAGAGATAGCGGACGAGTTCAGCGTCACCGGCGTAGAAGCCTGCACGGAGGCCGGCCAGGTTGGAGCGCTTCGACAGCGACTGCACCGACAGCACGCCATCATTCCCAGCCGCGAGGATGGTTCGAGCGGGTCGTTGGACCTCCCCCACCGGCGGACCGGTCCACGTGAACTCGACGTAACACTCATCCGACGCCACCACGACATCGTGTTGGCGTCCCCAGTCGGCCGCCGCCACCAAGTCGTCCAGTCCCCCTGCCGGATTGCCCGGGGTGTTGACCCACAGACAGAGCGCCCGTTGAGCATCGCCAGGATCGATCGAATCGAGTTGGATCCGGAACTGATCGTCGACGGCCACCGGAACGGCTCGACACCCCGCCAGCGTGGCGCCCATCGCGTAGGTCGGATACGAGATCGCCGGGTAAAGCACAGTGTCTCGATCGGGCCGGCGGAGCTTCAACACCATCGGAAGGCTGGCGACGAATTCTTTCGTCCCCACACACAACGCCGCGCCGGTGGCGGGATCGACATCGACTCCGAGCCGGCGATCGAACCACCCCGCAACCGCCTCGCGCGCGGTGAGAGAGCCGATCGACGTGGGGTAGCCGCGTTCGCTCCCCGAGGCCGCCAGCATCGCCGTCACGCCGGCCGGTGGAGGATCGCACGGCGTCCCAACCGACAGATCGACAGCGACTCCGTGATGGCGTTCGGCCAGTTCAGTGATCGCCCGAAGACGATCGTACGGGTAGGGCGGCGGGACGAACGGCACGTTCACGAAGCGACATCCATGCCAGGTCCGCTGGTCGCTGGGTCTGTGCTTGCCGAATGCGCGGTCGCTGAGTGTGTGTTCGCTGATGGTGGCTCGGGGGCTTCGAGCACCCGCGAGTCGAGCGATCGCGCCTGTTCTGCGTCGAGCACGAGGTCAACGAAGCGGGACATCTCCGCATCCCCCAGGCGGGCGCGAAATCGCATTCCAAGATCAGTGGGCGTCTCAGAGATGACCTCGCCACTCCGATGTACCGCCGCGATCAGATCGCCTCGGTCGTACGGCACCAGAAGGTCCAGAACCGGCGTCATGGCCCGGAGTCGATCGCCGATGGTGACGAGCATGGCATCGACCCCATCGCCCGAGGCTGCCGATACAACGACCGATCCCGTCAGACGTTCTGCTAATCGCTCGGCGGAATTCGGCGCGATGTCGGCCTTGTTGATCACCACGAGCTCGGGCACCTCGTCGGCGCCGATCTCAGCGAGAACGAGACGAACAGCATCGAACTGGCCTTCGGGATCCGGCGCCGAAGCATCAACGACATGGATCAGCAGATCAGCATGGGCGGCAACGTCGAGCGTGGACTTGAAGGCCTCGACGAGCTGGTGTGGCAACTTCCTGACGAACCCGACGGTGTCCGTCAGGAGCACCGATTCACCACCGGGCAGCTGCAACCGTCGCGTCGTGGCTTCAAGTGTTGCGAAGAGACGATCCTCGGCCAGGACACCAGCGTCGGTGAGACAGTTCAGCAGCGTCGACTTCCCAGCGTTGGTGTAGCCAACAATGGCGATCTGGTGGAGACCGGAGCGACGACGCCCCTTTCGTTGGGTATCGCGATGGCGCGAGATGAGTCGAAGCTCACCCTCGAGTTTGTGGATCCGTCGCACGAGTCGACGCCGATCGACCTCGAGCTGAGTCTCACCCGGACCTCGGGTGCCGATGCCGCCGCCCTGCTGGGACATCGTGCGGCCCTTGCCCCGGAGGCGAGGGAGCCGATACTTGAGTTGCGCCAATTCCACCTGGGCTTTGCCTTCCTGGCTGGCAGCGTTC
>JBBRSC010000126.1:0-9438 GCA_038245795.1 Acidimicrobiales bacterium
ACCGCTCCTCGAATCGGCGAACCCGAAGCATCTGGCGGAACAGCTCCAGCCGGTGATCAGTCATGTGGTTTCGCTCACTTTGTTTCCCCATCGTCTGGTACCGGCGGCACTTCGAGCGTCGAGAGGTCCCCTTCGGGCAACCCCAGTTCGCGGGCCCGCAGGAGTCGACGCATGATCTTTCCGCTCCTCGTGTGCGGCAGTTGCTGGTCAAAGGAGATAATCCGGGGTGCAATCGCCGCGCCGAGGTGCGACCGGCCGAATCCGATGAGCTCCAGGCGCAACTCGTCGTTCGGCTCGATGCCCGGAGCGAGCGTGACGAAGGCCTTGAGGATGTTGCCGGCGACCGGATCCGGGAGACCGATCACGGCCGCCTCGCTGACCGCCGGGTGCTCCATCAGGGCGCTCTCGACCTCGAAGGGACCGACAAGATGACCGGCGGTCTTGATGACGTCGTCGGCGCGCCCGACGAACCAATACCAACCATCGATATCTCGCAATGCGAGGTCGCCTGACAAGTACCACTCCCCGGCGAAACAGGCTGCGTAGCGCTCGTCGTCGTGGAGGTACCCGCGGAACATCGACGGCCATCCTTGGCGCAGCGCCAGCATTCCCTCATGGCCTGGCTCGGTCACGACGGGAGCGCCGTCGGCGCCGATGACCGGCTGATTCTGGTCATCGACGGCAAGGATCGTGGCATCGATGCCCGGGAGTGGCCGACCCATCGAGCCTGGCCTGACCTCGCAGCCGGCGAAGTTGGCAATCATGATCCCGCCGGTCTCGGTCTGCCACCAGTTGTCGTGAATCGGAGCGCCCAACGCCCGCTCGCCCCACACGACCGCCTCAGGGTTGAGCGGCTCGCCAACCGACGCGACGAAGCGAAGGGCGGAGAGATCATGATCGTGCGCCAGATCGTCGCCGGCCCTCATCAGCATGCGAACGGCGGTGGGGGCGGTGTACCAGACGTTGACGTGTTGTTCCTCGAGGATGCGGTACCAGCGCTTGGCCTCGAAATCGAGCGGATCCACGATGATGGTCACGCCGTGGGTGAGCGGTGAAATGATGCCGTAGGAGGTCCCGGTGACCCATCCGGGATCGGCGGTGCACCAGAAGACGTCGTCGGGGTGCAGATCGAGCGCGTAGCCGCCGGTGCTGTGGTGGGCGACCACTGCTCCGTGCACGTGAACTGCGCCCTTCGGCGCGCCCGTTGTACCCGATGTGAAGTGCAACAGGGCCATGTCCTCGGGGTCTGTCGGCGCGATCTCGAAGCGCCCTGATGCGTCGTCGAGGAGGTCCTGAAGCGACAGGACATCGGGGGACTGCGTCGGAGCGTCGGTCAGGAGCACGTACTTCAGGCCGGGAAGCCGGTCCCGGATGGCCGCCACCTTCTTGCGGTACAGAGCGGCAGTCGTGACCAACACCCGCCCATCGCCGCGACTCAACCGCTGGTGGATCGGATCGGGACCGAACGCAGAGAACAACGGACAGAACACTGCACGCACCTTGAGTGTGCCCAACGCGGCGACGTACACCTCGGGGACCCGCCCCGTCAGCGAAAACACCCGGTCGCCAGGGTGCACGCCGAGCTGTACCAACGCATTGGCGAATCGACTGGTCCGCTCGGCGAGCGCCGCGTACGTCATGTCCTCGGCGATGCCGTCTCGATCCAGGAATCGCAAGGCCACGCGATCCGACCGGGCTCCGGCGGCGTGCCGATCCACTGCCTCATGCGCGATGTTCAGCCCCGCCCCACCGGGAAGTCCATCGAGTGACCGTGCGGCCGCCTCCCACGAAAACGACGCCCGGGTGGCGGCGTAGTCACCGAGGTTCGGTGGCGCGGCGGCGGTTCGCGTATCGGGGTGATCGGACATCTCTGCCGATTGAATCCCAACCGGTGGCGTCGATACAGGGTCCAACGTCACGATTCCCGCAAAAGGTTCCCTCGACGGGGCGTCGCTCAATCCCCGGGCGGCAGATTCGCGAAGTCCGGCGAGCGGGCTTCGGCAAACGCAGACGGGGCCTCGATATTCGCCGGGGTACCCTTGCGGTCGCCAAACGCAGCGTTCCTCCGATCAATCGCACTGGGTCACGATCGTTGATCTCGGCCCCATACTGTTCGTGAAATCAACAGGCCCATGCGCTCGGACCGAGGTCCCAAGCCCACGAACGGAACAGGGTGACATAGGTGGAGTCGTAACCCAGTCCCCAAAGATCGAGGCATTTTGCGACGGCCTCAGCCCGGTTCGACGCCACTACCAGCGTCGCCTTCTCGGTTCCGGGCTCGACGCCACCGGTGCAGGTGTTGTCGGTAGCCGCGTGCACAGTGACGTTACTCTTCACGTCTGGCGTTCCGGTGTACGACAGGCCACGGTTCCCTGGTGGCATCGACGGGTAGCATCCCGCCAGCGGCGGCTCCAACGGAGCGGAAGTAGGTGGCGCACACGCCGCCATCATTGCCATCCCCGAAAGAAGTACCGCCAACAACACACCCATACGCTTTATTGCACTCTCCTCGCTGCAACCTCGACTCTAAAGAGCAACTCGCGCAACTGGCAACGGTGTGGAGGGGGGACCGGTCCCCCCGAACGCGTCCGGATGTGCGCTGGCTCGAACAGGCAGATCGTCTCGCGATTCGTCAACTTGGGGTTGCGTGAGAATCTCATTGGCCAGGGTGGAGCGGCACCCCAGGTTGATGGGCTTTGCAGCCGGCCCGAAAACGTTCTGCAGGCATGTCGCAAGCGAGCGCCTGCGGCGCAGCCGACCGATTCATCACCTACCAGCATCGCCACCGGCGAGCGTCCCCGACGAGTCGAGTACCGATGCCTACGATTCTTCGGTGTCACCGACCAGACGAGCTCGCGCTCTGGGCCGAACGGCCGTGCCATCACAACGACTCGACGAACTCGACCAGCGCCAACGCCGACGCGAAGTGTTTCGCACCAGCCTTCGGCTGATGGTGACCTTCGTGCTGGTCGTTGGCCTCTACTACCTCGCGCCGGTTGACGACTCCGATGGAACCGAGGTGATCATTCGGCTCCTGTCCAGCCTGCTGCTCTTCATAGCCGTACTGATCTGGCAATTTCGCAACACCGTCAACGCCGCAGTCCCCCAGCTTCGAGCTGTCGAGGCACTGGGCTCGTCAATCCCGTTGTTCCTCGTGATCTTCGCCATGGTGTATCTCTCGATATCGCGGTTATCGCCCGCAAGTTTCACCGAACCGCTCAATCACACTCGTGCGCTGTACTTCTCCATCACCACATTCGCAACGGTCGGGTTCGGCGACATCACTCCTCGTACAGACGCCACCCGGCTGGTCGTAGCTGTGCAGATGCTGCTCGACCTCCTGCTCTTGGGGAGCATCGTGAAGGTCTTGAGCCTCGCAACCAAACGAGGGCTCGAGACAACAGGCGAGCCGAACGAATAGCGCTCGCTCGTGATCGACGGCCTCCTCGGCGGTGACGTTGTGATGGCACTTCGTCGTGTGCTGGACCGCGGCGAGGCCGTCACGCAGATCGTTGCGCATGTGCATGCCGTACACACGGGTGGTTGTCTCGTCGACCGCCCGGCGGAAAACGCCGTCGATAATCTCAGACCCGAGCTGAGGTACCGGTGCGCCCCGGCCGCCTGTCAAAATCGGGGATTCGAGAATTCCGTGACCAAAATGTGACGACCGAGCCATTTCGGCCATCTGGCGTCGCTCGAAACCCCTGATTTCATTGGGGTTTTTCGTCGTTTTTGAGCTCGGGGGGGAGGACTCGAACCCCCAACGACTGGACCAGAACCAGCTGTGTTGCCAATTACACCACCCCCGATCGGTGGTTCCCGCCGAAGCGGAGCTGCCCTGAGGCAGCGACGAACTGTAGCAATCCGCTCGACCAACTCGCACACTCGGTTTCCGAGGCGCAGCGCTGCCGTTCATCGCGGTCCGGAACCCGAGATGAACATCGGGTGACCGAGCGCGTCCCCGCTGCGTTCCCCCGGTTAAGTTGAGCCGCCATGAGCTCGGTCCGCTTCGAAGCAGTCACCAAAACCTTCGATGACGTCACGGCAGTCGACTCGCTCGATCTCGAGATCCCCGACGGCGAATTCTGCGTGTTGCTTGGGCCCTCTGGTTGCGGCAAGACCACCGCCCTCCGGATGATCGCAGGGCTCGACACCATCACCGACGGCACGCTCCGTATCGATGACCAGGTCATCAATGACATCCCGGCGCGTCAACGAGACATCGCGATGGTGTTCCAGAGCTACGCGCTCTACCCGCACATGACCGTTCGCAAGAACATCGAGTCCCCGCTCACGGCGCGAGGCAAGATCGACTCGGCCGAGCGGGACCAACGCGTCCACGACGCCGCTGAGATGCTCGACCTCACGCCGTACCTCGACCGCAAGCCGGGCGCACTCTCCGGCGGTCAACGCCAACGCGTTGCGCTGGCCCGCGCCATCGTGCGACGACCGGGCGTGTTCCTCATGGACGAACCGCTCTCGAATCTCGATGCCAAACTCCGCACCCAGACACGCCTCGAACTCGTCGATCTGTGGCGGCGTCTCGGCACCACATTCGTCTATGTGACCCACGATCAGGTCGAAGCGATGACGATGGCCACGATGGTTGCCGTCATGAGCATGGGTCGGTTGCAGCAGGTCGGAGCCCCGCAAGATGTCTACGACCGCCCGGCGAACCTCTTCGTCGCAGGGTTCATCGGCAGCCCGCCCATGAACACCATCGCCGGCACGTTC
The DNA here is from genome assembly GCA_038245795.1 of Acidimicrobiales bacterium. Classification (GTDB taxonomy): domain Bacteria; phylum Actinomycetota; class Acidimicrobiia; order Acidimicrobiales; family Microtrichaceae; genus JBBRSC01. The sequence continues at coordinate 4,735 of JBBRSC010000126.1, forward strand.
GCCGCCGGACACATCGTGACCGATGCCGGCACGGTGCCCCTCGAGCCCAACGCGACGCTCAGCACCTCCGAACGGCCACTGATCAACCAACCGGTGACCGGCCAGCACGTGATCGCCGGAATCCGCCCCGAGCACCTCACCGTGGGAGGATCCGACCTCACCGCCACAGTCATCGCCGTTGAGCTGCTCGGCCACGAGCGCCACGTCATCTGCCAGGTCGCCGACGGCCGATGGACCGCCCGTCAGGAAGCTGATGCTGCGCCCATCGCCCCGGGTGACACCATCGGCCTCGGGGTAGACGCCGATCGAGTCCATGTCTTCGACCCCGAATCAGGCGAGCGTCACAACTGATGGCTCCTCGCCGCCGCACCGTCGCTCACGCTCTGGCTGGCTATGCCGTCTTGGCTCCAGCGTTCGCCGTCTTCATCGCCTTCTTCTTCTGGCCGCTCTACCGGCTCGTGCACTATTCGCTCTATCAACAGAATGTGCAGGGCACGAAGGAACGGTGGGTCGGGCCCCAGCAGATCGTCGACACTCTCACCGGCTCCGGGTTCCGTCAAGGGCTCTGGGTCAACATCTTGTTCCTTGTGATGACCGTCCCTGCTGGTGTCATCCTCGGCGTGCTGTTGGCGGTCTCGGCCAACCGACAACTGCGGGGGATCAAATTCTTCCGGACGGTCTTCGCGAGCACCATCGCGAGCTCGGTAGCGGTCTCCGCCGTCGTCTTCTTCACCATCGTCAATCCCAACATCGGCGTCTTCAAGAACGTCGAATGGCTCTCGCTGAACCACCCCACCAGCGCCTTGTGGGCGGTGTCGCTGTCATCGATCTGGCGCAACCTCGGGCTGACCTTCGTGATCGTGTTGGCTGGACTGCAAGCCGTTCCGGAGGAAGTGATCGAAGCATCCATCCTCGATGGATTCGGACCGATTCGACGCTTCTTCCGCATCACCGTCCCGCTCATCTCGCCGACCCTGATGTTCCTGGCAGTCATCCTCACCGTCGACGCCTTCCAGGCATACGCCCAGATGGAGATCCTCACCGGCGGCGGACCTAGCGGCTCCACTGAGACGGTGCTGTTCAAGATCACCAAACTCACTGCCCCGAGCGACTTCGGTGCAGGCGCGGCGATGTCGCTCGGCTTGTTCGTCCTGACCGGCATAGTGGCCGCCGGACAGTTCGCGGTGCTGAACAGGCGGGTTCACTATGGCGAGTAGAGGGCTCCTCACCGACGCATCCTCCGCACCACCGGCGCCGCGCGAACGTCGACGCTCCCGACCAACCGACATCGGGTGGTATGTCGTTCTCACCTTGTTGTCGCTCGTCATCTTGTTCCCACTCTGGATGACGATCGTCCGAGCGCTGTCGAATCCGTCGAAGTCCTTCTTTCAAACCACACCGTCGTTTCTCCCCGAAGACATCCAGAGGAACGCGTTCTCCCAAGCCTTCACCGAAGGCGGGCTCGGGCGACCGCTCGCCTACTCACTCGCCCTCGCCATCGTGATCGTCGGCGCACAGATGCTCACCTCGTTGCTGGCCGCGTATGCGTTCGCGTTCTTGGAGTTCCCTTTCAAACGCGTCCTGTTCGGCATCGTGGTGGCCACACTGCTCCTGCCCGTCGAAGTGACGCTGCTCACCAACATCAAAACATTCCAGAACCTCGGATGGATCGCCCCGACGCAGACCTTCGGCGGCGCCACAGGCGCGCTGATCTTTCCGTTTCTCGCCACCGCCGTGGGAATCTTTCTCCTACGTCAGGGATTCCTCGGCATCCCGAAGGACCTCCGAGATGCCGCCGAACTCGACGGCTACGGGCACCTTCGGTTCCTGTTCCGTGTGGCTGTGCCCGTCACGAGACCGATCATCGCCAGCTTCTTGCTGATCTCGTTTCTCAGCACGTACAACCAGTACGTGTGGCCCCGCCAAGCAGTCCAGAACGAGCGCTACAGCACCATCCAGCTCACACTCCGAGCCGTTGCTGGCCAACGCCTCGACCAGCTCAATCTTCCGTTCGCGGCTGCCATCATCGCATCGATCCCAGTTCTCATCTTGTTGATCGCATTCCAGCGCCAACTCATCCGCGGCCTCACCGCCGGTGCAGTCAAAGGCTGATCGCGATCGACCAGACTCACTACCAGCGCTACCCGTCCAACAGGAGCTCCACCATGACCACTCAACTTCTGACTACTCAACAACGCACCCCTCGCATACGACTCATCGCGGCGCTCGGCGCGCTCGGTGTTGTCGCACTCCTTCCTGCCTGCGGCAAGTCCACCGACAACGCGGGAATCAACGGCAACGCCACCGCCAGCAATTGCCCGGTTGGCGCCTTCGACAAGGCGTCAAGCCCGACCACCATCAAGCTGTGGCACAGCTACGTTGGCAAGGCAAAAACCACACTCGAGGCGTTGGCCGCCAAGTACAACGCCACCCAACCCAAGGTCAAGGTTGAGGTCGAGTCACAGGGCACCAGCTACGTCGAGCTGCTTCGCAACTTCAAAAATGCACTCCCGACCAAGAACCTCCCCGCCATCACGATCGGCGAGGACATCGACACCCAGTACATGGCGGACTCCGGCGTGGTGCTCCCGGCCAGCGACTGCCAAGCCGCGGATCCCGCTGCCGCCGAGCAAACGAAGGACATCCTCCCGGCAGTGAAGGCCGCCTACACCGTCAAGGGCGTGCAGTATCCGGCTTCAATGAACGTCAGCACCATCGTGCTCTACTACAACAAGGAGCATTTCCGGAAGGCTGGCCTCGACCCGGAAAAGCCCCCGACGACGCTGGCGGAAGTGAAGGCCGCCGCCGAGAAGCTCAAAGCGTCGGGTGCCTCAAAGCAGCCATTCGTCATGAAGCTCGACCCGTGGTTCGTCGAGCAGTGGACTACCGGCGCGGGGCAGACCCTGGTCAATCAGAACAACGGTCGTGACGGCACCGCAACCGCTGCCACCTTGACGAATCCGGCCACCACCGAAGCCATGAACTGGGTTGCGGGCATGAAGGCAGCGGACCTCCTCAACGGTGTTCCTGGGACCGACGGACAGATCAACCACTATCTCGCCATGGCGACGGGATCGTCGTCGATGCTCCTCGAGACCTCCGCAGCCATCACCACCATCAACGGTGTGCTCGAAGGCAGCTTCGATCCCAAGGATCTCGGATCGGACCTGCAACTCCCACCTGGGTTCAAGGTCAGCATCGACCTCGGTGTCGGATTGAACCCAGGGATCACCGAACCAGGTAAGGGTCAAATAGGTGGCGGGGCTTGGTACATCACCAATACCGGCACCCCCGAGGTGCAGTCTGCAGCATGGGATTTTGTGAAATTCTTCAACACCACCGCCAGCCAGGTGCAGTGGACAATCGACGGCGGGTATCTGCCAATTCTGGATTCAGCGAAGAGCGACCCGACGCTGAAGTCGGACTGGGAGACCTCTCGACGCGGAAAGTGGCTCGCCACGGCATACGGGGGCATCTCAACACTCAACCCTGGCTTCCCAGGTGCGCTGATCGGCCCATACGACAAGTTCCGAGACGAATTCCGCAAAGCCCTCGAAGGCGTCGGACTCAACGCCGCACCGGTAGATGCGTCTCTCTCCAGCGCGAACGCCGCTATCACCAAACAACTCGAGGCCTACAAGGCCAACCAGTTCTAGCCAAACCTCCCGCCAGCCGGTCATCGCCGGGGAGCGCTCAGACCTCAATTCCACGCCTCATCAGCCGATCGAACATCCATGCGGCTTCCCCCTCTCATGCGCGCGATGACCCCCGTCATCATGCTCCTTGCAACCATCCCCGTGTTGACTGGTACCGCTGGCGCGACAGGTCTCTCCCTTCGCCTAACCATCGATTCCGACGGCACCGCACCATTCGATTCGTCGCCGGGACCCGGGCTCGACACCGGTGCCAACAACGGAATCCTCAGAACCATTGATGTTGCGAGCTATCGACTCGATTGGTCGTCCGACGGCGCTTCATCCAACATCGTCATCACCCAAGTGTTCGACACCGCCATGACGTTCACCGAGCTCCCCGCCGCATGCGTGGGATCCGGAGCCACCCCCCCGTCATCGCTCAGTCCCGATCGGCATACGCTCACGTGCAACCTCGGATCCCGCCCCGGAGGGTCACACGGTTCGGTGCTCTCAACAGCAACGCTCGGTGGCGTGACCGACGGAACGGTCACCACGACGACTGCCTCGATCGCCACCGACGACTCGCCATCACTCGCCGCCTCGGCGATCTCGTTGATTGCCTCATCGGCACCGCAGCTCAACCTTCTGGGCGACATTCGACCGCAATCCATCGGGAGGCTGACCGACCCGGTTCGACTCGACGACGGGTACGTCATGGTGTGGGGCGTCGGCGTACTCGTCGGAGGATCCGGGAAAGGCACCGAAGCCATCACGTCGCCGTTCACCTTCGATGCTGACCTGTCGGGGATCAGCCCGAACGCGCGGCTGGTCGACTTTGCGTTGCCGGCTCGCTCGCAGCGCCCGAACCCGACCAGCACATGTGGCCCGGCGGACATCGTCGGGAAAATTCCGTTCGGCCATGATCCCGACGTCAACGCCTCGGGCGGCAACTGGCTCACGACGAACTCGGGAGTCTGGACGTGTGCGCAATCCTCCCCCGGCGCACCAATCTCGGTGTCCGTTGCCGGCGCCGACACCTCGACCAGCATCTTTCCCAATCAGGACAACG
>JBBRSC010000127.1:0-9422 GCA_038245795.1 Acidimicrobiales bacterium
CCTTGGCGGCCGGAAAGATCCCTGACGCGGTCGGCGTCGCCCGACGCATGATGCGTGGTGGCGGTCGACATCCGCTCCAGCTGATGGCGACGCTGCAAAGCCACTACGAATCCATCCTGCGCCTTGATGGTGCCGGCGTCCGTTCCGAAGCCCAGGCGGCGGATGTGCTGGGGATCAAGCCGTACCCGGCCAAGAAGATTCTTGCGGTGAGCCAGCGTCTGGGACACGGGGGAGCGGTGCGCGCCATCTCGTTGCTGGCGACGGCCGATGTGGACCTCAGAGGTGCAACGGCGATCGACCCGCAGGCCACCGTTGAGGTGCTCGTCGCCCGACTGGCGGCCCTTGCTCGTCGGTAGACCGACCGAGGGAGGACTACTTCTTGGCGGCGACGGGCTCTTGGGCCTCGAGCAGCGCGAGGCGCTTGATCAGTCGTGACTTCTTGCGAGCCGCGGCGTTGCCGTGGATGACGCCCTTGGAGGCAGCACGATCGATCTTGGAGATGGCCGCCTTGGTGGCCGCCGCCAGATCGTCAGAGTTGGTGATAGCGGCTGTCTCGGCGGCCTTCACGCGGGTCTTGAGTTCCGACCGCACTGCCTTGTTGCGAAGGCGATCCTTTTCGTTGGTCTTGATGCGCTTGATCTGGCTCTTGATGTTTGCCATGGGGGCTTCCTGCTCAATCGTTCGAATGTGGGCGCGGCATGGCGCACAACGGAGTGAGATCGTACCCGCCGCCAACGTGCCGTCCCAATCCCGACGGCGGGTCCGTCGACGCCCGCTTGTCCGCCAGCCTCCCAGCTTCGGTCCGGCGGGCGTCACCACGTAGTCTTGGGTTCCCCCACACCATCTGTGAAACGTGACTGACCTCTCCCACATCCGGAATCTTTCGATCATCGCCCACATCGACCATGGCAAGTCGACCCTGGCAGATCGGATCCTCGAGATCTGCGGAGCGGTCGACCCTCGAGAGATGCGCGATCAGTACCTCGACTCCATGGATCTGGAACGCGAGCGGGGCATCACGATCAAGTTGCAGTCGGTTCGACTCGACTATCGCGATCACATCGTGAACATCATCGACACCCCCGGCCATGTCGACTTCGGGTACGAGGTGTCGCGGTCGTTGGCAGCGTGCGAGGGCGTGATCCTGGTCGTCGACGCCAGCCAGGGCATCGAGGCCCAGACGCTTGCCAACTGCTACCTGGCGCTCGAGAATGACCTGGCCATCGTGGCGTGCCTCAACAAGATCGACCTTCCCGCCGCCGATCCGGATACTTACGCTGCCGAGATCGAGCGGGTCCTCGGTATTCCGGCGGACGAAATCCTGCGGATCTCCGCCAAGACTGGCGAGGGCGTGCGCGAACTCCTCGACGCGGTGATCGAACACATCCCGCCGCCGGTCGGCGATTCCGATGCACCGTTGCAGGGTCTGATCTTTGACAGCCATTTTGACCAGTACCGGGGCGTGGTGAGTTCCATCCGGATCATGAACGGCACGCTGCGCACGGGTGCACGCGCCCGCTTCATGCAGGCCGGTACCGTCCATCCGGTCGAGGAGGTCGGCGTGCGGAGGCCCGATCACACGCCGATCGCGTCGCTGGGCGCCGGCGAGGTGGGGTTTCTCATCGCCGGCATCAAAGAGGTCGGCGAAGCGCGCTCGGGTGAGACCGTTACCGATGCGTCCAATCCGTCCGACGTGGCGCTCGACGGCTATCAGGATCCCAAACCCATGGTGTTCTGCGGTCTCTACCCCGTCGATGGCGACGAGTTCGAGGACCTCCGGGAGTCCCTCGACAAACTGCGGCTCAATGACAGCTCGTTCACCCACGAACCCGAGACCTCCGGAGCGTTGGGTTTCGGTTTTCGCTGCGGGTTCCTCGGGTTGCTGCACATGGAGATCGTGCGAGAGCGACTCGAACGGGAGTACAACCTGAACCTCATCGCCACCGCCCCGAGCGTGGTCTACCGGGTCGAGAAATCCGACGGCACGGAGCTCGAGATCCACAATCCGGCCGATCTCCCCGATCCTGGCACCATCACTGCCATTCTCGAGCCCTACCTGAACGTGTCGATCATCTCGCCGGCCACATATACCGGGGCGCTCATGGATCTCTGTCAGACGCGTCGCGGCGAGATGCTGAAGATGGAGTACCTATCACCGGAGCGGCTCGAGATCCACTATCGGATGCCGCTGGCCGAGGTGGTCATGGACTTCTTCGATCAGCTGAAGAGTCGCACGCAGGGCTACGCCAGCCTCGACTACGAGCCGGTCGGCTACGAGCGCGCTGCGCTCGTGAAGGTCGATGTGCTGATTGCGGGGGAGCCGGTCGACGCGTTCAGCGCGATCGTGCACCGGGACAAGGCCTACGAGTACGGCAAGAAACTCGTCGACAAGCTCAAGGAACTGATCCCACGCCAGCAGTTCGACGTGCCGATCCAGTCGGCCATCGGAAGCAAGATCCTCTCGCGACAGACCGTCAAGGCGTATCGCAAGGACGTCACCGCCAAGCTCTACGGCGGCGACATCACGCGCAAGAAGAAGCTCCTGGAGAAGCAAAAGGAAGGCAAGAAGCGGATGAAGAACCTGGGTCGTGTCGAGGTTCCGTCCGAAGCCTTCATCTCGGCGCTCCGCCTTGATGACTGATCCGATGAGCGGCGCCGCGCCCGGGGCGATGGCTGGCACTCGCGTACACTGAGTGCCAATCATGCTCGACGACCGGAAGTCCGCCATCCTTCGCGCTGTTGTGCAGCAGTACATCGAGACCGCGCAGCCGGTCGGGTCCTCTCATATCGTGGACTCCACGGGCATTGGTGTCTCGTCGGCGACAGTTCGCAACGAGATGACGGTCCTCGAGCGCGAGGGCTACCTGGCTCAGCCGCATACGAGCGCCGGTCGGGTTCCCACTGAAAAGGGCTACCGCTTCTTCGTCGACGAGCTCGGCGACCCCGGCGACCTCGGCCCTGCTCAGATCCGTCAGGTGTCGCAGTTCTTCTCCCATGCCACCGGCGAACTCGAAGAGACCCTCCGGAGCGCGTCAGGATTATTGGCCCGCATGACCGCCACCACCGCGGTCGTGGTGGGGGAGCCGACCGAGGTCCACGACATCCGGTCGGTCCAGATGGTCGAGCTGTCCCGTACGAGCGTCCTGGTCGTGGCCGTGACCTCGACGGGCACGATCTTCAAACGCAGCATCGAGCCAGAGGCGCCCCTCGACGTCGAACAACTGGCCCGTGCTCAGGCATCGGTCGCTGAGGCACTCATCGGCTCCCGGACGGTGTCGCTGGCGACGCCCACCCCGACCGGCGACGCAGTGATCGATCAGGTCGTCGAAGCGGCGGTCGGCGCAGTGGTGGGAGCGGCTGGAGACAACGGCCACTCTGTCTATGTTGAAGGCGCGTCGCACATTGCCGCGGCCTTCGAGGCCTCAGCCACCCTGCGTGAGGTCCTCCAGATTCTCGAACAACAACTGACGGTCGTGTCGATTCTGCACGACGTCGTTGATCGGGGACTGACGGTGGCCATCGGCTCCGAGACCGGTGTGGCGCTGCTCGCCGAGTGTTCGGTGGTCGTGGCGCCGCTCAACATCTCGGGCCAGCACGCTGGCACGATCGGGGTCCTCGGTCCGACAAGAATGAACTACCGCGACACGCTCGCTGCGGTCTCCGCGGTGAGTAGCCGCTTGTCCAAGATGTTGACCGAAGGCTGACTGTGGCTGACTACTACCAAACGTTGGGCGTCGATCGATCGGCGACCGCCGACGAGATCAAAAAGGCGTATCGCAAGCTCGCTCGCGATCATCACCCCGACGTCAATCCTGACGATCCCGAAGCCGAAGCCCGGTTCAAGGAACTGGCGAAGGCGTACGAGGTGCTGAGCGATCCAGAGGCGCGCTCCCGCTACGACCGGTTCGGTTCCGACGACTCGGTCAATTTCGGCGATCCCTTCGGTCAGGGCGGCATGGGCGGCCTCAACGATCTCTTCGACGTCTTCTTCGGGGGCCAGGGTCCCTTCGGCGGCAGTGGTGGCGGACGCCAGCGCGGCGGCGGCCCACCCCAGGGTGAGACCCTTCAGGTGGTTGCAACACTCGATTTCACCGAGGCCGTCTTCGGTTGCGAGCACGACGTCTCGGTCGTGACGGCCGTGAGTTGCGACGACTGTTCCGGGTCGGGTGCCGCTCCGGGCTCCAGCTCGCAGACCTGCGTCGAGTGCGCTGGGAGCGGTGAGACCCGCAGCGTTCGCCAGACGCTCCTGGGCCAGATCGTGTCCGCGACGGTGTGTCGTCGCTGCGGGGGCGAGGGTCGTATCGTGCCAGATCCGTGTCCCACATGTGGCGGTCAGGGTCGACAGAAGGTCGAGCGGAACTACACGGTCAGCGTTCCGCCGGGCGTGGACCGGGGCACGGTGCTCCGCTTGTCTGGTCGTGGCGCAGTCGGGACCCGTGGTGGTCCCGCCGGCGATCTCTACATCAAGATCGATGTTCGGCCGCACGATCGATTCGAGCGCCAGGGGTTCGACTTGGTTCATACGATGCCGATCTCGATGACGCAGGCGACCCTCGGTCATCACATGATGTACGAGACCCTCGACGGACCTGAGGACCTGGTCATCACCAAGGGCACGCAGTCCGGTCGGGTGCTCCGTCTCCGCAAACGTGGCGTGCCCCACGGTTCCAGTCGGGGCGATCTTTTGGTCCAGGTGATCGTGACGACACCTCAGGATCTCACCGACGAACAAGAAGAACTGCTCGAGAAGTTTGCTGCCAACCGCGGCGAGGAGATCGTGCGCCCCGACACCGGACTCTTCTCGAAAATCCGTTCGGCATTCAAGTAGCCCCGGTGTCCTCCACCAGTCGCCCGCCCATCGGGCCACCGTTGGTCTACGTCGAGGATCTCGGGCGACCGGAACTCACCGACGGTGATCGTCATCATCTCGATCGGGTGCTCCGAGTTCGGCCCGGTGACCCCATTACCTGTGCGGATGGCGCGGGATCGTGGCGTCCCGGGCGGATGGGCCCAACGCTCGAGCCTGATGGCGCCGTCCAGAAGGAACCACCGCGGACGTCCAGCCTGACCGTCTGTTTCGCCCTCGTGAAGGGCGCAAAGCCCGACCTGGTGGTTCAGAAGCTGACCGAGGTCGGCATCGACGTGATCGTAGGGTTTGTCGCAGATCGTTCGGTGGTGCGATGGGATGACGACAAGTCGGCGAAGGCGTTGCAACGTTGGACAGCAGTCGCGCGTGAGTCGGGCATGCAGTCGCGCCGAGCGTGGCTTCCCGTCATCGAGCCGGTGGGTCGCTTTGAGTCGGTGGCCGAGCGGGGTGGGACACGCGCTGACATGGACGGACGAAAAGTGGCGCCGAGTGACCAATGCGTGTTCGTTGGCCCCGAGGGAGGCTGGTCGGATCGTGAACGTGAGGCACTCCCCGGCTCGGTGAGCCTCGGACCCCATGTCCTGCGAGCCGAGACGGCCGCCATCGTGGCCGGCGCGTTGTTGGTCAGCCAACACTGATGCAGCGTTGCGACCGCCGTGACGAATCGGGTCCGAACCGACGCCACGCTGTGTGATGTGTCGATCCCTTTCAGCCCATGTCGGCACGCACCCTGCATGGCGGTAACGTGACGGAGGGTGAAATTCCCCGTTGCAGCGGACAGAATGATCACTCACAGTGTTGGCACCGAGACCACCCTCCGCGTTATTGGAGGTTGTATCGGTGAGGAACGGCTCGAGGGCCAGAGGAGGAGGGACGGCGACATGGCGATCAGAGACGACGAAGATCTGGTATTCGCGCAGGCCTACGGACGGAAGGTGGGCGAACGCCTCCGCGTGATCCGGCGACAGACCCGCCTGTCGTTGCAAGAGGTCGAGGCCCAATCCGGCCAGGAGTTCAAAGCCTCTGTCCTCGGTGCCTACGAGCGTGGCGAGCGGGCGATCTCCGTTCCCCGGCTTCAGCGACTCGCGCGCTTCTACCGGGTTCCGGTGGACCAACTCCTTCCCTATGACGAGGAAGCCGACCGCCCGGTCGAGGATCCACTGGCACGCCGCAGCGAACCCGAGGGCGGCGCCAAGATCGACCTGACCCGCCTCGAACACATCGGTACGACCGAATCCGAGACCCTGGCCCGCTACCTGAGGATGATCCAGGTGCAGCGCCAGGACTTCAATGGTCGCGTGTTGACGGTCCGTCGCGATGACATGCGGGCTATTGCAGCCATCCTGGGCGTCGGAGAAGACGTTGCCGATCGCAAGCTCGACGATCTCGGGTTGAAGCTGACCTGAGGCTGGCCCATGGTCGCCTCTGCCCGAGGGACGGGCCGGCGGAGCCGGTCAGGTCTGATCCGCGTAGGGCTCCCCGGGGGGCTTCATCGACTCGGTCAGGGTGGCGCCGGACTTGGGCTTCGACAGCGCAGGACCCGGCTCCAGCGTGTCGTCGTCGGCCAGGTGGTACGGCACCGATACGACCACGGTGTCGCGTCGGTTCAGGAGTCGCAGCTTCAGCGCAAGCGCTGACTGATTGTGAAAGATGCTCTGCCACCAGTGCGGGACGACAGCCTCGGGAATGATCACCGAGATGTAGTCGTGGCCCCAGTTGCGGTCGAGTTCGTCAAGGTACGCGAGCACCGTCGAGGTGAGATCGCGATACGGCGACTCCAGGATGTCGAGTTCGACGGTGATACCGAAGTCGATCCACTGCTGACGGAGCCGTTCGGTGTGGTCGTCGTCGATGGCCACCGAGATCGCCACGAGATCGTGCGCATGCAGGGATCGTGCGTACCGGAGTGCCATCAGCGCGCTCCGGTTCACCCCGCCCACCAGCACCACCGCGCCGGTCTTGAGCGGTGGCGCCTCGGGTCCGGGCGCCACCGAAAGCTGGCGGCCGACGCTCTTGTAATGCCGCGACACGCCCTTGAAGGCAACCACCACAATGGGGATCAACACCACGACTACCCAGGCGCCGATGGCGAACTTCGAGATGATGACGACGCCCGCCACGATGAAGGTGGCGATACCGCCAAGCGTCGAGTTGATCACGCTGAGCTGCCAACGCGGTTGGCGCTCCTTGAGATGATGGCGAACCATGCCGGTCTGGCTGAGCGTGAAGCTGGTGAATACCCCCACGGCGTAGAGCGGAATCAGGGCGCTGACATCACCGCTGAAAACGATAATGAGCAGCGATGCGGCGGCCGCCAGGATGAGCACCCCGTTGGAGAACACCAACCGGTCGCCCCGAGCGGCGAACTGTCGGGGCAGAAAACCGTCCTTGCCGATGATGGCTGCCAGTCGAGGGAAATCGGCGTACGCCGTGTTGGCCGCCAGCACCAGAATCGCCATGGTCGAGAACTGCAGCAGGTAGTACATGACGGTCCCGTTGCCGAAGATCTCGCGGCCCATGGTGGACAACGCCGATTCGGATTCTGACGGTATTGGCTTCATCCAGACGGCAATGAAGCTGATGCCCAGGAACGAGAGGCCCAGGATTCCAGCCATCCCTCCGAGAGTCTGTGCAGCGTTCTTCGACGTTGGCTTGCGGAAGGCCGGAATTCCGTTGGAGATGGCTTCCACCCCGGACAACGCCACGGCACCGGAGGCGAAGGCCCGGGCGAAGATGAAGATCCCGACGAAGCCGACGAACGGCCCATGTACCGACTGGATCTCTTTGATCTGCGCCTGCGCCTCGACCGTCGTTGAATCGAAGACGTGCAGCGTGCCAGCAAAGTGCTGATAGATCCCGAAGCCCAGGAAGGCCCCGAGCATGATGATGTAGACGTAGGTCGGCACGGCGAAGAATCGCCCGGATTCCTTGACACCGCGGAGGTTTCCGATCGTCAGCAACAACACGAATCCGAGGCAGATGAAGACCCGGTATTCCTTGAGTGATGGAAAGGCCGAATACATGGCCAGCACGCCAGCAGCGATCGAAACCGACACCGTGAGCACGTAGTCGATCAGCAGCGAGGCTCCAGCGATCAGCGAGGGCGTCTCGCCGAGGTTCTCGCGGGACACCACGTAGGCGCCACCACCATCGGGATACGCATGGATGGTCTCGCGATAGCTATTGACCACGAGCACCAGAAGCACGGCCACCATGATCGCCAGTGGGATCAGAAGATCGGTGGTCTGGCTGTTGTTGCCGTAGGTCATTCCGGCGGCGCCGACGAGCACCAAGAGGATCTCACCGGTCGCGTACGCCGTCGAGCTAATGGCGTCGGAGCTGAACACCGCCAACCCAATGATCTTGGAAATCCGCTGGTGGTCGGCGTCTGCGCTGCTGATCGGTTTCCCGATCAGCATTCGCTTAATGTTGCTCATCGGTGAAGAACCCTAGAACTGCGGTGGCGGCAGTGAGCAACTTCTGGTGTTTCAAACTCGTGAATCATCAGCGCGCTCGACATCGTCCGGGCGTCGCCTGAGGCTTCGGCGTCAACCGATGCCGCGCAGCCCGGCCCAGACGAGACCGGACACGTGCGCGGCCAGGTCTGCAGCGAGGATGTCCACGTCGTGCAGGATCCAGTAGCGGCAGGAGCTCTCGGCCATGCCGACGATGCCGCTGCCGAGCAGGAGCCGCTTTTCGCGACTGAGGCCATCGATCTCGATGAGATCGGCGATGACCTCGGCGATGGAATCCTCGACCTTACGGGCCTCCATGGCGAACTCTTCATCGCGTCGGGTGCCAGCACCGAACAGCACCTTGAAGGCATCGTTGTTTCGTTCCACGAACTCGAAGTAGGCCGCGAAGCCCTCCTCGATCTGTTGTCGCGGACCGGCAGCGTTGGTGGTGGCCTTGGCGATGCTGTCGCGGAGTTGTCCGCCGACCTCGCCGAGGAGTTCGCGGTACAGCTCCCGCTTGGAAGCGAAGTGTTGATAGAGCACCGGCTTGGTCACACCCGCGGCGTCGGCTACGTCGTTCATGGAGGTGTTGTGGTAACCCTCGCGGGCAAACACGACGACGGACACCTCGAGGAGTTGCTCTCGACGTTCGTGGGCAGGAAGGCGCATGGAGCGCTCAAGTTACCATCCGGTAACTCCTGGACTCTGATCAGGTATTCGGCTCCTGAGCGGACTGCTCACGATCCTCGCGATCGGCGGCCTTGACGCCGTACCCGAACACGATGGCCGGGATCAGCACGATGCCGCCAGCCACCATCAACGTCACGATCGTTGAGGTGAGCAGCGGGGTGAACGTCGTGGCGAAGGCCACGAAAAAGATGATCATCGCTAGTCCGTACGCCGAGTACCCGACGCGCTTGCCCACATCGCACCAACGGGCGATTTTCCCTCGCCTGACCAGGACCGGATCATCGCTCACGTCAACCATCCTGGTGCATCGATCAGCTGTTGCAGCGAACGACGCACCCGGTCGAGCGAGAAGCCTTCAGCGACCAACGCCTGATTTCGATCGAGTAGGGCCTCGTCGGGCCGATCCAGGA
>JBBRSC010000128.1:0-9340 GCA_038245795.1 Acidimicrobiales bacterium
AGTCTTCGCGCGACACCGGATCATCGCCGCATGCCGTGATTCCCAGCACACTCGCAGCAACGAGCACGACAGTGGCGAATCGGCGAAGGTACCTCGTGGTCACGCCGACCACGGTATCGGGGACCGTGGTGCAGCGATGACGACGGCCGCTGCCGAACCGGGAGTCACGGAATTCGCTGGAAGAACAGCAGCGAGGCCAGACCACTGAGTGCAAGCACCGAGAGCGCTGCGACAAAGTAGCGGAAGGTGACTTCGCGTCTCTCGACCTCGTAGCCGATCGAACTGCCCAACTTGGAATACACCGCGCTGAGATCTTCGGCACTCTGAGCGAGGAATGAGTCCCCGCCGGTACCGGATGCCAGCTTGGCGAGTGCTTCGGCATCGACAGGGACCGAGACCGTGACGTTCTCACCCGAGCTGGGATCCTGCACCGAGATCACGCCGTCGGGCGTGCCGAAAGCGATGGTCCACACCGGTACGCCCGCCTTTCGAGCGAGGGGAATGGCGTCCTCGGTGGGCGTGCCCACGGTGGTCGATCCGTCACTGAGCAGGACGATGACGGCGGGTACTGCCTTGCCGTCCTCTCCTTTGGGAACCTCGGCGATGAGGTCGAGCGACGACTGCACAGCGTCGCCAATGGCGGTTCCCTGACGAAGCTTCAGCTTGTCGATCGATTGTTTGACGCGGCTTCGGTCAGTGGTGGGTTCGACATCGACGCGCGCCCCGGTGTCGAACGAAACGAGGCCGAGGTTGAGCGCTGGCGGCAGCGAGCCGACGAAGGTCTTGGCGGCGTTCTTCGAGGCCTCGATGCGACTGGGGGAGACGTCCGTGGCCTTCATCGACAGTGACGTGTCCATGGCCAGGATGATCGTCGCGCGCTGCTTCGGAATACGTTCGTTCTTGAAGGGCTGGGCGACGCCGAGGGTGCCGATCGCCAAACCGATCAGGAACATGACGGCGGTGATGTGGCGGCCCAGGCCGGGGCGGCGCGGAGCGATCTGGTCGATCAGGCGGTTCGAGGAGAACCGAACGATGTACTTCCGCCGACGGAGCAACGTCCAGATGTAGACGGCGACGAACCCGATCAGGGCGAGCAGGAGCCACAGGCGCCCGGGGTGGAGAAAGGACCAGGTCATCGATGGGCTCCCGCAGAAGAGTTGTTGGCGCGACGGCGTTTCTGTGACGACACGTGGCCAGCGATCTTGGCCAACCAGTCCTCGTCCGTCGACAGTCGAAGATGTTGTGATCCGCTTCCGATGATGGCGGCGTGGATCTCGCGACGCTGGTTTTCAGCGGCCGCAGCAAATCGCTCGCGAACGGACCGCTGATTGGTGTTGACCTCGCGGACCCGACCCGTTTCGGCATCCATCAGGGCAATGACGCCAACGGCCGGGAGTTCGGATTCCCGCGGATCGACGACCTCGATGCAGAGCACCTCGTTACGAATGTTCAGCGCTCCGAGGGTGTGACTCCAACCCTCGATGTCGTCGAGGAAGTCACTGACGACGACCACCAGGCCTCGTCGGCGAAGCACCGATCCCGCCCGCCGCAGCGTGGCGCCGAGGTCGGTGGGTGCCGCTTCGGGCGCACTCGGGCCGTCCACCGTCCGGTAGCGGATGATCTGTGCGAGCACGCCCAGTACGTGGCGGCGACCCTGGCGAGCCGGCACGGTGACAACGCCATCGGGCCCCGAGATGATGGCACCCAGGCGGTTGCCGCCCCGGGTGGTCAGCAGGCCGACCGCAGCCGCTCCATTGAGCGCCAAGTCGGCCTTCGTCATGTCGGCCGTCCCGAACTCGAGGCTCGCGGAACGGTCCACGATCAGCCACGTCTCGAGCTCACGATCTGCAATCGTGGCGCGAATGTGAGCGTTCCCCGTGCGGGCAGTGACGTTCCAATCCATCTGCCGGACGTCGTCGCCCGGGTGATAGCGCCGTGCCTCGCCGGGCTCGGAGCCGTGGCCCGGCACCAGGCCCCGATGATCTCCGTGCAGAAGACCGTCGAGTCGCCGCGACACGTCGAGCTCGAGCCGACGAAGTACCGAGGACATCCGTGGATCCGTCAGCGCAGAGGATTCGAGGGGAGCGGACCCGAGGCGCTGTGCAGGCGAGGGCACTGCGCTCAAGGCTGACCCGTCCAGGCGCTGGCATCGGTGGGCGCGCCGTACCAGGCGTCGGACTGCTGAGCCTGGGTTGGAGTGACTCGGGGAGCAGCGACTGTGGTGAGGAGCCGGGCGAGAATGGCTTCAGCGTCGATGCCCGCGGCGAGTGCCTCATACGACAGCACGAGACGATGCCGGAGCACCTCGGGGGCAACGTCGAAGGTGTCCTGAGGGATGACGTAGGAGCGACCACGGAGCAACGCCATTGCTCGCGACGCCCGAACGAGACCGATCGACGCACGAGGGCTGGCACCGAATTCGAGGTAGGGGATGATGTCAGTGAGGTTGAAGTTCTCAGGGCTCCGCGTGGCAAGCACCAGATTCACGGCGTATTCCATGACCGAACGATCGACGTAGACCTGATCGGCGGCGTTCTGCAACGCCATCACCGTCTCGGGCTGGACGACCTGGGCGGCTTGCGGCGTGCGGATTCCGACCCGTTGAACGATTTCGACCTCTTCCTGTGGCGTCGGATACCCGAGCAGTATCTTCATGAGAAATCGATCGCGTTGCGCTTCGGGGAGCGGATACACGCCTTCGCTCTCGATCGGATTCTGGGTAGCGAGCACGAGGAACGGATCGCCCATCGGGTGGGTGACGCCGCCGATGGTGACCTGCTGTTCGGCCATGACCTCGAGGAGCGCCGACTGGACCTTGGCTGGCGCCCGGTTGATTTCGTCCGCCAGCACGAAGTTGGCGAAGATGGGTCCCAGCTCGATGTCGAACGACTCGCTCGATGCTCGGAAGATTCGTGTTCCGACGATGTCGGCGGGGAGCAGATCGGGGGTGAACTGGATACGCGCGAAGGTCCCCCCGACGGTTCTGGCGAGGGTCTCTGCCGACAGGGTTTTGGCGAGGCCGGGGACGCTCTCGAGCAATGCGTGACCACGGGCGATGAGGCTGACCAACAGCCGTTCGATTGCCCGATCCTGGCCGACGATGACCTTGCGCATCTCGAAAAGGATTTGTTCGCACGCAGCGATGGCCTGATCGGCGGCGATGGCGGTTGACGCATTTCCATGCGAAACGGAGACGGGGTCCGACGCGTCGGGACCTGACTGGAAGCTCACGAGATCTCACTCCTCGTCGGACCGGGGGCCGGGCCGACGCTCCTACGGTACGGCGGTCCCACCCCGAAGTGGAGTCTCCTCCCGCAACTGGCTGTGAATTTTCATGGCGCGAACACGTCGCAAGTCGATGCAACGATCACAGCCATCGGCCGCTTGGTCACTCGTTGCGGCGAATCGCAGTGTCGAGCTCAGCCACCTCGAGATCGAATGTCGTCGTGGTGGTCGTGAATCCCAATTGCTGATCGCGCGCCGGGTCGCTCGGATCCGAATACCCGGCGGCCCAGATGATCGTTGCGGTGATGGTGTAGTCACCGGGATCATCGAACACGACACCGCACAAATCAGATGTTGGGGTGGTCGGGGAGTAGGGCATCCATGGGTCGTCGCACCGGATCAGTTGCGAGCCGAAGGGGTCCGGACCACTGATCACGAAGACGGCGCCGGTCGGAACGCCGACGGCAATGATCGGAACGCCGTTGAGCACCGTCGGGTGGGCGCTGAACTCATGTGGCGTGGTGAGCCAGAAGTAGGCGGGAATGCCGACGTACGCACGATCGACTGGACTGTGAGCGACCCCCGGAATGGGGAACTGGAACTGTTGTTCGGCGGTGGTCGCCATGGTGGTCGGCGCAACTGCTGCGAGGCGCCGCAGACTTGACACCTTGCCGGTGGAACGCTCGATGCAACGCCGCCAGTAGATCTGCCCCGGGACCATGGCGGACTTGGCGACCGAGGCGGCAGCGGGGCGGCCGCCGACATCTGCGTGATACCGACAGGTGTACCTCGACAATCCGGCGGGAGCATGCCCGGTCGATCCACTGCCCGGTGTTGAACCCTGATCGTCGACCCCCACGATCAGTCCCCCCAGGGTGATCGCGCCTCGCGGCCGGGGGTTGCCGCCTGCCAGCGAGGCCGTGGGTGAAGCGCCGGATGGGACAGCCCACACCAGCACCCCCGACAGGAGCATGAGGCTGGTGCGTCGGATCGCGCTGTGCCGTTTCATGAACTTTCAAACTATACGAACGCGGTTCATGGATACAAGGGGCACATCTCACAGGTGATCTCACCCATGCGGGCGGGCCCTAGGCTGCACTCCATGCTTCTGGTCGTTCTCTTGGTGTCCATAGCGGTCGTGGTGGTTGGTCTCGTCGGATTCGTCGTCGTGACCCGTGGATCGAACCGACGGGAGGCGCTCGAGCCGGTCGCCATTTCCACGCTCGATCGGCCGTCGGCCACCACGACCCCCATCGACGTCGCGGTCGAACCGTCCGAAGCGATTGATCAAACCGGCGACCTCATCGACGATGTCGAGCTTCCCGAAATGGCCACCTCGCGTGTTGAAGAGGCAGTCGACGAGCGCCCCCGACTGCGTGACCGACTCGGCAAGGCGCGGTCAGCGTTTTCGGGCGCATTCGCGTCGATCCGCGGGCGATCGAAAATCGACGAGTCGGTCTGGGACGAACTCGAGGAAGCGTTGCTCCGAGCCGACGTCGGCATCGGTCCGACGACCGAACTCCTCGACGCGGTTCGGGTCCGGGTCATGGCCGACAACATCGACAGCACCGATGAGTTACTCGAGGTCGTCAAGATGGAGATGCTCCGGCGCCTCGACGGCCCGGTTTCGATGCCCCTCACGGCGAATCGACCGAACATATGGTTGTTCGTCGGCGTCAACGGTGTGGGAAAGACCACGACCATCGGCAAGCTTGGACGCCGTCTGACCGACGAGGGTCATTCGATCGTCATGGCAGCGGGTGACACCTTCCGGGCGGCGGCTGCTGAGCAGCTCGGCGAATGGGCGGACCGCTGTGGAGCAGCCTTTGTCCGTGGCGCCGAGGGCGGAGATCCATCATCGGTGATCTTCGATGGCATCGCCCATGGCGCTGCTATCGGCGCTGACGTGGTGCTCTGCGACACCGCTGGCCGGTTGCACACCAAGTCGAACCTCATGGAAGAACTCTCCAAGGTTCGTCGGGTCGCCGACAAGGGTGCGGGGACGGTCACGGAGGTCCTGTTGGTGCTCGATGCCACGACGGGACAGAACGGCCTCGTCCAGGCGCGGCAGTTCACCGAGGCGGTCGAACTCACGGGTGTGGTGCTCACCAAGTTGGATGGTTCCGCCAAAGGCGGGATCGTCTTCGCCATTGCGTCGGAGCTCAAGATCCCGGTGAAGCTCGTGGGCGTTGGTGAAACGGCCGCCGATCTGGTCGATTTCGACGCGCACGAATTCGTCGACGCACTCTTCGCCCGCGACTGAGAATGCTGGGCGCAGCTCAGTGCGACTCGGGCAGCTGGTCGGAGTTCCGCTCAGATCTCGGTAGGCTCTCCGACGATGTTCGAGACCCTTTCTGATCGCTTCGACGGTATCTTCCGTCGACTCCGTAACCAGTCGCGCCTGACCGAGGCGGATGTCGACGAGGTCCTCCGGGAGATCCGGGTGGCGTTGCTCGAAGCCGACGTGAATGTAGGCGTCGTCCGTACGCTGCAGGGCCGCATTCGAGAGCGATGCGTTGGCACCGACCTCGATGGGCCGTTGACCTCGGCTCAGGTGGTGATCAAAGCCGTCAACGACGAGTTGACCGAGGCCCTCGGCGGCGAGACGATGCGGATCACCTTCGCATCGAAGCCACCAACAGTGGTGCTGATGGCTGGCCTGCAGGGCGCAGGTAAGACCACCACTTCGGCCAAGTTGGCCAAATGGTTCCGGACGCAGGGACGAAACCCGATGTTGGTCGGCGCCGACCTGCAGCGTCCGGCTGCGGTCGAACAACTCCGCACGCTCGGTGCCCAGATCAACGTGCCGGTGTTCAGCGAAGCAACCGATCCGGTGTCGGTGGCCCGGGCCGCACTGGACGAGGCTCGACGGACGGGCCGCGACGTCCTGATCTGTGACACCGCCGGCCGTTTGGCCATCGACGTCGACATGATGGAACAGGTCCGTCAGATCTCCGAGGTGTTACAACCCGACTACACCTTCCTCGTCGTCGACGCGATGACCGGTCAAGACGCCGTCACGGTTGCCGAGTCGTTCCATGCGACCCTCGAACTCGATGGCGTAATTCTCACGAAACTCGACGGAGACGCACGCGGTGGCGCGGCGCTCAGCGTCAAGGAGGTCGTTGGTCGACCCATTGCGTTCGCGTCGACTGGCGAGACACTCGACGACTTCGAACAGTTCCACCCCGATCGTCTTGCCGGACGAATTCTCGGGATGGGCGACATGCTCACCCTGATCGAGAAGGCCGAACAGGCCTACGAGTCCGACGAAGCCGAGGCGGCCGCCCAGCGGCTGATGGAGGGGACGTTCACCCTCGATGACTTCCTCGACCAGATGCAGGCCATCAAGAAAATGGGCAAGCTCAGCTCGGTGATCGGGATGTTGCCCGGCATCCCGAAAGAAGTGCGTGACGTCGAGATCGGCGACAAGGAGATTGGTCGGGTCGAGGCCATCATCCGCTCGATGACGCCGGCCGAGCGGATCGAGCCCGATCTGATCGACACGAGTCGGCGTCACCGGATCGCATTGGGGTCCGGCACCCAGCCCACCGACGTCCAGGCCCTCGTCGGCCAGTTCAGCCAGATGCGCAAGATGATGCAGCAGATGGGCGGCGGCACCATCAAGAAGATGAAGAAGAAGCAGTCGAAAAAGAAGGGCAAGGGGGGAGGTCGGACGACGCCGAAGGGTTCAGCTCCGCTGAACAAGGCTCCCTACATGCTGCCCGGCCTCGATCCACTCGCCGAGCAACTCGCCAAGGCGGGGATCGAACTCCCAGAGCTCGGGCAGCGGGGGCTCTGAACCGGTCCAAGGGCGCGGGTTTGCACAGTCACCCCGGCACGGCGCAGTATGGACGGCCGCTCACGCGGCAATTCGATCGTTCCCCGATGAATCGTTAGCTGAAGAAGAGAGACCATGGCAGTTCGACTCCGCCTCATGCGGATGGGTAAGAAGAAGCAGCCCACCTACCGAATCGTTGCCGCCGACTCGCGGGCGCCCCGCGACGGACGGTTCATCGAGATCGTCGGCACCTACGATCCCCGCGCCGAGCCGTCGTTGATTTCGTTCGACACGGACAAGACCATGAAGTGGCTTGCCAACGGCGCGCTTCCGACCGAACGTGTCGAGAAGCTCCTCAAGATCAACGGCACCTGGGACGAGTTCCAGGCCACGAAGGCGAAGTGACCGTGTCAGAGACATCCACAACTGACTCCCACGACGACTCGACCGACGAAGCAGCAGCCCTTGCGGGCGCCGTGGCCGTCGTCGATCATCTGTCTCGCTCGCTCGTGGACGAGCCCGACGCGGTCGGCGTTACGCTCGACATTGACCAGGCAACGCCGCGAATCAACGTGACGGCAGCCGAGGGCGAGATCGGCCGACTCATCGGCAAGCGGGGCCGCACCGCCATGGCCATCCGCGCCATCGGCCGAGCCGTGGCCAACAAAGACGACGCTGGCTCCGTCGACGTCGAATTCCTGGACTGAGCGCCCCACTCGTGGCGGACCTCCTCGAGATCGGCCGCATCGGTCGGCCTCAGGGACTCCGGGGGGCGGTCGTCGTGGCGCTGACGACCGACCGGTTGGAACGGCTCGATGTCGGATCGGTGCTGCTGAGCGCGGCTGGCGAGCTGATCGTGCAGTCATCGCGCCACGATGGCCAACGATGGATCGTCACATTTGTCGGGGTGACCACTCGAGAGGGTGCGGAGGCGCTCACCGGCTCGGTTCTGTCGGCCGAGCCATTAGCGCTCAACGACGACACGCTGTGGATTCACGAACTGATCGGCGCCCGTGTGGTCGATCAGGCGGGGGTCGATCGGGGCGAGGTCATCTCCGTCCTGGCGAACCCCGCCAGTGATCTGCTGGAGCTCGATACGGGCAGTCTGGTGCCGTTGCGGTTCGTTGTGGGGGAGCCGTCCGCTGGGTCGATTGTCGTTGATGTTCCTGATGGTCTCTGGGACCTGTGAACGAACTGGCAGCGGAGAACTCCGTGACGCTCGCGGCGGCGATCCGAGTTGGGGTCTTCACGATCTTTCCCCAGATGATCATCGAGTTCTGCGCTCATTCCCTGCTCGGCCGCGCCCAGCAGCGTGGTGCCCTGACGCTCGACGTCGTGGATCTCCGGGAGCACGGGTTGGGTGCGCATCGCAGCGTTGATGACGCGCCCTTTGGCGGTGGCGCTGGCATGGTGATGCGTCCCGATGTCGTTGCCGCCGCGGTTGAAACATCCAACGCCCCGCGACCGGTCTTTCTTCTTGGTCCCGGCGGGCGCCAGTTCGACCAGGCCTGCGCCGAGGAACTGGCGGCTGGTCCGGGGTTCTCGATGCTGTGCGGACGGTACGAGGGAATTGATCAACGGGCCGTCGATGCCGTCTGCGAGGACGAGATTTCCCTCGGCGACATGGTGCTGAGCGGTGGCGAGGTTGCTGCCCTGGCGATCATCGAGGCCGTCACGAGGCTGGTGCCGTCGGTGATGGGCAATGCCGAGTCCGCTCTCGACGAGTCCTTCACCACCGGGTTGCTCGAATACCCCCACTACACCCGACCGGCTGACTTCAGAGGCGAGCTCGTACCCGACGTGCTGCTGGGCGGCGACCATGGCCGAGTCGAACGGTGGCGACGCGCCCAGGCGATCTCCCGCACGATGCAGCGGCGCCCTGATCTCATCGCTGTGCGCGGTGGGGTCACCGAC
Organism: Acidimicrobiales bacterium; assembly: GCA_038245795.1. Taxonomy (GTDB): domain Bacteria; phylum Actinomycetota; class Acidimicrobiia; order Acidimicrobiales; family Microtrichaceae; genus JBBRSC01. The sequence continues at coordinate 8,921 of JBBRSC010000128.1, forward strand.
GCTGAGCGACGTCTGCTCGCCGAATTCGGTCTCGACTGAGCCAAGATCACGCTCATGTTGGTGGGTCGACGGTGGAACCGATACGATCGCCCCTCGCGTTCGATCCCCTGCGAGCCGACCCCCACGCTGACCAGTTCAACGTGGGCGTTGCAGAGCAGAACGCCGACGTCCGCCCTCGAGGAGCACCCAGATGAAGCCCACAGATCTCGTTGACACAGCGAACCTGCGCGATGACGTACCCGAGTTCTCGCCCGGCGACACGCTGAAGGTGCACGTTCGAGTGGTCGAAGGCACACGTGAACGCGTGCAGATCTTCCAGGGAGCGGTCATCCGTCGCCAGGGCGGCGGGATCGCGGAGACCTTCACAGTCCGCAAGCTGTCCTTTGGAGTGGGCGTCGAGCGGACGTTCCCGGTCCACTC
>JBBRSC010000129.1:0-9297 GCA_038245795.1 Acidimicrobiales bacterium
CACTGATCGGCTCGCTCACCTTGCCGTCACCGATCAGCTCACAGGTCTTCCCAACCGGGCAGCGTTCATTGCTGAACTCGAAGGCGCCCTCGATTCGCCGACCGACTCCGGAGTTGCGGTCGCCTTCTTGGACCTCGATCGGTTCAAGGCCATCAACGACAGCCTCGGACACGCCGCCGGCGATCGCGTGCTGAGCATCGTGGCAGCGCGGATCGACGATGCCGTCGGCGCCGACGGCATCGTGGCCCGCTTCGCTGGCGACGAGTTCACGATGCTCATCTACTCGGCGAGCCGCTCAGAGACACGCGACATCCTCGAACGAGTCCGTCGCGCTGTCGCTGCGCCCGTCAGCCTTCGCGACGGCATGACCAACTACCCGTCGGTCTCGGTCGGCGTCAGTTGGCAGCCGCCGGGGGCGCACGACTCTGATCGGGCGCTGGCCGAAGCCGACGTTGCCATGTATCGAGCGAAGGCCCGTGGACGGAACCGGACCGAGTTCTTCGACGCCGCGACCAACGGGGATGCGACCAGCGAACTCCGCATGCTCAGCGAAATGCACGCCGCGCTGGATGAGGAACAGTTCCGTGCCTTCTATCAGCCGGTGGTCGATCTCCAATCGGGCATCACCGTGGGGTACGAGGCCCTCATGCGTTGGGAACACCCCACCCGTGGTCTCCTGGCGCCGGCGGCCTTTATGGACGCCGCCGAGGAGTCCGGACTCATCGTTCCCATGGGCGAGTGGATCCTGCGCGAGAGTCTCGGGCAGCTGGCGCTGTGGACGGCCCGCCATCCCGAACGGCAGTTGACGATATCGGTGAACCTGGCGGCGCGTCAGGTATCAGAGCCGTTCGTTGATCTCCTCGACGAGGTATTGGCGTCCACCGGTGTCGTGGCGGACTCGGTGTGGCTCGAGCTCACCGAGACCGCGTTGATGGCCGACATTCGTACGGCCGAGCTGGTCCTCGATCGACTCAGGGGAATGGGCGTCCATCTCACGATCGACGACTTCGGCACCGGCTACTCGTCCCTGACGTACCTGCGACGATTCCCCGTCGAGGGCATCAAGATCGACAAGAGTTTCACCGACGGACTGGGCCGCGACCGCCAAGCTGACGCCATCTGCGAGGGAGTCGTCTCGCTCGGCGCAGCACTGGGATTGAAGACGGTGGCAGAAGGAATCGAGCACCGCGTACAGCGCGATCGACTCCGCGAAATGGGCTGCCCATTCGGACAGGGCTACCTGTTCAGCCGGCCGGTGCCCGCCTCCGAGGTCGACGCCCTCTGGCCCCAGCTCGCTCTGGAATCAGGTCGATGATTCCTGCACGAGCTCGATGAGAGTGCCGAAGCTGCCCTTGGGATGAACGAACGCCACGGTGGTCCCGCGGCTGCCAGGCCGCGGCAAGGCGTCGATGGCGGTGGCGCCCGCCGCGATCATGGCAGCCAGCGCCTGAGCGCAATCATCCACTCGATACCCGAGGTGATGGAGGCCCTCGCCCCGTTTCTCGATCGACTTGGCGATGGGCGAATCCGGGCGGGTGGCGGCCGTCAATTGGATGTAGCTGTCGGCCACTTTGATGAGCGCCTCTTCCACACCATCGGACTCCACGATCTCTCGATGATGCACCTCAGCCCCAAAGGCCTCGGCGTAGTAGGCAATGGCAGCTTCGAGGTCGCGAACCGCTATGGCAACGTGATCGATTTCAGTGAGGATCATGGGGGGAATCTATCGATTGTTCGTCGGCGGTCAGAGTTCGCCGCGGGCGTGGCGCTGGAACAACGTGATCTTGTCCTCGCCGATTCGATCCCGCTTCTCGGGATTCGAAATGCCGAGACCGGCCTCGGGTGCCAGGCAGAGCACCGCGAGCTTTCCTTCGGCCTCGTTGCGATGGACCTTGCGTGCCGCCACCCCAGCATCCTCGAGCGAATACACCTCGGACATGACCGGCTGAATCTTGCCCATGTCGATCAGCCGGTTCATGGCGTAAGCCTCGGCGTAGTTCGCGAAATGGCTACTCACGATGCGCTTGAGTTTCATCCAGAGATGGCGGTTGTCGTACTCGATCATGTAGCCGGAAGTGGCGGCGCAGGTGACGATCGTGCCGCCCCGTTTGGCGATGAACACGCTGGCACCCATGGTCTGACGGCCGGGATGCTCGAAGACGATGTCGGGATCCTCACCGATGAGCGAGCGGACCTTCTTGCCGAGTCGACGCCACTCACCCTCGTTCTGGGTGTGCTCGTCGGACCAGAACTGATAGTCCTCTGCACGACGATCGATAGCGTTCTCGCAACCCATTGCTTCGAGGAGCTTCACCCGATGGTCGCTCGAGACCACCCCGACGGGGACCGCACCACCGTTGAGGGCCAGCTGGATCGCATAGGCACCAATGCCGCCGGTGGCACCCCAGACGAACACGTTGTCGCCCTGCTTCATCCGAGCTGCGTGGCCGCCCACCAACATCCGGTAGCTTGTCGATGCGCACAACGCGTTGACGGCCGACTCCTCCCACGTGAGGTGCGACGGCTTGGGCATCAGCTGGTTCGCTTTCACGATGCTCAGATCGGCCAGGCCGCCATAGTTCGTCTCGAACCCCCAGATGCGTTGGTTGGCCGCCATCATCGAGTCGTCGTGGGCCGACGGATCCTGATCGTCGACGTAGTTGCAATGCACCGTGACGTGATCGCCGGGCTTCCAGTTCCGAACCGCTGAACCCACCCGCAGCACCACGCCCGATGCGTCGGATCCCACGGCGTGGAAGTCCTGCTGATGGCGTTTCCCCCAGATCGACTCCTTGCCGAGTCGATCGAGAAACCCGAACGTCGGCAACGGCTCGAAGATCGAGGTCCACACGGTGTTGAAGTTGATGGAGCTCGCCATGTTGGCGAGGTACACCTCGTCGGGCGCCAGCTCCGGCAACGGCACGTCACCCACGTGCAATGACTTCGTCGGGTCCTTGTCGTCGGACTCCATGCCCTCGAACATGTCGACCTCGCTGCGGAGGACGTGCGCGGCACGGTACGCCTCGGGCAATGGCACCGACGCCATCTCGTCGCCCGTGGCGCCGGCAGTGATTGCTTCGAGAATCTGTTTCGTCGACATGGAGCGACAACGTACCGGGCGGTAGCGACGCAGGGCGAGGCCAGATCTCCTCGGTGCCGCCGGCGCAGTACACGCCAGCAAGTTGCCCGAAACAGAATTGCAACACAGAACCAGTTGATACGCGCGCTGATCGCATCTACCTTGAGCAGCGGATCGACTGTGGGCTCAGCGATTCGTAGGCGAGACAGACCCGCAGCATCACGAAGAGCGGACACCACCACGTGGTGACTTCGTGTTCCTGCACAACGGCGGAGAGATACATTGCACCCCATCTTGGCGTTAGCGGAAGCTTCGTCCACCCCTCACATCATTGGACTCGTGGTCTTCGGCGTCATGTCGTTGTTCTTCACTGCACTGTCCGCCACCACCCTCCGGTGGATGATCTACGGCTGGGCAACACCGGCCAAGGTCCAGAATCGGACGACCGGAGAGCCCACCGGCCACCTCGACTATTCGTTCTCGCTCCTGATCTGTGCACGCGACGAAGCCGACGTTCTCGGCACGACGCTCGATGGTCTGGCGGCTCAATCACATCCGCGGGTGCAGATCGTTGCGGTGATCGGTAGTGATGACATCGCCACACTCGCTGTCGCCAACGCCGCCCAGCAACGTCATCCCGATCGAATCATCGTGGTGGAAGACCAGACGAGTCCGCCCTCCAAGCCGGCGTCGTTGAACACCGGGCTCGCCCATTGCACGGGCGACATCGTCGGTGTCTTCGATGCCGAAGACGATGTCGCACCGACCCTGCTCGAAGCAGTGGATCAGGGCTACCAACTGTCCGGTGCCGACATCCTCCAGGGTGGCGTGCAGCTCATGAACGTGAACTCGTGTTGGTTCGCGGCTCGCAACGTGTTGGAGTACTTCTTCCACTTCGGCAGCCGACTTCGTCTCCACGCAGAACAGGGGTTCATCCCGCTCGGCGGCAACACCGTCTTCGTGCGACGCGATCTCCTGGTGCTGAACGACGGCTGGGACGAGGCGTGCCTCGCCGAGGACTGTGAACTCGGCATCCGCCTGAGCGTTCTCGGCGCCAGCACCATGGCGTTCTACGACCCGGACCTGGTCACGCGCGAAGAAGCACCAACCGACATCGGTCACTTCATCCGCCAACGAACGCGCTGGGATCAGGGATTTCTGCAAGTGCTCCGGAAGGGAGCGTGGCGGGCACTCCCCCACGGATCCAAACGAGCCAGCGCCCGGCTGATGTTGGCCATGCCCTTCATCCAAGCTGCCGGAATCGTGGTGGCGATCGCACAAATCATCTTCGCTGTGTGGGCCGACATCCCCATCGCGTTGGCACTCTTCGCGTTCATTCCCGCAGCCATCACGCTCCTCTCGATCTGCATCGAACTCGCCGGCCTGCGCGAGTTCTCCAAGATGTTCGAGATCAACGTTCCCCTCAAAACCTACATCTGGATCGTCATCGGCTTCCTGCCGTATCACCTGATGCTGGGGTACGCAGCCGGGCGCGCCATGTGGCGCGAGCGTCGGGGCGACCGTACATGGGAGAAGACCCGACACGAGGGCCACCATCGTCAACCGGTGGTCGACGGCGACGCGGTCGTCATCGATCTACGTGAGGCTGCGCGGTCGGACTATGCCGCCGACAGCGAGCCGATCGACGAACCCGCCCTCGCCGCGAGCGATCGGTAGGTCAGGAACATGACCGTTACTCAATTCCAACGCGAAGCCGTCGGTCCCGATCGGGTCATTACCCGGCCCGACGGCGCAATGACGACGACGACCAGCGATCCGATCTGGCGATCCGCTCGTCGCCGGCTGGGTGAATTCGCCCGAGAACATCGGCGAGACCTCATCATTCTCACCGCGGTCCTCATCGTCATCGGTGGCGCCCACGCGTGGGGCATGTACAGCGCCCCCGCCAGATTCGACGACGAGGGCACCTATGTTGCCCAGGCCTGGGCCACCAACAACGGCGAGCTCGCCCACTACACCTACTGGTACGACCACCCGCCCGCGGGATGGATCCAGCTCGGCGCAGTGACCGCCATCACCAACCCATTCGACGCCGCCCCCAACGCCGTCGGCACTGGCCGCTTCGCCATGTTGTTGGTCAAGTTGGTGACCGCCGCGCTGCTGTTCGTGCTCGCCCGGCGCCTATCGCTGAGTCGAGGGTTGTCGGCGGCGGCGGTGCTGCTCTTCGGCCTCTCGCCACTCGCACTCGCGTTCTCACGCATGGTGTTCCTCGACAACATCGCGCTGGCCTGGCTCCTCGGCGCCTGCGTCCTGGCCATGTCACCCAAGCGGTCCATCGCCACCGCGGCCGCGTCCGGCGCGTGCTTCGCCATGTGCGTGCTGTCCAAGGAGACGTTCCTGCTCAGCAGTATCGGGTGGGCGTGGCTGCTGTTGCGGGAATCATCGCATCACAATCGGCGCTTCTGCGCCGCGGTCAGCATCGGTACTGCCGCCATCGGCATTGCCTCGTACCCACTCTTCGCTCTGCTGCGAGGCGAGATGTTCCCCGGCGCCGGGCACGTTTCGCTCTGGGATGCCGTCCGCTACCAACTGGGCGGACGCGATGGCAGCGGATTTCTTCTGGATCCTCACAGCGGTGCCTACGGTCTGTTGAGGCTGTGGCTCGGGATGGACCCGGTGCTTCCCGTCCTCGGTCTGCTTGCGGCGCTCGTGCTCGTGTGGAAGTTGCCGCGCTGGCGTCCCGTCATGGTCGTGATGCTGATCCCAGCCCTCGCCATGTTCCGCGGCGGCTACCTCCCCTACCCATCGATGGTTCAACTCATGCCGTTCTTGGCCCTCGCCTGCGTCGGACTCCTGTCGATGATCGCCGGGGTTCGCCCACATCGTCCCGAAATCCTCCTGGCGGTTGGTCTGGCCTCCTTGCTCGTGGCATCCGCCCTGTGGACTCCTTCGTTCGTCAGCCTCCTGCGCGACAACCAGGACCGCGCCATGTCCGGCGCGCAGCAGTGGCTCCTCACCAATGCGAAACCCGAGGACACCGTCGTCGTCGACGACGCGCTCTGGTTGGATCTCGTCGATGCCGGATGGCCACAGACGAACGTCGTGTGGTTCTACAAGATCGACCTCGACAGCGGTGTGAAGCTCGCTGATGGTTGGCAGAGCGTCGACTATCTGGCCTTTCCGCCGCTCCCCACCGATGTGCAGCTCCCCAAACTGCGCGAAATTCTGAGTCATTCCACCATCGCCGCCACGTTCGGCGAGGGACCCAACGAAGTCACCGTCTACAAAGTCGACCACACCGGCCGAACCCCCGCTGTCGAGATCTCCGACTCGACCCTCCTGGAAGCACCAGCACAATGAAGCCACAAAGAAGTTCCCAGCTCGGCGCGAGCCGACTTCGCCGAATCGTCAGCATCGTCACGATCGCCGTTCTCGGCGCCCTGTGCCCGACGCTGCTACTGACCGCCGACGTCGCCAGCGCTGCGACCGTTCCGCAGGGCTTCCAAGACACCGTCACGCTGTCGGGACTCAATCTGCCGACGAACGTGGAGTTCGCGTCCGACGGACGAGTTTTCGTGACCGAGAAGCGCGGCGTTCTCAAGGCGTTCGATAGCCTCAATGACCCGTCGGCCGACGTCGTCATCGATCTGCGGACCAAGGTCAACAGCTACTGGGATCGTGGCTTGCTGGGCCTCGCCCTCGACCCGCAGTTCCCCGCTCAGCCCTACGTCTATGTCTCCTACACCTACGACCACCAGCTCGGCTCGGCAGCCCCGGCGCCGTTGTGGGGAACCCCGAATACCGACAGCGATACATGCCCCGAGCCCCAATCCAGCACCACCGGGTGCGTCGTGTCGGCGCGTGTGTCGCGCCTGACCCTGGCCGGGAACACCGCCACCAACGAGCAGGTCCTCGTCGAGGACTGGTGCGCGATGTATCCGAGCCACTCCATCGGCGACCTGGCCTTCGGTCCCGACGGTGCGTTGTACGCCGGCGGTGGAGATGGGGCCAGCTTCACCTTCGGCGATACCGGCCAGGGCGTCGGCGGCAATCAGTGCAACGACCCCGTTGGTCCCGGCGGGGTGGTCGAAGGCGGCGTATTGCGCTCCCAAGACATCGAGACCCCCAACGATCCGACCGCGCTGAATGGCACCATCATCCGCATCGATCCCCAGACTGGCGCCGGGCGGGCCGGCAATCCCTATATCGGCAGCGCCGATCTGAACAAGAAGAAGGTCCTGGCATACGGGCTGCGCAATCCTTACCGCTTCACCTTCCGCCCCGGCACCAACGAGCTGTACACGACCGACATCGGCTGGGGTTCCGTTGAAGAGATCAACCGCATCAACGACGTCACCGCCGTGCCCGCCAACAACGCCAACAACTTCGGATGGCCGTGTTACGAGGGAGTTCAGCCGCAAGCGGCGTACAGCTCCGCCAACCTCCCGATCTGTACATCGTTGTACTCGCGTCCCGGCGCGGTCACGGCGCCGATCCTCACCTACAACCACACCGATCCGGTGGTGAACGGAGATGGCTGCCCCTCCGGGAGTTCGGCCCCAACGGGCCTCGCCTTCTACAGCGGTACGTCGTATCCCGCGGAGTATCACGGCGCGATGTTCTTCGCCGACTTCGCCCGCCAGTGCATCTGGTCAGTGTCACCCGATCCGCTGACCGGACGACCCGATCCGTCCACGACGAAGTTGTTTGCCAGCGACGCCAAGAGTCCCGTCGAACTCGAGACCGGACCCAACGGGGATCTCTTCTACCTGGAGATCATCGAGGGGACGCTGCGCCGCATCTCCTACGTGGGAGGCAACAAGGCGCCCGTCGTGAGCGTGTCGGCCACCTCGACCAGTGGCCTGGCGCCGCTCACCACCACGTTCACGGCGACCGCCACCGACCCGGACAATGACCCCGTGACCTTCGCGTGGGACACCAACGACGACGGCAAGTTCGACAACGGCACCGGTCCCACCGTGACTGCCACGTATCCGACGGCCGGTGTCTTCACACCGGCGGTGCAAGCTCGCGACCCAAGTGGGGCCACCACGATCGCGCGCGCCGTCGTCAGCGTCGGCACCGCGCAGACTCAGCTCCCGCCTCCGGGCGCCGCGGCCTGGACTGCCAACGGTGGCGCGACCTTCAACGCCTGCGGTGTGCTTCTCAACGCAGCGACCACCCAGTACGCCTCGGCCAATGCCTGGTTGAACGCGACCATTCCGTCATCGTCGATCACGGCCTCATTTGACACCGTCATCGGCCCTGGAACCGGCGCCGACGGGATGACCTTCTCCATCATCGACGGCTCGCAGCCGACATCCGTGAACGGTGGCAACGGCGGACAGCTGGGCTTCGGCGGGCTCCCCGGAGTGGCCGTCACCCTCGACACCTATCAAGGAGTCGGTGAACCGTCGGCCAACTTTGTGGGCGTTGCCACCAGCACGACACCGGGGACCCTCCAGTATTTCGTGACCGACAGCGCAATACCCACCCTCCGAAACGCCACAACCCACGTCGACGTGGTGGTGACGGCCGGACGCCTGCGGGTCTTCGTGGCCGGAACCGAAGCCATCGACACCAACATCACGCTGCCGCCAACTGTGCGGATCGGGTTCACCGCTGGCACCGGTGGCCTGGCCGATGCACACTCAGCATGCAACGTCTCGGTCTCCACCCCACCGCTGACGGCCGGCAACCTGGTCCCGTCCACCAACTTCGTCGACTTCGGCCAGGTCGAGGTCGGTCGGTCGGCGAACAACTCGTTCACCTGGCGCAACATCGGCCAGCAACCCGTCGTCGTCGGAACCGTGACCCCGCCCACATCACCGTTTCAACCAACGACGTCATTGACCGCTGGATCGATCGTCGCCCCCGGCCAGACCGTGACGCAGTCGATCCGCTTTCAACCGACAGCCCTCGGTGCGGCGAATGCCAACTTCGTTGTCGACCCGGCTGGCGCACAGCCTCCGGTCACGGTGGCATTGGCCGGAGTGGGTCTGCAGCCCACCGGTCCGTCAGCCGTCATCACCAGCCCAGCACCGACCTTCACCTGGGCTGTCGGTGACCCCGTGAACTTCTCAGGTGTTGCAACCGGGGCCAACGGTCAGCCATTGCCAGCCAGTGCCATGACGTGGCGAATCATCATGCATCACTGCTCGTCGCCCACCGTGTGCCACGAGCACATCATCAACGACTACCCCGGCGTTGCCACGGGGTCGTTCCTGGCACCCGACCACGACTACCCGAGCTATCTG
>JBBRSC010000130.1:0-9131 GCA_038245795.1 Acidimicrobiales bacterium
GTCGTCGATCCACGTAGTGACGCCTTTGCCACAACTGGTGTCCTGTGGCAGCACCTGGCTGAGCAGCACCGGCAGGTTGAGCACGGCCGAAGCAAAGATGATGGGGATAACGCCACTCATGTTGACCTTGAGCGGGATGTAGGTGCTCTGACCGCCATACATGCGCTTGCCGACCACCCGCTTTGCGAACTGCACAGGAATCCGTCGCTGACCCTGCTCGATGAAGACGATCAGCACCAACATGAGGATCATCAGCGAGAGCACCAACGCCACGCCGCTCCAGCCTTCCTGCGCCTTGACCTGGGCTCCGGTCGAGGGGAGCGCCGAGACCACGGACGAGAAAATGATCAGCGACATGCCGTTGCCGATGCCTCGCTGGGTGATGGCTTCACCCATCCACATCAAGAGCGCCGTCCCGGCGGTCAGCGTGGTCACGATGAGCAGCACGCGGAACACGCCGAAGTTCGGCACGATGTCCTGGTTGTTGCCCGCCCCGGCGAAACCGCCGTTGTGGAACAGGTACACCAACCCGGTGGACTGGATCACTGCAATGGCAATGGTCAGATAACGCGTCCACTGTGTGATCTTGCGTTGGCCGACAGCTCCCTGCTCCTGCCACTGTTGGAGCTTGGGGATGACCACAGTCAGGATCTGCATGATGATCGAGCTGGTGATGTAGGGCATGATCCCCAGCGCGAAGACTGCGAACTGGGTGAGCGCCTTGCCGCTGAAGAGCTGCAGGAAGGCCAGAACCCCGCCCTCTTTCGCGGAGTCTTTGATGGCGTTGACCGCGTTCTGGTCAATGCCGGGGGCCGGGATGTAGGACCCCAGGCGATAGATGACGAGGATGAAGATCGTGAAGAGGATCTTGTTTCTCAGCTCCGTGACCTTGACCACGTTGCGAATGGACTTCAGCACGGTTGTTCTCCCCCGGGAGATCTGTATTCCGAACGGACTCGAGGGCTCTCGACGCCCCCGAACGGTACTGCAGGTTCGACGTCCACGCGGACGTCGGGCCTAGCGATTCGTGTGAGCGCTTCCGTGGAAGGCTGGACGGACCTTGAAGGGCAGGTCGAGTCGCTCGACGGTTCCGCCGGCGGCGGTGATGGCCGCCTCGGCCGAAGCTGAGTACGCGTGGACCTTGACGCTCACCTTTCTCGTCAGCTCCCCACGACCGAGGACCTTGACGAGCGCACCCTTGGAGACAAGCCCTTTGGCGAGCAACGCCTGGGGTGTGATCTCGTCGAGGCCACATTCCTCGATGGTGTCGAGGTTGATTGCCTGGTACTCGACACGGAAGGGATTGGTGAAGCCGCGCAGCTTCGGGAGGCGCATGGCGAGGGGCAGCTGGCCGCCCTCGAACCCGACACGGACGCCACCGCCGGAACGCGAGTTCTGGCCTTTGGTGCCGCGACCGGCAGTCTTGCCACCCTTGCCGCCGATACCGCGACCGACGCGTTTGGCCTTCTTCTTGGAGCCGGGAGCCGGCTTGAGATCGTGGACCTTCACTCGTTCACCTCTTCAACCTTGACCAGATGCGGAACCTTGTGGATCTGACCACGTGCATCCGGTGTGTCTTCGTGCACCCGACTCTTGCCGATGCGGCCCAGACCGAGCGCACGGAGTGTCCCGCGCTGCTTGGGCTTGGTGCCGATGGCGGAGCGGACCTGTGTCACTTTGATCTTGGCCATCACTTCACCTCGAAGGGTTCAGGTGTTGGTCCACGCTGGGACTCACGATAGGCAGTGAGCAGACCGCGGGGAACGAATTCCTCAGGATCGAGACCACGCAGACGGGCGATGTCGTCGGGACGACGTAGATTCTGCAACCCGTTGATGGTCGCCCGTGCAACGTTGATGTAGTTCGACGATCCGAGCGACTTGCAGAGCACGTCCTGGATGCCAGCCTCTTCGAGGATGGCACGAGCCGCGCCACCAGCGATGACCCCGGTACCCGGCGCCGCCGGCTGCAATAGCACCCGACCCGCACCGAGCTGTCCGATGATCGGATGGATAATCGTGGACCCGGCCAGCGGAACCTCGAAGAGGTTCTTGCGAGCTTCTTCGGTGCCTTTCTGGATCGCCAGGGGAACTTCCTTGGCCTTGCCGTAGCCCAGACCGACCCGACCATGACCATCACCGATCACGACCAACGCCGTGAAGGAGAAGCGACGGCCACCCTTGACGACCTTGGCCACTCGATTGATGTTGATCACGCGTGAGTCGCGCAGCTCGGCATTTTCGTTCGATGCCATCAGAACTCCAGTCCTGCTTCGCGGGCGGCGTCAGCAAGCGCCGCGACCCTGCCGTGATAGACGTTGCCGCCGCGATCGAAGACCACGGCGTCGACGCCGACCGCCTTCGCCCGTTCGGCGAGTTTGGTTCCGACCTGGGTCGCTGCCGCCACTGTGGCGCCACCGTCAATGTCGGATTCGTGGGACGACGCAGCGGCCAGCGTGCGGCCTGCCACGTCGTCGATGACCTGCGCCACGATGTGGCGGTTGGACCGGAAGACGGCCAGACGGGGACGCTGTTCGGTTCCCCGGACATTCTTGCGAACCCGGCGATGGCGGCGAAGACGCGCCTCGCGCTTGATCTTTGACTTGTCGCTCATTGCTACTTGCCAGCCTTTCCGGCCTTGCGGCGGACACGTTCGTCCACGTACCGCACGCCCTTACCCTTGTAGGGCTCCGGCTTGCGCAGTGACCGGATGTCGGCCGCAACCTGGCCGACGAGTTGTTTGTCGATCCCGTGCACCTCGATGCGGGTGGGTTGGGGGACGACGAAGGAAATGCCGTCGGGCGCATTCACCACCACGGGATGACTGAAACCGAGCGACATGTCGAGCTTGTTCGACCCCGTAGCGGCGGCCCGATAGCCGACGCCCACGATGTCGAGATCCTTGCGGAACCCGTCGGTCACGCCGGTCACCATGTTGTTGACCAGTGAACGGAACATGCCGTGCAGCGCGCGGTTCTCCCGCTCGTCATCGGGACGTTCGACGAAGACAGTGCCCTCGTCGAGTCGCACCGTGATGGCGCCAGGGATGGTGCGGCTGAGTTGACCCTTAGGGCCTTTGACCATGACGGCACCGTCGGAGATCGAAACTTCGACACCGGACGGAACAGGAATGGGGGCTTTGCCAATACGTGACATCAGTTGCTCCTCACCAGACGTGACAGAGGATTTCGCCGCCGACTTTGCGCTTGCGCGCTTCGCGGTCGGTCATGAGCCCCTGACTGGTGGACAGGACAGCGATACCGAGACCGCCGAGAACCCGATGGATCTCAGAGGTCTTGGCGTACACGCGCAGGCCAGGCTTGCTGACCCGCTTGATACCGGAGATCACCCGACGACGGTCTGGGCTGTACTTCAGTTGAATGTGAAGCGCCTTCGAGGGGCGCCCGGGGACGTCAGCGATGGTGAAACCGCTGATGTAGCCCTCCGCTTTGAGGAGCTCCGCAAGGGATTCCTTCAGCTTCGAGCTGGGCATGGTGACGTCGTCGTGCATCGCGGTGTTCGCGTTGCGGATCCGAGTCAGCATGTCGGCGATGGGATCGGTCATGGTCATTGGACAATTCCTCCCGTTACCAGCTGGCCTTGGTCACACCGGGCAGATCGCCGGCGTGAGCAAGTTCTCGGAAGCAGATCCGGCAGAGTCCGAACTTGCGGAGCACCGCACGAGGACGACCACATCGCTGACAGCGCGTGTATCCCCTCACCTTGAACTTCGGCTTCTTCTGTTGCTTTTCTTTGAGTGCCTTGGTTGCCATTACTGCGCCTCGCGTCGGAACGGGAAGTGGAATGCGTCGAGCAGGGCTCTGCCCTCGGCGTTGGTCTGTGCGGTGGTCACGAACGTGATGTCCATGCCACGAGCGGAGTCGACCTGGTCGTAGCTGATCTCCGGAAAGATGAGCTGCTCGGTGACGCCGAACGTGTAGTTGCCGCAGCCGTCGAAACTCTTGGGGTTGAGTCCCCGGAAGTCACGGATACGGGGGATCGCCAGCGTGATCAGGCGATCGAAGAATTCCCACATGTTGTCGCCGCGGAGCGTCACTTTGACGCCGATCGCATTGCCTTCACGGAGCTTGAAACCAGCAATCGACTTCTTGGCCTTGGTCACGATTGGCTTCTGACCACTGATCGTGGAGATCTCGGTGATCACCTTGTCGATGAGGTGGCGGTTCTCGGTGGCGCCACCACAGCCGACGTTGATCACGATCTTCTCGAGCCGAGGCACCTGCATGACGCTGGAGAAACCGAGCTCCGTGTGGAGCTGGGAGCGGACCTCGTCGTTGTACTTCTGCTTGAGTCGCGGAACCATCTTGGTGTCGGTGCTCACAGCTGACCTCCACTCTTGCGACCGATGCGAACCTTGGCGCCCTTGGTGTCGGTGGAGTACCCGACACGGGTCGCCGAGCCACCATCGAGGAGAGCGACGTTCGACACGTCGATCGGCATCGGCTTGTCCAGGATGCCTCCCTGCTGCATGGCGCGGGTTGGCTTCTGGTGCTTCTTGGCAACGTTGATGCCAGAGACGATGACCTTGCCGTCCTTGGGCAGGGAGCGAATGACTTCGCCCTTGCGCCCTTTGTCCTTGCCGGCCAACACCACGACGGTGTCACCCTTACGGATCTTCATCACAAGACCTCCGGGGCCAGCGACACGCTGCGCATGAACTTCTTCTCACGAAGCTCGCGACCCACCGGGCCGAAAATGCGGGTACCACGCGGCTGGCGGGCATCGTTGATCAACACGGCGGCGTTCTCGTCGAAGCGGATGTAGGAGCCGTCAGCGCGACGCTTCTCCTTCTTCACCCGGACGACTACGCACTTGACGACGTCGCCCTTCTTCACGGCAGCGCCGGGCAGCGCATCCTTCACGGTGGCAACAAAGACGTCGCCAATGGAGGCATATCGTCGGCGTGAGCCGCCGAGAACCTTGATACACAGCACCTCGCGGGCGCCTGAGTTGTCGGCCACGCGGAGTCGGGATTCTTGCTGGATCATCGCGCACGCTCCAACACTTCAATGATGCGCCAGCGCTTGAGCTTCGACAGCGGGCGGGTCTCGGCGACACGAACCCGATCGCCCACGTTGAGATCATTGGTCTCATCGTGCACGTACAGGCGGGTGGTCCGCTGCAGCGTCTTGGAGTACTTCTTGTGCCGGACACGGTCGGTCACCGTGACGATGGCGGTCTTGTCCATGGCGTTCGAGGTGACGATGCCCTCTCGAATCTTGCGGACGTTGCGCTCGCTAGGAGCGGTCTCGGTGTCAGTCATGACGCCTTCCCTTCGGCAGCTTCAGCCGCGGCGATCTCGCGCTCACGGAGCTCGGTCTCGATGCGGGCGATGGTCTGCTTCCATTTCTTGATCTGGCTGTGGTTCTCCAGCGATCCGGTCGCCAGGCCGAAACGGCTATCGAACAGCGCGGCGCGGGCGCGGGAGACCTCGGTGACGAGTTCGTCGTCGCTCAAATCGTGGACGGTGGTCTTCGCCATCAGAAACCCTCTTCCCGCTTGATGATCCGCGCCTTGATCGGCAGCTTCTGAATCGCACGATTCAGCGCGCCACGAGCGGTCTCTTCGTCCGGGTATGACAATTCGAACAGGATTCGGCCCGGTCGGACCACGGCGACCCAGCGCTCAGGGTTGCCCTTGCCGGAACCCATTCGGGTCTCGGCGGGCTTCTGGGTGACGGGCTTGTCCGGGAAGATGTTGATCCAGACCTTGCCGCCGCGCTTGATGTGGCGGGTCATGGCGATACGGGCTGCTTCGATCTGGCGGGCGGTGATCCACCCGGGCTCGAGCGCCTGAATGCCGTACTGGCCGAAGGTGACGTTGGTGCCACCCTTGGCGTTTCCGGTCATGCGGCCGCGGTGCTGTTTGCGGTGCGCAACTTTGCGAGGCATCAACATGATCAGTCACCATCCCCGGGACGGAAGTGAGGGGTTTCGTGCGGCGCACGGGTGGAGCGCTCGATCTCTTCTTCTTCGGCCAGGAGGCGTTCGAAGTCGGGATCGGCTTCCTTGATGAGTGGTGTGGTGTCGTCGATATCATCAGGTGCTGCGGCAGCCCGCTCGTCGACCCGACGCTTGGCGGCGGATGACACGACCTTGCGGGGCTCGCCGGACGGATCGCCCACCGCCATGGCGGCTTCGCGCAACGCACGATCATCGGTTTGGGGCTTGTACGGAAGGATGTTGCCTTTGTAGATCCACACCTTCACGCCGATTCGGCCGTAGGTGGTGGCGGCCTCGCGGAAGCCGTAGTCGATGTCCGCTCGCAGCGTGTGCAATGGCACGCGACCCTCGCGGTACTGCTCGGACCGGCTCATCTCGGCGCCGCCGAGGCGGCCCGAACACTGAACCTTGATGCCCTGGGCACCAGCCTTCTGGGCATTCTGGATGGCGCGCTTAATCGCACGACGGAACGCGACACGCCCCGTCAGCTGATCGGCGACACCCTGGGCGATCAGCGCGGCGTCGAGCTCGGGCTGCTTGATCTCCTGGATGTTGAGCTGCACCTTGGCGTTGCCGGTGAGCTTGGTCAACGCAGCACGGAGGCGATCGGCAGTAGCGCCGCGACGACCGATGACCATGCCCGGACGGGCGGTATGGACATCGATGCGCAAGCGATCGCGGGTGCGCTCGACCTCGATGCGGCTGATGGCTGCAACTCCGCCGAGTGGGGAGCGAATCATGACCTCAGGATCCTTGCGATTCATGTAGGTGAATCCCATGATCAGCTCGCGAATGCGGCAGTCCTCGATCACGTAGTCGACATACTCCTGGCGGTCGGCAAACCACCGAGACTTCCAGTCAGTGGTGATTCCGAGCCGGAAGCCGTACGGATTGACTTTCTGGCCCATCAGGCGTCCTTGGTTTCGGTCGTCGGGTCGTCGGTCTCTGTCGCTTCGGTGTCGTCAGCCACGCTGTCCTCTTCCTCGACCTCAACGGCCGCCTCGGGCTCGATGGCCCCAGTGTCTTCGGTGTCGAGCGACGCGGCCTCGGTGGCCTCGGTCTCGGTGATCACGTTCTCGGTGGTCTCGCTGGTTTCGAGACTCTCGATGGCGGCTTCTGCCTCGGCTTCAGCCGCAGCTGCGGCCTCACCCGATCGACGACTCCGAGCAACACGTTTGGCACGCGATGCTGCAACGTCGGCCGGCGCCACACCACGACGGGAATTCCGCTCGCGCATGCGATCGAGATCTTCCTGGGTGAGTCGGCTCACGATGATCGTGATCTTGCAGGTGCGCTTCCGGGTCCGGGTGCCTCGGCCCTTGGCACGAGGACGGAACCGCCGGAGCGTTGTGCCCTCGTCGGCGTAGCACGCGGAGACGAAGAGCTCGTCAGCGGGGATGTCGTTGTTGTTGCCGGCGTTGGCGACTGCCGAGTCGAGCAACTTCAAGATCGGCTCGGAACACTGACGCTGGGTCAGCTCGAGGATGCCGCGCGCTTCAGCGATCGGCTTGTTGCGGATGAGATCGAGAACCTCACGCGCCTTGTAGGCCGAGAAGCCTCCGCTGCCGAGATGTGCTCGGACGCCGGGCCGCTCGTTGGTTTTGGGGCCGGTCATCAGCGTCGACCGCCCTTCTCTTGACCAGCGTGGAACTTGAAGGTCCGCGTCGGCGCGAACTCGCCGTGCTTGTGGCCGACCATCGACTCGGTCACGTAGACCGGGACATGCTTGCGGCCGTCGTGGACGGCAATGGTGTGGCCGACCATGTCTGGGATGATGGTGGAGCGGCGTGACCATGTCTTGATGACGGTCTTGGTGCCGGCTTCGTTCTGGGCGTCAACCTTCTTGAGCAGATGGTCGTCGACGAATGGACCTTTTTTGAGGCTACGAGGCATGAGTTCTCTCCCTTATCGCCGTGAACCACGGGTCCGGCGACGACGGACGATGAGTTGCTGGGACGGCTTGGTCTTGTCACGGGTACGGCCCTCGGGCTTGCCCCAGGGCGACACCGGGTGACGACCACCCGAGGTCTTGCCTTCGCCACCACCATGGGGATGGTCGACGGGGTTCATGGCCACACCGCGGGTCTGGGGCTTGACGCCCTTCCAGCGATTGCGACCAGCCTTGCCGATCTTGATGAGCTCGTGCTCGGAGTTGCCGACCTCGCCAACCGTGGCGATGCAATCGATCGGAACCCGGCGCATCTCGGTGCTCGGCAGGCGCAGCGTCGCAAAGTCGCCTTCCTTCGCAACGAGCTGCACGCTGGAGCCTGCGGAGCGGGCCATCTTGCCGCCGCCACCCGGTTTGAGTTCGACGTTGTGCACAACTGTGCCGACGGGGATGTATCGCATTGGCATCGCGTTGCCGGGCCGAATGTCAGAACCTTGTCCCGAGGTGACGGTGTCGCCGACATTGAGATCTTTGGGGGCGAGGATGTAACGCTTCTCGCCGTCCAGATAGTGCAGGAGCGCAATACGACATGTCCGGTTCGGGTCGTATTCGATGGTTGCAACCTTGGCGGGCACGCCATCCTTGCGACGTTTGAAGTCGATGATGCGGTACTGCTGCTTGTGTCCGCCACCGCGATGGCGAGCAGTCTTGCGGCCGTAGGAGTTGCGTCCACCGGTTGAGTGCTTGGAGACGAGCAGCGACTTCTCGGGCGTCGTCGAGGTGATCTCGGCGAAGTCCGAGACCGTCTGGAACCGACGTCCCGGGCTGGTGGGCTTGCGTTTTCTGAGTGCCATGATCCAGTTCTCTCTCAGCCGGCCGGGAAGATTTCGATCTCAGCCGAATCAGCGGCGAGGGTGACGATTGCGTGCTTGTGGTCGGGCAGCTTTACGCCGGTGCCCTTTTTGCGGTCCCGCTTGGTCTTGCCTTTGCGGTTCAGCGTGTTGACGTTCTTGACCTTGACGTTCGGCCAGATTCGTTCGACGGCGTCGCGGATCTCGGGCTTCGAGGCGCTGCGGGGAACGACGAATGTGTAGACCTTCTGCTCGATGAGGCCGTAGGACTTCTCCGAGACAACTGGGCGCAGGATGACGTCGTGTGCGTCCTTCATCAGTTGCTCTCCTCGATCGTCGCATCGGCGGCCGGTGTGGCGCCCTTGGCGGGCGGTGCCGTGGGAAGCGTTGCTTCGGTGAACACCACGTAGTCGCTGACGAGCACGTCGTA
>JBBRSC010000131.1:0-9080 GCA_038245795.1 Acidimicrobiales bacterium
AGACCCACCCACAGGCGACGATCCGGCGGCGATCACTCCGGGTGTCGGAGCAGCCGCCGTTGGGACATCCGGTTCGCCCCGCCGGAGTACGTAGACACGAGATCCGTCGTCGACGACCGATGCCAGATTGATGCGGTCGAGGTCGGCATCGGAACTCAGGCCCCCGGCGGCGGCGACGGCGTCGGCGACCCGGCTGCCAGTGGCGAGGTCGACGATGCCGGGACGAACGACCGCGCCAGCGACGTGCACGACCGACCGTGTTGGAGCAGTTGTTGTCGAGCTCGGTGACACCGCAATGGTCGACGAGGCATCCGAGCCGGATACATTGCCGGCCGCGTTGGTCGCACCGGGGGTCGCCGAACTCCCCGACACAGCACGAGGCAGGCTGAGTTCCACAGGCGCTCGCTGCGATGACAGCGCCCACCATCCAACGAACCCCGCGGTGACCACGCCCAGCACCACCAGCGACGACGTCCACCGCACCGAGAGTGAAGGACCACCCGGGCGTTCGGAACGGAGCCCGCCGAGGATTCTGGCCGCCCGTTCGCGGGGGGAAGCCGGGGGTCGGAGGAACCGATCCATCGGATCGTCCACGGCCAACGACGACTGCACTGGCGGTGAAGTCGCCGCTAGCGGCGGCGTCATTGCTGCCGCCGCGGGTGGCCGCGGCGTCAGTGGCGGCGCCAGCGTGGGCCGTAGATGCTTCGGTCGCCGATCAGGCGCCGACTCGAGAGGGTTCATGTACGCGGTCCTCCACCGTCATCAGGACTGGTGGGGGAAGCGGAAGAACTCGGCGGAACCCGCCGGAGGCCAGACGTTACTCGGGGGCCGGACTCAGTACAGGGCGGTGGTCAGACGGCGACGATAGGCGGCGGTCCGCTCATCATCAGGTCCCATCAGCTCCAACAGATCCAGAAAGCTCTGGCGGTCCTCCGGCGACAATTTCACTGTCGACAGCAGGGCATCGAGTCGGGCCTCGACACCATCGAGTTCGGCGAGACCCTGGCGGGCGATCGCCGCGATCCGACGCGTTTCTGCCGACGGCGGAATGCGACCCAAGAGCGCCAACGCCTCATCGGTGCGCCCGTCGATGGCCGCCATCTCAGCGACGGCGCAGACCACCGCTTCATCACCAGGGTTCGCCTCCAGCCACGTGCGTAGTTCGGTCTCGTCGGCCCGTTCGAGCATGAGATCCAGCTCCGAGGGCCCCGGCATGATCCGTTCGATGAACTGGCGGATCTGGAACTCAGGTTGCGCGCCGATGAAGCCGTCGACGATCTTGCGCCCGACCACCGCATAGACCGCAGGGATCGATTGGATCTGGAACGTCTGGCTCGATCGGGGATTTTCGTCGACGTTGATCTTGACCAGCTCGACCGCACCGTCGGTCCCGGCGACAATCGACTCAATGATCGGACCGAGTGTGCGGCACGGCCCGCACCACGGCGCCCACAGATCCACAATGATCGGCACGGTCTCGGAACGGTCCAGTACGTCTTCGGCAAACGACGCATCGGTCACGTTCTTGACGACGAGGTCAGCCATGGCGGGTCTCCTGTGGACGGGGGTTCACGACCGCTTCACGGTAGGCGAGACGGGGGCGCCCCGGGAACGGGGGCTCGCTCGCATGGTGCATCGACGGGTAGCTTCCTCTCTTGACCGCAGGAGGACAGCGTGGGGGAATCGACCATCGAGGGCATTGACACAGAACTCGTCACGTCCTGGTACCTGGAGAACATCCGCCCCACCGCCGCGCCCCTCGAGTTCTCCCTCATCGCCGGCGGTCATTCCAACCTCACCTTCGGGGTCATCGACGCCGACGGTCGCCACACCGTGCTCCGTCGCCCCCCGTTGGGCCAGGTTCTCGCCACCGCCCACGACATGGCCCGCGAACATCGGATCATCTCCGCCTTGCAATCGACGGAGGTCCCCGTCGCGCCAGCGCTGGGGTTCTGCGACGACCTCGCCGTCAACGGCGCGCCCTTCTACGTCATGGACTTCGTGGACGGCACCGTCGTCCGCGATCTGCCGACCGCGCAACAACTCGATGTTGCCGTACGTCGCCGAGCCGCCGAGTCCATCGTCGATGTGCTGGCCGCCATCCATGCTGTCGACATCGACTCGGTCGGCCTCAGTGACCTCGGACGCCATGACGGCTACATCGAACGTCAGCTCAAACGCTGGTATTCGCAGTACCAACGGTCCAAGGAACACGCTCCGGGAATGGACTTTCCGGCGGTGGATCGGGTCTTCGAGGCGTTGAGCGCGCAGATCCCGCCGCAGCAGGCCGTCGCCATCGTCCACGGCGACTATCGCCTCGACAACTGCATGTTGGACGACGCTGGCAACATCTGCGCCGTGTTGGATTGGGAGATCTGCACCCTCGGCGACCCGCTCGCCGACGTCGGTTTGCTGTGCGTGTATTGGACCGATCCCGATGTTCCATCGGCGCTCCCCCAGGCCTCGCCGACAGCGTTGGAGGGCTTCCTTCGACGTGCCGAGGTACTGGAGCGGTACGGGAAAGCCTCGGGGCTGGACCTGACCGCCATCGACTTCTACATTGCGTTCGGGTACTGGAAGCTGACCTGCATCATTGCCGGGGTCTATGCCCGTTACGCCGGCGGCGCCATGGGCGCCGACGTTGATCAGCGTCAGGTGCAGGGCTTCGCAGATATGGTCGAATCCCTCGCCGCGTCGGCCGAGGACGCCACCACCGGTATCGTCGATCGCTGATGTCTGAACTCGTTGATCTCTTTGATCACCCCCCGTTGCACGAACCAGTACTGATTCTCGGCCTTCCAGGATGGATCGACGCCGGCAATTCGGCCGCCAATGCCGTTGGTTCGCTCCTGTCCGACGATGATTCTGAGCTGATCGCCAACTTCGATACCGACGTGTTGCTGGACTACCGCGCGCGCCGTCCCATCATGAGCCTGGACGAGGGGTTCATCACGGAGCTGTCGTGGCCCGCGATTGAGTTGCGCGCCCGGATCGACGAGCAGGGCCGCCACGTACTGATACTGAGTGGGGCTGAACCCGACCATGCCTGGGGAGCGTTCGCGTCGACGGTGGTCGACACCGCGCTCGACCTCGGGGTGCGGATGGTTGTCGGCCTCGGCGCTTATCCCGCGCCGGTGCCCCATACGCGCGAGACGAACCTGGCCATGACCAGCCCGAGTCGTGAATTACTGGACTCCTTCACTGGCTTCGTGCGGGGCAGCGTCGAGGTGCCCGGCGGTATCCAGACCGCGATCGAAGTGGCCGCCCACGAAGCGGGCATACCCTCGCTCGGGCTCTGGGCGCAGGTGCCCCACTACATCTCCGGACTGTCTTTTCAGCCCGGCTCGATGGCGCTGATCGATGGTCTTCAGCGCGTCGCTGGACTGAACTTCAGTACCACCGCGTTGGCGTTGGAGGCCGAAGCCACGAACCACCAGATCAACGAATTGGTCGAGAGCAACAGCCAGCACCAGGCAATGGTTCGCCAGCTCGAAGAGATCTGGGATTCGAGTGATCTCCGCACCGGTCTGGGACCGTTGCCGACCGGCGACGAACTGGCCGACGAACTCCAGGCGTTCCTGAGGGATCAGGGCCCCGACGCCAACTAACTCAGGCAAACCCTCGTTCTGGAGATTTCAGCGTCCCTGGGTCATTTCAGCGGGACATAGTCAGTGGGCAACGCAGCCTCCGGCGGCGGGGTCGGCCAGATCGTGACCGAGGTCGACGGATCGAACAGCGCGGGCTCGCCGGTGGGCCATTGGCCGGGCAGATAGCGCTTGCCCTTGTTGGCGTACTGGAACATGCCGGTCCCGGCCCGGTCGAGCTCGTCCTGGCCAGTTGCCGTCGGGTCCCACCAGACCTCAACCTGATCGTCCAATGCCGTGAAGTCGGCATCGGTGAAGAACCCACGGTTGCCATACGACACCTGCGGCGTGATCGGCGTGGACGGAATGACCGGCGCAACGAACAACGTCTTCTGCAGATTCTCAGCGGTGAGCGCTGGCCCGACACCCTGCAGGGGGCTGTACAGGAACTGCAGATTCGGAACCAGAATCCCCAGGGTCTGATCCGCGGGGGCACGTGTGCCGTAGAACCACTTGTACAGGTACGCCGCACCAGCAGTGTCGGGATTGACCCGGCTGAAGAGGTTCGAGACCCCGAAGGCGTGCGCCCACTGCTTCTGGTCGTATGTCCGACTGAACGCTGTGGTGTCGACCAACACCGTTCCGGTGATGATCCACTCAGGGAAATACTGCTGCTCGGTGGCGATCTTGGTGAGCGTCTGGGGGGCGAGCGGATCGCCCGAGAACACGACCGAGGTCACACCCGAATCCTTGAGGCGGGTGATGATGTCCCGACCTGTCGTCGCCAGGTCAGTGGGCAACTTGTAGGTCTCGACTTTGCCGGTGATCGTGGTTCCGTATTTGGCGAGCTCGGACACGAACTGGTCCTCAAGCTTCTGGCTGGCGTCGGATCCTTCGACGTGGATGTAGCCGAACGTCCGCTCCTTCGTCTTCAGCGACGCATCCCCGGCGTACTGGGCGAGTCCCCCTTGGAGCCGCTTGCCGATGTATTCGGCGGCCATCTGTTGGTTCTGCTGCGGGTTCTTCTGGATGTCCCAGACGTAGGGCGCCCGATCGATGTAGAAGGAGCTCGGTTGGCCGGGCGTGCAGCTCACACACATCACCTTCTTGGCGGCGAGGGTGTCCGCGAAGGCACTCGTCAGGAGCGGTCCACCCAGGACCATGAACGGGTCCTTGGCTGCAATGGTCTCGGCGTCGAACGTGGCCGCCGCCGGATCGAGGATGTTGCCGGTGGCGTCGTAGCGTTCCAGAACGACCTTGCGGCCGTAGAGCTCGTAGTACTTGGCGAACATCTCGTTGAACTTCTGGTACGTCTCGAACACCTGATCCCTGGTGTCGTCGCTGCCGATCTGGCGATAGACCGCCGAGAGCACCGGATCGTTCTGTTGGGACAGATAGACGCTGACCTTGATGGTGTCCTTCGTGACACCAGTGGCAGTGGCGCCGACGTTGTCGCCGGTGAATGGCGCGAAGCACGGCTGTTGTGGGAACAAGGGGAGCGCCAGGCGGCCACGGGAGGTGTCGCAGCGGGCACCCCACTCGATCGAATCTGCGGTGCCGTCCTTTTTTGCCCGGTCGTAGACGACGACACCTGGCGGGTACTCGATGTCGGCGTAGGTCGCGGCGCCAACTCCCTCTGGGACCACCAGCGTGGTCGGCGGAGCAGACTTCGTATCGTCACCGCTGCGAGTGACGACGATGATGGCCACAACGATCGCCGCCACACCCACCAAAAGGACAGGCAGGGCCTTCTTCACCGTCGACGACTTGGAGCCGCCGTCAGCGGAACCCGATCGCCGGATACCCGATGGCTTGTTCCCCGAACCCTGCGAATCTGAACTCTGTGAGCCTGACGGTTGCACAGCCACCCCCCGATGGTCGACGAAGACCGAACCCTAGGTGCTGGGGTGTTCGGGGTGACGTGATTCAAGGCGAGATGGATGCCTGGACGCCGGCGGAGCCGTCTCACAGACGGTGGGCGACACGCGTCCGGTGTGATGATGCCGCGGTTGGTTCTCCCGCCGAGCGCGACTCACGCCGCCGGGTAGCGCGCCGCGCGAGTTCCTGGCGGATTCGACACACCGGGAGCTGCGTCAGGGTTCGCCACCAACACCTCGCCTTCGAGGCCGTCGGGGTCGCGGAAGAACAGGCTGAGCACGGAACCGAAATCGGTCACGAAGTCATCGCAGGCCCCCGCCGCCATCAATCGAGCCCGGATGATCTCGAAGTCGTCGATGGAACCGGTACGAAGGCCAATATGGTCGAGTCGACCTCGGCCGAACATCGGCCCCTGGCGGTCGGCTTCGGTGTTTCCCTCGATACTGAAGACGTTCAGCTCCGCCAGTTCGCCGATGTGGATGACCGTCAGACGCGGGCCGGTGCCATCGGGGAACTCGTCGCCATCGCGCACCACTTCCGCATCAAACATCTCGGTGTAGAACGCGACAAGGCGATCGATGTCGTTGGTGATCGTTGCGACGTGGTGGAAGCCGTTCAGCAGCATCCTGGTGACCCCTTCTCATTCGCAGAGAAAAAGCCAGACTCTAGAACCCAGGATCATCGAGCGCCGGAGCGCTCGATGAGTTCGGTGGTGTTCCCCAGATACGACGACACCACCACGGGGTGGGTGAGCACCTCGTCGGGCGTGCCGTCGCAGATCACCGAACCGGCGTCGAGCGCCACCATCCGGTCCGACACCGATCGCAGCAGCACCATGTCGTGTTCGATGACGACAATGGCGCATCCCAACTCGTTGCGAAGCCGGACGATGAGGGGCCCCAACGCCTCAGCCTCGCGTTGCGCGATTCCAGACGACGGTTCGTCCAACAGCAGCACGGTCGGGCTGTGCGCAACAACGCCAGCCAGATCCACGATCCGACGGGTGCCCGTCGACAGCTCGCCGATGAAACTGTTGCGGTACTCGACCAGCCCGAAGAGCTCGAGAAGCTCATCGACCCGGCGGTACACGGCGGCTTCGCTGTCGATGCTGGCGGGAAGACGGAGAATCGGATTGATCGGATCCTTCACCTCGACCCAACGGTCGTAGGCCACGGCCAGCGCCTCCGACACTGTCATGGACGAGAACAGTCGGGCGTCCTGAAACGACCGTCCGAGTCCCAGTCGCGCCCGAGCCGCCGCCGGCGCATTGGTCACGTTCACCTGTCCCAGGAGCACCTGGCCCAACGTCGTCGGGGCGAAGCCGCTGATCACATCGAACCATGTGGTTTTGCCGGCGCCATTGGGTCCGATGATCCCGACAATCTCGCGCTCGCTGACCGACACGCTGATGTTGTCCACGGCCCGGATTCCGCCGAAGCTGCAACAGACTCCACGCGTCTCCAGCACGACGGACCGATCGAGGCTGAGCCCGCGATCCGCCCCGCCATCGGTGCCAGTGTCCGTCGCTCCGAGGGCCACCTCGGAAGACGTCGTTGTGGCCTCGTGGCCGTCCCCTTCCTGCGGACCGCTCAGCCCGCCCAGGAACACCGATCGCAGAATGTCGGGCCGATCAAGGAGCTCCGACGTCGGTCCCGTGAACCGAATCTGGCCCTTCTCCATGAAGATGGCGCGCTCCGCCAACATCAGCGCCACGTTCACCGACTGTTCGACGATGATGATCGTCGTCCCTCCGGCAGCAACGGTGCGGACGAGTTCGGCGAGTTGTTCCACCACTACCGGCGCGAGTCCCAACGAGAGCTCATCGATCATGAGGAGTTGCGGTCGGGTGAGTAGCGACATCGCCAGTGCCAACATCTGTTGCTGGCCACCCGACAGGTTTGCGGCCGGCTCATCGATCCGTTCAGCGAGGACCTTGAAGGTCGACAACATGTCCGCTGTGTCGGCAGCGATCGCTGCGTGATGGCGGCGACGTTGCCAGCCAGCGACACGCAGGTTCTCCCTGACCGTGAGCGTGGGGAACACCCCACGTCCTCCTGGCATCTGGGCGATACCCAGACACGCGATCTCGTTGGGGGGCGCATGGGTGATGTCGCGACCGTCGAAGATGACCGCACCGAATTCGGCTTCGACAACCCCCGAAATCGCCTTGAGGAGTGTCGACTTCCCAGCGCCGTTGGTCCCCAGCAGCGCGACCACCTCACCCTCATCGATGTCGGCGGTGATGTCGAAGAGCACCTGCACCGGGCCATAGGACACGTTGAGGTCCCGCAACAGCAGCAACTTCGCTTTTCCCTGGCGACGCATGAACAACGCCTGGGACCGGGCCGCCGAGGTCGTCCAGACATCGTCGATGTCACGCTTGATGTTCCTTCCGGCGTTCGCGACCATGAGCGCTCCGATCACCAGCACCGGGCTCATGATCGCGACACCCCACCGAATACCGAGCCGGTCACCGACCCATCCGATGAAGGGGATGAGCGCCAGGCCCGGGATGATCCAATAGGACGCGACAGCGAACCCCATGGCGCGGGCCCGGGCGGGAATGGCGAGGCTCAAAGCTCCGAACAGTCCCGGTAGCAGGATGGCGAGGCACGCCGTTACTGCGGCGTGCGCCGCGACCGCCACATAGATGTTCGGGGCGATGGCGAACAGCGCGACGAACCCTGCCGCGCAGAAAGCGACCGTACGGAGGAACGTGAAAACCGACGCCGGGTCCTTGAGTAGCCGTCGTGTGCCGACCCGGCCGCCGATGATCAACCCGAAGAACTGAAAGAACTGGACGAAGGCTGCCAGCACGCCTCGCTGCAGTTCGTTGTAGTGGTACACCCGGTCGTAGATGAGCGCCGCCAGCGCCACGAACCCGATGACCGACACCGCCAGGAACGGAATGGCGTACCAGATTCGTCGGAGCGATTCGATCTTCCAGACGAGGCGCCACGCTTCGGCGTAGCTCGGCGCAGCCTCCTCGGTGGCGATGGCGTCGGCGGACGCTCCCATCGCTTCTCGTTCGCGAGCGCCCCGCACTGGTTCCTTCAGGCGGGTTGCCAAGAACACGAGCACGAGCGTCGGGATGGAGAACACGAGGAACGGCGCTCGCCAGCCGAAGTAGTGGGCGAGCACGCCTGCCGACAGCGGCCCGACGATCATTCCCAACGCATTCGCTCCTCGATGGAATGAGAACACCGCGGACCGTCGATCGACGGCGAAGTAGTCGCTGAGGAGTGAGTTGTGGGTTGGATCGACGGTGGCCTGGCCGATTCCCGAGCCGGCCCGAACGATGCACAGCATCCAGATGGTCGTCGCCAGACCGGTCGTGAACGAGAAGATCGCCATCGCAATGGCACCGATGATGGCGAGCCGGATCCGGTTCGATCGGTCCGCCATAGTTGCGATGGGGAGCTGCAACAGGATGGCTCCGAGCGCGGTGAGCGTGATGAGCGACAGGATGCCGGTGTCGCTCATCCCGAAGTGATCGCGGATGGTGGGGATGAGGATCGCGAAACCCGTGCGATCCAGCTCGTCAACGGCGTTGAGGCCGAACAGGATGAGCAGCGCGTAGATCGACCCGTCACCTGCGATGACCGCCATGGCGCGGCG
>JBBRSC010000132.1:0-9080 GCA_038245795.1 Acidimicrobiales bacterium
ATCGCCATGGCGGGCGACTCTCATGGCGCCTTCGAGGACGACGACCTTGCGGGTAACGAACGAACTGCTCGACGAGATCGCCCGAATCGCAGAGCGACGGGGCACGACAATGATTGACGTTGTGCCTGACGGGGTGCACCGACTCGATCGCGACGATTGGTGCAAGTCGGTCCACGACGCGCTCAACGTGATGACCGCGTCAGCGGCGTCGTCGTATCTGGAACAGGTCCGGTCCGTCTCGATCCATCGCATGGTTGAGCGGTTCGGTCATCTCGGCGTGGGCGTCGGCAACGCTGAGCCCAGCGGGATCGTGACGGACCACTTCGACCGGGCCATGAGCGGGGACTGCGGCTGGCACACCTCGAGGGTTGCCTTGGTTTCGGATGGCCCCTCGTTCTGCTCCCGCTCGTCGCCGCTCCGATGCAACGCCGATTGACCGGCGTCCTCAGACGCCATCACCGGCACGTCACCACCATCTCAGGACTGCCACTCATCGCTGTCGCAACCTCGGCTGGTACAACGACATCCGCCCCAACTGACCGCGATTCCGGCGGGACCGGTCCGCCGTGTCACGCCTCCCGTCCGAACCGTCGCCGATAGGCCTCCTCGACAACGGCCACGTCGCTCCCGAGAAGCTCTGTCGATGCAGCACACCCCGCTACCACAAGGTCGGCCTGCTCTTTGAGCACCGGCAGTCTGTCCGTGAGGCCGGCGTGTGACAGTGACTCGTGCAGAAGCTCGAGCGATTCGAGCAGGTAGACGCAGACCAATGGTTGGCTCCTCGCTGCTCGCCTGACCTCGTCGAACGTGAGGTGTACGAGTTGGTCGTGCGTCGGCTGTTGCTCCATCTGGAGCTGTCGACCATCGGAACCGTCGATCACGCTGGGGGGTGGTGATCGGTGCAGCAGGTTGGCGAGCACTGACGTCGAGTGAAAGATCGCGTCCTGCGCTGTAGTGGGATCGTTGATCCCTGGGGACAGCGCCCTGAGCGCGACATCGGCGAGCTGGCGGAGCCCGTACGACGGATCTTGTTGCATGGTGCGCGTGGCACCGATTCCGACAGCCGCACGGGCACGAGCGACGGCCTCATCGTCTGCGTCGCCTGGCGCCGGAGTGATCGTGCAAATGGGGGTGCCCTCAACCGCATAACGGCCGGCGCCGTGTGAAGTCTCACAGTCCCGTTCGCACCAGCGCTTCGAACGAGCTCGCCGAGATGGACCTGCTGCACCCACCCGGCGCGATCGAACCTGACGATGGCCGATGTCGATCCCGCCGGAGGTGTTCGAATGATGGGGACACCGACATTCGGGTGAGCGGACCAGTCGTTACCGATGCTGTTGATGGACTCGCGAGCGACCCGCTGCAGGATCTCGCTGATGTCCATCGAATGAGCGCTGTGGTTGATGAATGAGACGACCGCCAAGATCGCGGCGACACCGAGCACCACGGCCGCAACGACGGACAGGTTGGGGATGACCGGGTCTCCGCCCTCCTCGAACGGCGACCGGACCGAACGAAGGACGATCAGGGAGTAGGTGAACGTCCCGACGACGATTCCCATCACCCGCTTGTTGAACGGATCCCGGAACAGCGTGTGCACCACCTGCGGGGAGTACTGACTCGAACCGAGCTGGATGATCAACAACGAAACGGAGAACGCGACACCGGCGAAGCTGATCGTCGCTGTGGCAACCGTCGTCAGCACGGCTCGCGCACTATTGACCGTGGAGGTGAAGACCGCAGGAAGCGAAGCCGAGCCATCCAATCGACGGTCGATCCCGAGCGCGAGTTCGCCGAGGACGACCGCCACGACGACGGACAGAGTTGGCACGAGGAAGAGGCTTGAGCGTGCCGTCTCCAGATATCGGTTCACTCGAATTCGCATGGCTGACCTCTTCCGCTTCGGAACTGGCGGCGCCCACCCCGTACCTCCCAGATGCCCTCATCGGGTTCCTGCCAGGCGCCCTCGAGGTAGTCGAGCAGCACCTTCTGTAGCTGCCAGGCATTTTCGTCCAATGCGAGTCCACAGACCCTAGTAAGAGAGTCGGTCGACCAATGCGTCGGTTGCGATGAGCACGGGTGCGAAGCGCTGAACCCTTCCGAAGGGCGATACGTGATCGAGCTCAATGGCTCCGATCGAGTGGACCTCGGAGAGGCTGCGACGGCGAATACCGTGTGAGGGAGCACCGAGTCGAGCGAACTCGTGAATGGAGACCGCGCCGGACACATTGGCGCCGTCATCATGATGTTGACGGGCGTGCTCGGTGCCCAACGACTCCCGAAGCACATCGACAACCCACGAATCTGAAAGGAGCCACCGATGACTGAATCATGGGAACAACTCTCCACTGACGCACCGGAACTCGCAGCCGCGATCGAGCAGCGCCTCGGAGCGAACGTTCATCACATCCTCGCGACGATCCAAGCCGATGGAAGCCCCCGGCTCAGCGGTACCGAAATTGAGATCACCCCCATCCAGCTCCGCCTCGGGATGATGCCCAACTCTCACAAACTCGACGACGTCAACCGGGACCCTCGCGTTGCCATCCACACCGCACCGCTCGATCCAGACCTGGCGGACGGCGACGCCAAGCTCGCCGGTTCACTCCGAGCTGATGGAGCAACCCAGGGTCAGCCGGGCCACGCATTCGTGTTCGACTTCCACACGGCGAGCCTCGTCCGAGTTGTGGGCGAACAGCTCGAGTTCACCATCTGGACCCGCAAGGACGGCGTTCGAACCATCAGACGCTCCTAGGTCCTACAGTTCGATTCCGTCATGGGATTCACGGGATGGCCGACCGCAGCATTCGAGTTCTTGGCTGAGCTCGAGGCGAACAACAACCGGGCGTGGTGGCTCGAGCACCGTCCGACCTACGACAACGCAATCCTTGCGCCGTTCGAAGCATTGGCGTCAGCGGTCAACGACGAGTTCGGTCCGCTGCACCGATTCCGACCGAATCGCGATGTCCGGTTCTCGAAGGACAAGTCGCCCTACAAGACCGTCACCGGGGCGATGACCGAGAGCCAGGGCGGGTCGTCGTACTACGTGCAGTTGTCGTCGGATGGGTTGTTCGTCGGCTCGGGCATGTACCACTTGGCGTCGGACCAACTCGCGAGGTTCCGTGAAGCGCTGCTCGACGACGCGCTGGGGTCGCGCATCGCAGCGGTCACGGACGCCCTAGCGGCGGGGGGATACGACGTCACCGCTGCTGAGACGCTGAAGACCGCACCTCGCGGGTGGGATCGCGAACACCCCCGCATCGAACTCGCGCGCCGAAAAGGTCTGGTCATCGCTCGCACCTTCGGCCGGGCCAAATGGCAATCCACCGCGAAGTCGTTGGGGTATATCGAGAGTGTCTGGCGCGATGCTGCGCCGATGAACAACTGGCTCGACGAGTTCGTCGGACCCTCGACACTCCCTCCGCCCGATTTCGGCTGACAGCGGCCCGCCGGGTCAGGAAACGACGATGCCGCCGTCGCAGGTGATCACTTCGCCAACGGTGAACGCTCCGGCTCGTGAGGCGAGGAAGATCGCCAGACCGGCGATGTCCTCTGGGGTGCCGATTCGTCCGCGGGGCATGGTCCTCCCGAGAGCGTCCCAATCGGTGCCCTCAACGTCGCCCCCGGTGCCGACTCCCGTGCTCAGCATCCACGTGGGGAACGGTCCGGGGGCGATGGCATTGACCAAAATGTTGCGTCGCACGAGCTTGGCGGCCAGCTGGCGAGTGAGCGAGTGCACCGCCGCCTTCGACGGTCCGTAGGAGACCGTGTCGAAGGCTGGAGTCCTGATTCCGTCGATGGAGCCGATGTTGATCACCCGCGACGGATCGTCGAGGGTTGCGCCAGCTTCAAGGAGGGGGAGCAGTTGTTGGGTGAGGAAGAAGACGCCCTTCACGTTGGTATCGAACACCTTGTCCCAACCGGCTTCGGGAAAGTCATCGATCGACGCGCCCCAGGACACGCCGGCGTTGTTCACGAGCACATCAAGTTGCGACTCACGTTCGTGCAGCGCTTGCACGAGCGCGTTGATGCCGTCGAGCTCAGCCAGATTGGCGGGGATGGAGACGCACGTTCCGCCGTACTCCTCGGCGAGACGTTTCGCGGTGGCGTCACAGACATCGGCCTTGCGGGAGCTGATGTAGACGGTGGCACCGTTGGCCAGGAATCCCGCGGCGATCATCTCGCCGATGCCCCGTGAGCCCCCGGTCACCAGCACCAACTTGCCCTCGACTCCGAACAGATCTTTCACGTTGAGGTGACTCATTGGGTTTCCTCCTGGGCTAGTCATCGCTGTGGCTGACGATGTTGATCACGTTCCCGTCGGGGTCGCGGACAAGGAATCTCCGAACGCCCCACGATTCCTCGGTGAGCGGATGGACGATCTCGTAGCCGCGTCGCTGGGCCTCGGCGTACGCCTCATCGACGTCGTTTCCGACATGCACCGAGATGACAGAATCCACCGAACTCGACGCATCGCCGGTCACGAGCTGGACGTTCGCAGTGCTATCCGGTGATCGAAAGCGCGCCACCCACCCCAGGTTGAACTCCTCGGTGCTCAGCCCCAGGTAGTCCGAGTAGAACCCGCGAGCCGCGTCGATGCTGGTGACGGGCAGGTTGGCGGTGACGCCGGTTACTCGCACGCGGTCTCCTCATGTTGGGTAGGTGGCGTCATCGTATCGACGACTCGTTGGTTGATCATCGGGTGGTCGTCGCGTTGAACGGATGACCGTCGATCGCCCTGCGTCGCCTCGGAGTGACACCGGAGCCATTCGTGCCGTCAACAGGAAGTGAGCGAGGTGGTTGGTGCCGAACTGCGTTTCGAACCCGTCGGCCGTATGTCGTATCGGACACGCCATCGATCCAGCGTTGTTGATCAGCACATCGAGCGAGGCGAGCACTCATCGGATGTGGTGGCGCTGTCGAAGGTGCCGGTCATGTCGTTTTTGTTTCCGTCTGCGGGCTCCCATCATGCTCGGAGCCCGTTGGGTCCGGGTCGGGCTCGAGGGTGTCGATGATGCGTCTGGCGATGTCGCCGAGTTCGCCGATCTGCCGCCGGGTGAGCGGATCGATGACGTGCCGGCGAACGGCAGCAACGTGACCGGGTGCGGTTGCGACCAGCTTGTCGACGCCGGCGTCGGTCAGCGTGGCGATCGTCGCTCGGCCATCGGTGGGGTCAATAGATCTCCGCACCCATCCTCGTTGCTCGAGGCGACTCACGCAGTGGGACAGTCGTGACAGCGAGGCATCGGTGAGCGTCCCGAGCGCCCGCATGCGCATGTTCCCATCGTGAGTCGCTGAGAGCATGGCCAGTACCTGGTAGTCGAAGTGGGTGATGTCTGCATCGCGGCGGAGTTGTGCGTCCAAGGTTGCCGGAAGCCGGATGATCAGGCTGACGAATGCCAGCCATGAACTCATCTCATCCTCATCAAGCCACTGCGGTTCCCCCAGAGACTCGTCCATCCCTCAGATGCTATCGCCGAGGGGAATGACTTGAAGCTTCAAGCAGTTGAAGCAGATATCACTTGAACTTTCAACCAAAAAGGCCGACGATGGTCATCGTACGATGCGGCGAACTGGAGCACGACATGAGCGAGCAGCACGGCACACGTCTTCCCACCTACTTCATTTCCCATGGGGGTGGCCCCTGGCCATGGTTGAAGGACGACATGCCGTTCGACATGTCACAACTCGAGGAGTCGCTGCAGCGGATTCCACGCGAGCTCGCCGCCGCACCGACAGCGATCCTTGTCATTTCGGCGCACTGGGAAGCCCCGGAATTCACCGTCCAAACCAACCCCCATCCTCCGATGTTGTACGACTACGGCGGTTTCCCGGAGTTCACGTACCACATCAGCTATCCAGCACCGGGCTAGCCGGCTGTCGCGTCACGCGTGACGGAACTGCTCGGCGTCGCCGGGATCGCTGTTCAACAGGACCCCGATCGCGGATTCGACCACGGTGTGTTTGCACCGCTGTATGCCGCCTATCCCGACGCGGATGTTCCCATTCTGCAGCTCTCGATCAAGGCTGGCTACGATCCTGACCAACACCTGGCACTCGGTCGTGCGCTGGCGCCCTTGCGGGATGAGAATGTGCTGATCATCGGCAGCGGACTCACATTTCACGATCTGCGCAATCTGGGTCCGAGCGGCGCTCACGCTTCTCGCGAGTTCGACGACTGGTTGACGCTCACGCTGACGGAGTCGTCGCCCGCCGCGAGAACTCAGGCACTTCGCGACTGGGACCGAGCGCCGAGCGCCCGCGCCGCACACCCCATGGAGGATCACCTCATTCCATTGATGGTGGCAGTCGGCGCCGCCGAGGACGAAGCGGGTGTTCGCATTTACAACCAGAACGACTTCGCCGGATTCATCACAGCATCCAGTTATCGATTCGGCGCAGCAACGTCGGCCTGAGGCCTCGTCGGCTGTGGTCAGTTCACGAAGTCGACGTGGACCTCGAGAAGGTCGTAGACGCGCAGAGCTCGAACATCACGAGTAAGGAGGCGTCGCCCTGAACTCCGAGCGGCCTCGCCCACCAATGCGTCGTAGACCATGCCGCCCTCGATACCGAGCTTGGCGAACCGACTGATCAACCGCTCGTGTTGGGCGGCAGTGAGCCAGCATCGATCAGGAAATGCGGAGGTGATCGCTGTCGCGGCGATCAGCGGCGAGACCCGAGCGGCCCCGGGGAGCCGGGTCAACACCGAATAGGTCTCGAATGCAGCGTGGCCTGCAAGTGCAGGTCGATGGAGTTGCGCCGCTGTCCGACACTCGGCGTGTGCTTCGTGTGTTGCATCGAGCGCCGCAACTGCGACGCTCGTGTCGATGCACCACTGACTAGCGCTGATCGCCATCGCGCAATGCCCTCACGTCAGCGTCGCTGATCGTTCGCGATCCTGCCGGGCTGATCACGGGCCATCCATCGATGGTGGTGATTTCACGCTCGGCCCGTGGCCGTGGCTGGAGTCGGATACCACTTCCTTCGATGGCGATGTCGAACTCCTCGTCAGGCTCCAAGCCGAGTTGGTCGCGGAGGGGTTTAGGCAGAACGACCCGTCCAGCTCGATCCATGTGTACCTTCATGCGCTCACGTTACCAATTCTCTACCAATATGGTAACGCAATACCATCACCCAATCGCTGCCTCAGGCGGGCTGAGACGTGACCCCTGGTCGGCGTGACAACATCGTCGGTATGACACCGGAAGCGATTGCGGACCTCGTACATCTGCGACGGGCGCGTGACCTCATGGACCGCGACTATGCGCAGCCGCTGAACGTCCCAGCGATGGCGAGCGCGGCGTTCATGTCGCCAGCGCATTTCTCCCGGAAGTTCCGCTCCACGTATGGCGAGACGCCGTACTCCTATCTCATGACCCGACGCATCGAACGAGCGAAGGCCTCGTTGCGTCAAGGGATGTCGGTCACCGAGACATGTTTCGCTGTGGGTTGTACGTCGCTCGGATCGTTCAGCTCCCGCTTCACCGAGATTGTCGGCGAGACGCCGTCGCAGTACCGCGCGCGCGACCACCGTGAGTTCGAGGTCGTTCCGTCCTGCGTGAGCATGGTCGCGACTCGGCCACGCCGCCCCCAGGTTCCTGTCTGAACGCCGGTGCCTGGGCGGCCAGCCACATCGAGCAGGATCAGAGAAGCGCTCGACGGTTGGTGCTCCTATGGTCATCTCATGTCAGTCACCCTCTCCAGCACGTTCATCTCCGTCCACGATCCGGACGTTGCCCTCGGCTTTTATCGCGACGCACTCGGTCTCGAGGTTCGCAACGATGTGGCGTCCGACGGCTTCCGATGGGTCACGCTCGGCGCGCCAGGACAAGACGTCGCGATTGTCTTGTCCCAGCCGCACGGCGGGCGTTCTCAGACCGAGGGCGACGCCCTCTTGGCCCTGGTGACCCAGGGGTCGATGCAGGCGGCGATCTTCCGGTCGGATGACCTCGACGCCACGTTCGAGAAGGTGCGAGCATCGGGCGCCGAGGTGCTTCAGGAGCCAGTATCTCAACCGTGGGGGGCGCGAGACTGCGCCTTCCGCGATCCTTCCGGAAACCTCGTCCGCATCGCACAGGCCTGACTGACGACAGAAAAGCTTCCGGAGGACTGATGATGGCGACGAGAAAGAATGCACAACCGGAGGCGGGCAACATTGCCGACAGTCACGACCAGATCCGCGTTCAGGGCGCTCGGGTGAACAACCTCAAAGACGTCAGCGTCGAGATCCCGAAGCGTCGACTGACGGTGTTCACGGGCGTCTCTGGGTCGGGCAAGAGCTCGCTGGTCTTCAGCACGATCGCCGCCGAATCCCAGCGGATGATCAACGAGACCTACAGCTCGTTCGTCCAGGGCTTCATGCCCACGCTCGCTCGCCCCGATGTCGACGTGATGGACGGACTCACCACAGCGATCATCGTTGACCAAGAGCGGATGGGCGCAAACGTTCGCTCCACCGTCGGCACGGCAACTGACGCCAACGCCATGCTGCGCATCCTGTTCAGCCGTCTTGGCACACCTCACATCGGTGGCCCCAACGCCTTCTCGTTCAACACGGCAACCTTGAGTGGGGCCGGAGCGATCACCATCGAGAAGCGCGGCGAGAAGACCACCGAGAAGCGGACGTTCACCCGCGCTGGCGGAATGTGCCCGCGTTGCGAAGGCATGGGCTCGGTCACCGACTTCGACCTGACCGCCCTCTACGACGACTCCAAGTCCCTCAACGAGGGCGCGCTCACGATCCCTGGGTACAGCATGGATGGCTGGTTCGGTCGAATTTTCAGCGGCTGCGGCTACTTCGATCCAGACAAGCCGATCCGCAAGTTCACCAAGAAGGAACTGCACGACTTGCTCTACAAGGAGGCGACCAAGATCAAGGTCGATGGCATCAACCTGACGTACGAGGGATTGATCCCGAAGATCCAGAAGTCGATGTTGTCGAAGGATGTCGACGCGATGCAGCCCCACATCCGGGCGTTTGTGGAACGGGCGATCACGTTCGACGTTTGCCCGGACTGTGACGGCTCCCGACTCAACGAGGCGGCGCGATCGTCGAAGATCAACGGGATCAACATCGCCGA
>JBBRSC010000133.1:0-9066 GCA_038245795.1 Acidimicrobiales bacterium
AACAGATCGAACGTGGCGGCCGGGACGTGGGAGTCGACGCTGAACAGCGGGAGCCCGGCGGCGCGGAGCTCGGCTTCCATGTCGACCCACGGCGCATACGAACGCTCGGCGTAGGCATCGTCGCGCTCGTTGACGATCTCGGTGAGGATCTGGAGGCCCTGGTTGGGCAAGCCGATCTCGTAGGTGTCCGGGTAGATCATCAGCCAGCCAACGCGATGCTCGCGATCGGTCACGGGTGTGGGAGCACCGTCCTCGCAGCCGATGTAGCGGGCTGGCTTCTGGACTCGTGCGAGCAAGGGCTCGAGCTGGTTCCAGATTCCGGTCATGAACGACGAGTCTACCGATGACATGACCCCGGGCGCGAACCACGCTGGCGTGGACGAGAGCGCCCGGCGGCCCGATCACGTGTCAGGCGAAACGACGCATGTGCACGTTCATCACGAGACCCATGGCAGCAAAGGTCGTGATGGTCGACGAACCGCCATAGGACACGAAAGGCAGCGGGATACCGGTCACCGGCATGATCCCGAGGTTCATGCCAACATTCTCGAAGACGTGGAAGACGATCATGCAGAGCACACCGACGCACATCAGTCGACCAACGGGATCACGGGCCAGCTGGGCAGTTCGCCAGATGCGATAGACGATGCCGCCGAGCAGGACGACCAGCAACCCTGAGCCTAGGAATCCGAGCTCCTCGCCGGGCACCGTGAAGATGAAGTCGGTCTGTTGCTCGGGAACGAACCCGCCCTTCGTCTGAGGACCATCGAAGAGTCCCTTGCCGGTGAGTGAGCCCGACGCGATCGCCAGTTGGGCCTGACGGGTGTTGTAGATGGCCTTCTCCGAGGCTTTCTCGGGGGTCACGAACGACGTCAAACGGTCCTTCTGGTACTGATCGAGCGTGTTCGATTTCAGAATGCCGACCACCCCGCCGAGACCCAGGAGCAGCAGCACGATCAGATAGCGAGCAGGGATACCGCCGACGACCATCAGTCCGACGCCAACCACCACAAAAACCAGCGTGGTTCCCAGGTCGGGTTGCAACAGGATGAGCCCCATGGGCAGCCCGAGCAGGACCAGCGACACGAACATCTCGCGGAATCCGACCCGATCGAGCACGCTGCCGAGGTAACTCGCCACCGTCACGATCGTGGCGATCTTCGCGAACTCGGCTGGTTGAATCTGGAACGGACCGACATCGAACCAGGCACGGATGTTCTTGTGGACGCTGCCGACGCCAGGAATCAGCACGGCACCGAGCGCCGCCACCGAGCCGACGTAGATGAGGCGCGACCAATCGCGCAGCTTCTGATAGTCGAGCGCGGCGGCGACAGCCATGACCGCCACGCCGACGATCACATAGATCACGTGCTTCGTGATGAAGGTGTACGGCGAATCACTGTGTCGCGTGGCGCTGAACACCATGATCGAACCGAAGATCGTCGTGGCCGCGACCAGCGCCAACAACGTCACGTCGACATGGCGCCAAGCGGCCGTCATGTCTCGATTCCGGAGCTTGTGTCCGGATGGCATGGTGATCATCGGGGAAGGCTCGTTCGGGTCGGATCGACGGCGGGCGGCGCCGTCAGCGCGGGGTCGACCGTCGACGTCGGGAGCTGGCCC
Organism: Acidimicrobiales bacterium; assembly: GCA_038245795.1. Taxonomy (GTDB): domain Bacteria; phylum Actinomycetota; class Acidimicrobiia; order Acidimicrobiales; family Microtrichaceae; genus JBBRSC01. The sequence goes on from JBBRSC010000133.1 coordinate 1,624, forward strand.
GGAGCGGTGTCTCCAGGAACAGTCGGGGGCACGGTCGTCGTGGTGGTCGTCGGATTGGCAGCTGCGGTGGCCAACGCCTTGGCAACCGCCGTGTCCCAGCGGGCACGATCAGCATCGGACACCGTTGCGGGCACCGTGTTGTTCGACACGTCCTTCATGATGCCGAACGCGAGCGGCGCCGAGACGTCGGCGCCGAATCCCGACTCGGGAATGATCACCGAGATGGCGTACTTCGGTGGCTCGGCGGCGGGACTCGGACCAAAGGCCACGAAGACCGACGTGTCGGCCTTGCCGTTCACCTGGGCCGTCCCCGTCTTGCCTGCCATCGGCCACGCTGTCCGGTTCGCCGCCCACGCACTGTTCGCGGTTCCCGATCCATTGGTCACCACACCCTGCAGGCCGGTGAGAAGGCGCTGATAGTGGTCGCCGGTATAGGTGACGTTGCCGACCACCTTCGGGTCCTCGGTGCGGACGAGCTCGTAGTTGTCGGGATCGCGCGGGTCGAGGCCGAGATCCTTGGGTCGCGTCACCTTCGACACGATCAACGGTTGATAGCGGGTGCCCCCGTTGGCGAACGTGGCGTAGGCGTCGGCCAGCTGCAACGGGGTCACGAGAACATCCCCCTGGCCGATCGAGGTATTGAGATTGTCCCCGGCGTACCAGTTGCTGTTCGGGAAGGCCTTGGGGTTCTTCTGGTTCTGTTCTCGACGCATCGCCGGCGTCGGCAATCGACCATCACCCTCGCCGGGGAGCGCCACGCCCGTGGCGGTGCCGAGCCCGTAGGTCGCGGCAACTTTCTGGATGGCGTCCTCGCCGAAGCGATCGCGACCCTGCCACAGCTGATCGCCGATCCAGTAGAAGAAGACGTCGGAGCTGACCGTCAACGCTCGGGAGATGTCCACCTGGCCGTATCGGTTGCCTCCTGAGTTGCGGAACTCGCACTTTCCGCCCTTGCAGTTCGTGACCTTGTAGCTGCCACCATCCTGATAGACGTTGCTCCCCGTGCCGAGGAATCCGCTCTCGAGCCCGGCAGTACCCGAGAAGAGTTTGAACGTGGAGCCCGGGGCATACGTTCCCTGCAGGGCCCAGTTGAACAGCGGTTGGCCGGCGCTCTTGTCGTTGAGCCGATCCCAGAGTTGGCTGTCGATGCCGTTCACCAGCTGCGACGGATCGTAGGTCGGAAAGGACGCCATGGCCATGATCGAGCCATTCTGGGGATCGAGGATCACCACCGACCCCTGCGGCGCATTGAGCGGTCGACCATCTTTGCCAACCGTATTGCGGAGCCCGCTCAGACGATCGCCGAGCCGCTGCTCGGCGAGTGCCTGCAGATCGATGTCAATGCTCAGCCACACGTCATCGCCACCCGCCGGCGAGGCCTCGGTGACCGTTCGTACGTAATCGCCCCGTGCGTCGACCTGAATGGTCTTGTCCGAGGGAACCCCGCGGAGATCGCTCTCATAGGTTGCCTCGACGCCGCTCTTGCCGATCTCGTCGCCACCGGCGTAGGTCCTGTGCTCGCGATCGGTCTTCGGTCGCGACGGATCGTTTGCTCGACCGAGTTGTTCTTCTTTATTTGCGAGTTCCTTGTCATTGATCTGGCCGACGTAGCCAACGATGTGGGCGGCGAGTTTGCCGTAGGGGTACGTCCGCACCGCCACTCGACGGACCACGACTCCTGGGAACCGTTCAGCATGTTCGGCCAGGTACAACTCCACGTCGGCCGTCACGTCGGATTGGATCGGAACGAGTTCGAGCGGCCCATACCGTTTGTCGTCGTAGCGGTCCTGGATGACGGGGCCCTTGGTCGGGAACTTGAAGCTGGTCAGTACCTGCGCGAGATCGTCGAATTCGTTGGTGCGCTGGACCGCCGAGTTCGCCTTGATCCGCGTGCGATCAATTTCGACCACGATGGAGATCCGATTGTCCACCAGCACCTTGCCGTTGCGATCGAGGATCCGTCCGCGGGTGCCTTCGGTGTGCACGACACGGAGGTTCACGCCGTTGGCAAGCAGTTGCTGGCTGCTCGTGTCGATCATCTGCAGGTACCAGAGACGGACCAGGAGCGACGCGAACAACGACACGCAGACAATCCCGATCATGGCGAGGCGTGGGGCCGACGAGTCACTCTCAGCCATCGAGACCACCCCCTCCCAATGTGGACGCGCCGCTCAACACACCGCTGCGGCTCTCGATGGCGCCGGCGCCTTCGGCCCAACGTCCGATCGGGACGGCGACCACGCTCAGAATCATGTTGATGAACGCTACGACGAACACGATGGTCCAGAGTCGCGGGCTGCCCAGCGTGTTTTGTCCGAAGAGCTCGGAGGTGGTGGCGAAGAGCAGTGTTCCGAGCATCGACGCCACGAAGACGACGAGCGCCGCCAGCGTTCGACGAACCGTCAGTACGGCCACCAGCAACGAACCCACCGCAAAGGCGGTGAGCGTGTAGGCGAGCGCAGAGATGCCCAACGGCCCGGGGCGCATCAGGTCGTAGAACAGCCCCAGCCAGAATCCGATGATGGCGCCGCGTTGGGGGCCTGCGGCAACCCCCGCCGCGATCGACACGAGCAACATCACATCCGCGACGACCCCGAAGAGCGGGAACTGCGGCGCAATACCCACCTGGAACAGCGTCGTCGTGATGACGACCGCCGTCCACCTCACGACCATCATCCAGTCGGTCATGCTGGCGGCTTCCAGAGCAGCACCTGGACATAGTCGAGGCGGGTCAGGTCGGCTGCCAATGCGACGTCCAGAATCTGGATCTGCTCACCCTGATCGCGGGTGACGGACGTGATGGTTCCGACCGGCAATCCCGGCGGATACTTCGCGCGTTCGAGGCCTGAGGTGATCACCGGGTCGCCGACTGCGACGGGATCGGTCAACCCGATCCCCCGATCAATGACCCACGGTCGACCGGCACCAGTTCCCCGACCGACGCCGAGATCATCGGACTTCAATTTGATGCCAACGCTGATCGACGGATCGGTGATCAGCCGGACGACGGACCGATCGGCGCTCACGCGTTCGATACTGCCGATGAGTCCGGCCTGGGTCACGACCGGCATTCCCACTTCGAGACCCGAGCTCGAGCCCTTGTCGATCTGCGCGGTGTCGTCATCGAAGCTGGAGAAGTTGCCGCTAGTGACCTTGGCCTTCTCGGTAGCGATCGTCGCAAGGAACGGCACACCGAGCTGCTCCTTCAGCCTCGCCAGCTGATCGACTGCATCGGTGTTGGTGAGCTGTTGATTCTTGAGCGCGTCGAGCTCGTCGCGGAGGCGGGTGTTCTCCTTCTCCATATCGTCGTTGTTGCCGATGCCGTTCCAGGCGTTCCGAACGGGCGAGGTCACCGACGAGAACGCCCGACCGACGGGGTTCAAGGCGCTCATGACCCCGCGCCGAATGGAACCCAGTATCGGCACATCTTTCGAGTCGAGTGTGAGCACGGTGATCGACAGCAACATCATCACGATGATCGTGAACCGGGGACGTCGCCTCCGGTTGGGTGGCCCCAACATGTTGCGTCAGTCGCGACTCGACGAGAACAACATGCCCTGATGAGCCTCGAAGGCTTCCAGGCATTGACCCGAACCGAGCGCCACCGCATCGAGGGGATTGTCGCAGAGACGGATCGGCATGCCGGTCTCGTGAGCGAGTCGGGTGTCGAGACCGATGAGCAGCGCGCCGCCGCCTGCCAGCACGATGCCCTGCTCCATGATGTCAGCGGCGAGCTCGGGTGGGGTCTTGTCGAGGGTGTACTTCACGGCATCGACGATGGCTGATACGGGCTCCTCGATGGCCGCCCGGATCTCCTCGGTGGTGGTCACGATGGTCTTCGGCAGTCCGGTGACAAGATCGCGGCCGCGAACCTCGGCCTGCATTTCCTGCTCGAGGGGCCACGCCGAGCCGAGGGTCATCTTGACCATCTCGGCCGTGCGTTCGCCCAGCGCCAAGCTGTACTCCTTCTTCACGAACTGGATGATGGAGTCGTCGAGTCTGTCGCCGGCCAGACGGATGGATTGGCTGGCAACCACCCCACCAAGGGAGATCACCGCCACCTCGGTCGTGCCGCCGCCGATGTCGACGATCATGTTGCCCCTCGGTTCCTGGACGGGCAGGCCCGCCCCGATCGCCGCGGCCATGGGTTCTTCGATGATGTGTGCCGGTTTGGCGGCGCCTGCGAACTCGGCAGCTTCCTGGACCGCACGCTGCTCCACGCCAGTGATGCCGCCGGGGACACAGATGACCATGCGGGGCCGGGCGAACCGACGGCTATGGACCCGCTGGATGAAGTAGCGGAGCATCTTCTCGCAGATCTCGAAATCGTTGATCACCCCATCACGCAGCGGGCGCACCGCGCGGATGTGGCTCGGCGTCCGACCGATCATGGCTTTCGCTTCATGGCCGACCGCGAGGGGTTGGCCGGTGTGGGCATTGACCGCCACCACCGAGGGTTCTCGCAGCACGATGCCTTCGCCGCGAACGTAGACGAGTGTGTTGGCGGTGCCGAGGTCGATCGCCATGTCTCGGCCCAACATGCCGGAGAAGTTGGAAAATCGTGCCATGGGAAAGGATCCCTCTACAGCTGACGGACGCTGTGGGTTGCTGTCCAGACCGTGCCTGCGACGCTGCCGACGGTAGGGATGTCGAGAAAGAGGACGGGGAGAAACGGGGCGGTCAGGCGACCGCTGGAAGTGCCAGGCTAGCCGTGTCCGACGTGGTAGGGCCAGGGCACCCCCCGGGTGGCGTCCGCCACAGCCCCACGAGTTCTCAGGTGGCCGCTCGCTACATCACGCCAGACCCGGGAAGAAGATCCCGATTTCCCGGGCGGCCGACTCGGCGGAATCGGAACCGTGGATGAGGTTTTCGGTGAACTTCGTCCCGAGATCTCCGCGGATCGTGCCCGGAGTCGCTGTCAGCGGGTTGGTCGCCCCCATCATTTCCCGCACGACCTTCCAGGTGTCCTCGGGGCCCTCGACCACCAGTACCAGGGCGGGCGATCGGCCGATGAAGGAGATGAGCTCGTCATAGAAACCCTTGCCTTCGTGCTCGGCGTAGTGCTGCGCAGCGGTCGCGGCATCGATGATCCGCAGCTCGGCGGCGGCCAAGGTGAAACCCTTCCGCTCAAAGCGTCCGACGATTTCGCCAGCGAGTCCTCGTTCGACGGCGTCGGGTTTACAGATGACGAGTGTGCGGTCCATGGCGGGGAATGTACGAGGCCGCCTCACCTGGGGGCGAATCGCTGGGCACCCAGACGGTGCTGCACGGACCGCGCTCACCGACAGCCAGCGCTGCTCAGTTGGCGAGTTGAGGCTGGTCAGTTGGCCAGTCGGCCGAGCAGTAAGGCCCGCGCTGGGCCGACAAGGTAGAAACTCCCGGCGATCACGATCATGTCCTCTTCGCCTGCCTCGGCGAGCACCCGCTCCACGGCTGCCATTGGATCCGCGATGTCGGACACGACCCACCCCGCGTCCTGGGCGGCGTGGGCAAGGCGCGCCGAAGCGAGCGCCCGAGGCGTCTCGGGTGTGGTGGTGACCAACACATCGAACCGCGCCGGCGCCAGGGCCTCGAGGAATGGTGAAGGATCACGACCTTCGAGCATCCCGAGTATCAGCACCCGTGAGCCCAACGGTGAGAACTCTTCGTCGATGGCCTCGGCAAGCCTCGCTGCCGCGTCGGGATTGTGAGCCCCGTCGAGGATCACCAACGGTTGTCGGGCCAGGACCTCGATGCGACACGGGAGCACTACCGACCCGGCCGCGTGCTCGACCACGGCATCGTCGAGCAAACGATCGAAGAATGCTTCGACCGCTGTTGTGGCCAGGGCGAAGTTCACGCCTTGGAGCGCGCCGTGCACGGGAATCGTGACGTCGTCGTGCGTGCCGTAGGGCGTGGAGAACGACACCGATCGCGCTTCATAGGCCAGTTGCGTGTCGGTGATCTCGATATCGCGACCGAGCGCCAGGACACGACTCGGGGATTCTTTTGCCACCGCCGCGAGCAACGTTGATGTCAGTTGCCCGACCACGACATCTTTGTTGGCCACAACAATGCCGGCCTTCTCGTTCGCGATCTTGGCCTCCCACCCTTCGGAGAAATCGGTGTGATCGGGGCCGATGTTGGTGATCACTGCGACCTCGGCGGTCACGACGTTCGTGGCGTCGTAGCGCCCCAGGAGGCCGACCTCGACGACCGCGACATCCACCGGAGCCTCGCTGAACCATCGGAAGGCGGCGGCGGTCATGATCTCGAACCATGTGGGTCGCTCGTCGAGCAGATCCACGACCGCCAGGACACCGTCGAGTGCCTCGGCCAGATCGTCATCAGAGATGGGTTGGCCGTCGCGACGGAGCCGTTCGTTGACCGTCGACAGGTGCGGGCTCGTATACATCCCGACCGACAGTCCAGTGGCGGTCAAGAGTTCGCTGATCATGGCGCAGACCGAACCCTTGCCGTTGGTGCCGGTCACGTGGATCGTCGGGGTGGCGTCCTGCGGGTCTCCCAACAGGGCGCAGAGTTGCTCCATGTTCTGAAGCGACAAGCCCGCCACGGCACCTGCCGCAATACCCGAAGACGAGACCACCTCGTGGTTGGTGAAGCGGTCGAGGCGCGCCAAGGTCTCCGCCAGAGTGGTCATGATTCAGTCGGTCGGATCAGGAGGCAGCGCGCCGGGGTCGGCTCGCCCGGGCGGCCTCAACCCGTGGCACCAGGGTCGGGTTGACCTTGGCCATCACGACGTCGGCATCGATGACGCATTTGCCGATGTCTGTTCGAGACGGCAGGTCGTACATGACACCGAGCAACACCTCCTCGAGGATCGCTCGTAGGCCACGCGCGCCAGTGGCGCGGGCCAACGCCTGATCGGCGATTGCCTCGAGTGCTTCGGGAGTGAACTCGAGTTCAACATCTTCGAGTTCGAAGAACCGTTGGTACTGACGGACCAGCGCGTTCTTCGGCACCGTGAGAATCTCTACGAGGGCCTCGCGGTCCAGATGATCGACCACGCCGAGCACTGGCAGTCGACCGATGAATTCGGGGATCAGCCCGAACTTCATGAGGTCCTCGGGGAGGACCTGGCTGAAGAACTCGCCGGCATCGCGATTGGCCGCCGCACGGATGTCGGCACCGAACCCGATGCTGCGTTTACCGACACGCTGCTCGATGATTTTCTCGAGGCCGGCGAATGCACCGCCGCAGATGAACAGCACGTTGGTGGTGTCGATCTGGATGAACTCCTGGTGCGGGTGCTTGCGCCCGCCCTGGGGCGGCACCGAGGCGGTCGTCCCCTCGAGGATCTTCAGCAGCGCCTGCTGGACCCCTTCGCCGGACACGTCGCGGGTGATCGACGGGTTCTCGCTCTTGCGGGCGATCTTGTCGATCTCGTCGATGTAGATGATTCCGGTCTCTGCCTTCTTCACGTCGAAGTCGGCGGCCTGAATG
>JBBRSC010000134.1:0-9013 GCA_038245795.1 Acidimicrobiales bacterium
GAAGGTCGAGTGCATGACCGACATCTCGGCTCGAGCTCACGACTGGTTTGCGATACTGACGCAGGGTGGCAACAGCGAATGCCACAACAAAACCGAGGACCGCGCCGCCGATCAGTCCCCCGAACCAGGGGACGTACACGATCTCACGAATTGGCCGCGTGAAGAGCTCCTGAATGATGGGTCCAGGGATGCGGGACTCGACGGGCACGTTCCGCTGATTGGCCTCGATGATGTTGCGGATCGCCGGCAGAACGCTCTCGCTGACCCGATCGGCCACCTTGAGATCCGAGTAGGTGACCCTCACCTCGAGCAGAGCCGATTCGGCTGGGTTGTTTACTTCGATCATGCCGACGATGGTCGACACGTTGAGCTTCAAATCGCTGGCAGCTTTGATTTCGGTCGCAAAGTTGGTCGAGGTCATGATCGCCTGGAACGAACGGACGATCGTGGCATTGTCGTTCGGGTTGGCGCCGGCCTGGACCAGAAATGTTCGGGACGATACGTACTGGGGGTCGGCGAACTGGGTGAGGCCCATTGCCAGCACCCCAACGACGATCGATGACAGGGCGATGTACAACCATGTTCGAAGCCCGAAATTGAAACTGATCGTCGCCTTCTCGTCCGGAAGGCCCGGATCGGGAAGCGGTACCAAATCACCCATTGAACGTTCCGTCCCCATCTCCGCAGATGTCCTTCACCCACGACATGTCATCGACCCACCATTGATCGGCACGAGTCGTGCCGACGTGATCGAATGAGCGCATGCGGGTACATACGGTACAGGCTGGGCACCCCGCCACCAGAGTCAGGGCTGGGCATCAGATGACCGGCTGGCGACTCGGTTTCGCTCCATGGCCCGCTGACCACTATGTTCATTCCCGCCATGGGATCCCTGATCAAGAAGCGCCGCAAGCGCATGCGTAAGAAAAAGCACCGCAAGCTCCTCCGGAGGACCCGTCACCAACGCCGCGCCCGCGGCAAGTGACTCCGCCCCGCTGAGTCACCGTCCCCCGGGCGTTTGCCCACCACGATGATCGCTCCCGTTCACCGGCAACCATCCAATCGGGACGGTCGAAACGGACACCCCGAGCGTCGAATCGTGGCCGCTGACGAACCATGTCGAACCGCTGCCTGCGAGTCGTGGCTCCTGGCCTGAAGCATCTCGCAACTCGTCGCGCCATCTCGTCAACTCCGGGTAGGCGCGCAGTGCAGCGGGCACCAGATCGTTCCCCGATTCGTGCCGGGGACCCCCGAGGTCGTCCCACGCTCGGTAGACCACGGGCGTCGAAGCATGGATCGGCGGGGTCACCAACGTGAAGTCCTCGGCGGAGAAGGGCAGGGCCTGCACTCGTTCGCCGATACCGGTGACCCGCGCTCGCCCTCCTCGGAGACAGAACGGCACGTCGGCACCGAGCGTGGCCGCCAGCTCCAGGTCATCGACGCGTCGCCAACGGAGTACTGCAGCCGCATCGGCGCTCCCGCCGCCCAGCCCGGCACCGGCCGGGATCCGTTTCCAGACCTCGGCATCGGCCCGAACTCCCGTGAGATGGAGGGCCCTGGCGATGAGGTCCCCGGGACCGACCCCTTCCGGGGGGGCAGCCGGACCTGAATATCGGATACCACCGCGGTTGTCGTTGCCATCGGTCGAGTCGTACTCCTGAAGTTCGATGGAGTCATACAGGTCAAGGCTGACCATCTCTGCATCGATCTCGTGCATCCCATCACCACGGACCCCGGTGATCCGAAGTTCGAGCGTCAGCTTGGCGGGGGCGATCAGCAGTGCCGGGTGCACACCCAACGGTGGCACGGTCACTGCTCCACCGGCGAGCCCTGGGAGCCGAACGCCTCCCTGAGCGCCTGCCATTCGGTCACTCCCAGCTCCTCGGCTCGCGATTCCGATCTGATCCCGGCCGTCGTCAGGGCTTCGAGAACGACAGCGGTGTCCCATTCCGCCGCCAACGCTTTCCGCAGCATCTTGCGACGTTGAGCGAAGCCGACTTTGACCACCCGATCGAACAGAGGGTCCTCGATCAGCCCCTCCGAAACGCCTGAGCGTCGAATCTCGACAAGCGCCGAATCGACGCGGGGTCGAGGCCAGAAAACGTCGGGACCGATCGTTGCGACCCGCTGCGCCACTCCTCGACGGGCGATCCGCACCGACGGCAATCCGTAGGCGGCATCTCCGACCCGGGCAACCATGCGGTCCGCAACCTCGCGTTGCACCATGACCAGCAGATGATCGATCGCCGGAACGTGGTCGAGAACGTCAATCACGATGGTGGTCGCGACGTTGTACGGCAGATTGGCCACCAACGTCGTCCCCGGCAGGACCATCTGGGCCCAGGAACGATCCATGGCGTCAGACACGACAATATCGAGGGCCTCGCCGCGCAGCCGATCCGCGAGCGCGGCGGCAAGCACCGCATCCTTTTCAACGGCAAGGACCGAGGCACCCGCCGCCAGGAGTCCAAGGGTGAGGGAGCCCAGTCCCGGCCCGATCTCCACGACCGTGTCGCCGATCTCGATCCCCGCCAGGCGAACAATTTTGCGGATCGTGTTGGGATCGATCACGAAGTTCTGCCCGAGCGATCGACGAGGGTCGACGCCCAACTCGACGAGAAGTCGGCGGATGTCGGAGGCGCCGAGCAGATCACCATCGTTGATCGACATCGATCAGGTCCCCGTCGGTGGGTCGGTGACCGGAGGTGGACCCGTCGGTACAGGGGTCGTGGGGACGATTGCGACAGCTGTCGTCGACGGCGTGATCGGAGCCGACGTCGTCGGCCGAGCGGCGCGTGTTGTTGTCGGTCGGCTCGACGTGGGCGGACCGATCAACGGTGATGATGTCGGCGGTGCCGTCGTCGCGACCGCGGGCTGGAGTTGGTCCCGAACCTGTTTGGACTTCTCCGACTCGGAGTAGCGACTGACTCCTTTGCGAATCCAGGTCGGATCGATTGGCAGCGGCACGACCGTCGAGGTCGTCGAGGTGACGCCCGCCCCTCCGACATCTGTTGCCTGTTCAGCGGGAGATGGCAGCTCGTTGCTGTTCGAGGCGAACAACGCGTTCCAACCAACCAGGGTGACCACCACCAGTGTCACCGCACCGGCCACCAGGATCCGTAACGGTGGCAGCGTTGTTCGCCGGGGCGCGCTGGAGCGAGCGCGCCCGCTATTCCGACCCATGGCGAGAGCGGCCAACTGCCCGCCCCTCCTCGAGCGAATACAGCCATTCCGCCGTCGCTGATGTCTGACGGGCCACCTCCGAGGGAGTGACACCACGGATTTCTGCCAGCGCTGCGCCGACTACTGCCACGTTCGCGGGCCGGTTCTTCCGTCCCCGGAGCGGAACTGGTGACAGGTACGGCGAGTCGGTCTCGACAAGATACCGATCGGCCGGACAGAGCACAGCCGCCTCGCGAACCTCGGGCGCTGACGGAAAGGTCACGATGCCCGAGAAGGACAACACCATACCCATGGCCAAGGCTCGCTCGGCTTCGTCCGGCCCGCCGGTGAAGCAGTGCAGGACCGTCCGGGGCGGCACACCAGTTGACTCGAGGATGTTGAAGGTGTCCGTCCACGCGTCGCGGGTGTGAATGACCAACGCCAGTTCGTGACGATGAGCGAGCTCGATCTGCGCCTCGAACACTCGCCGCTGTGCCGCTTTTTCGGAATGCATGTAGTGGTAGTCCAAACCGCACTCACCGACTCCGACAACCCTGGGGTGATCAAGCAGTGATTCGAGGCCATCAGTCCCATTGTCCGCCTCGTGAGGATGGACTCCTGCGGTCGCCCACACCATGTCGAAGCGTTCGGCCCGGTTGATGCACAGACGCGAGCCCGCCACATCGCATCCGACGTCGACCAGCTTCGTGACACCGGCGGCGACAGCTTCGATGATCTGCTCGTCGACCGTGACGTCAGCGAGATGGCAATGCTGATCGACCCAGCTCATTGCTGCCACCGCCTGATGATCCGTCACGAGTTGTCGAGGAGGATGTAGCCAGTTGGTACGCCCATCACTGAAATCATCGATGATGTCGCCATTGCCTGATCCAATGGTGTCCAGCCATCGAGGAGCACCTGCACGACAGCATCAGCGGCCCCAATCGGTTGTTGGAACCCGATGATCCCCGAGGGTTCGGGGAGATGGAGAAAGACTGTCCCAATTGCGCTCAACTGCTGCACGAGCTCCGGAATGGCCTCTTCGTCGATCAGGTCATCACCCAGCACTCGACCGGCGCCCAATACCAGCACCGAAGAACCTTGTCCCATCAGGGGACGCAAGACCCGCGGGAGACGCCGACGTGAGACCGCTTGGAGCATCGGGGGTCCCGCACGATGATCGGCCAGCGCTTCGACGACCCCTGCTGCCGGCGCAGAACGGAACCAGCGATGCCCGTTGACTCCGCAACGCTTCGATAGGTCACGATGGCGAAGATCGAGGTCGACAACGATGACGGGTCGTCCGTAGGACGTTGACGTTGCGCACGCGCCCACCAACGTCCAGAGGGCACGCTCACGGCGTATGCCGTTACCGACGAACGCCGCTGTCCGTACGTCGTCGCCGAGTAGGTCCAGACCGCTCGCGATGCCCTGGGCCTGATGCAGCACATTTCCTGATCGCCGCCCGACGCGGGGCAAGCGCCCCAACTGAGGCGTTCCCAAGAGTTGCCCGAGGTTCTCGTCGGTTGTGACCCGCGGTCGGGCCGCCGCCAACATCGCAGCGAAAAGCATCACCAGCGCCCCGAGCAATGCGCCCGTGAATGTCGCATTGATCAGTGACGGAGAGTTCTCTCCGATCTCGGCCCGTCCCTGGAACGTGTCGAGGTAGATGGGTCCCCGATAGCTGCGCGCTTGGTCGGCGGAGGGATCCCTGCGTTCTTCGTTCAGCACGCCGAGAGCCCCGTCCCGAGACCGATCGATGACAACTCCCAACGCCGTCACAGCTTCGTCGGAGAGTGCTGAGACGATCTCGGGATCACGATCACTGATCTGAATCCGAATCACGGCGCTGAGTGTCGGCCGGTCTGCGGTCACCATCGCATGAAGTTCGTCGATGCTTCGGGATTTCACGCCAGCTCTCCGTGCCATCTCGACCAGGAACGGTTCGGAGCGAGCCAGCGACGCAATCGATTGCAGGCGTGGGTCGTTGATTCCGACGCCGCGTGCCGGGTTGGGATTGTCGAGTGTCAGGCCGAGCACCATGACCGTGCCGGTATAGGTAGGCGGCTTGAGGAGGTATGTACCCGAGCCTCCGAGCAGTGCGCCACCGAGCGCAGCCAACCCAACAAGACGCCGAAGCGGCCACCGCATCCGCAGATCCAGCCGCGCTGGGCCATAGTTGCTTCGATCCCGACCGCTGGTGTCGTTGAGTTGTGCGAGAGCGACTGCGGTGCCGACCCCGCTACCGGACCCATCCTGGCTGGACATGCCGTTATTGTTGTGTCCGCCGAGTTGTCGAGCTGACGAATCCACTGGTGCGGTCATCCGGGGCCGAACGTAGAAGCTTGCCGCAATACCGGCGACCGCCCACTGAACCTTGTTGTTGAGCTGGCTTCCAAAGAACGATGCCACGAGCAGCGCGAGGAGCACGCCGCTGAATGCCCATACCCACCACCGCCACTGGGACTTCCGCTGATCCCAGAGGTTCTTGAACGCAGCGGCGAAGACCCCGAAGTAGAACACGAAGCCAATGAGTCCGAGATCAATCAAGATGGTGAGGTACAGGTTGTGGGATTCGGCCGCCCCTACCAAGACGTCATTTCCGCGGAGAATACTGAGGTCGGCGTTGTTCGTGCGTTGGAGAACGCTGAAGATGTCGAGCCGAAAGCCGCCGAGCGCTCGACCGACGAGGAGATGATCCTGGACCATCGTGAGACCCGCATTCAAGAAATCAAGTCGTCCCGCCCCTCGATCTGAAACAAGTGCGGCCGGCGAGAACCGCTCCGGGTTCAGCAATAGAAAGACCAGACCGACGACCATCATGGAGACGGCGCCCACCGCCATGTTTCCGACTCGCCGTGCCGGCGACAGGCCTGGCCACGTAGCGAACATATAGGCACCCATGACGAAACCCATGATGAGTCCCATTCGCGAGCCGGTGCCGATCACGGCGGAGAGGTAGATCGGGATGTTGAGCAGCATCAGTCGTCGGGCTCGGCCACTGAGGTTGCGGGCAAGGACCACAATGATCGGCAATCCGGTGATGAGAAGAATCGAGTACAAGTTCGGATTGCCGGTCAGACCCGACGTGCGGGCGTTGCCGATAACGAAATGAGCGAAGTCGGACAACAACGCCAACCCTGTTCCGATCCACACCCAGCCGGTGAGAAGCTCGGCCAGCTGCTGGGGCGACTCAACGAAGAGCAGGAAGACCACGAAATACGCGAATCCGAGACACAGGATCAAAAACCCAACCAACCAACCGCCGAAGAAACTCTGGCTGTAAAAGCCACCAACGGCAGCCCAGATCATCAGGGCCGCCGTTGCCAGCCACGCTCGTGGTTCGATAGCGGGGATGCGCCACTGGGACGTGAGGATTCGAGCTGCCACCACGAAGACGATCAACGCGGACACTAACCGTCCGACAGATATCGGCCCGAATGCCAGGGCCTCGACCCATATCGAGTACACAGCAATTCGTATCAGGAGCTGCACCTGGGTGAACATCACGTACGCGCCTGCGCCGCCGACGATCAGAACGATGACAACCGCCGCCATCGTCAACGATGTGCCCACATAGGCAAGACCCAATGCGCTGAGCGCGCCGAGAACTACAACGGCGACCTTCGCCGGCACCGAATCAGCGGAGGGGCGCGGTTCGAGCAGACTCCCCGTGACGGGGATCCCCACTGTGGTCATCGGATCCTCCAGTTCCCGGTTCGGACGCCTTGAGGGTACCGGTTCCGGTCTGAGCCAGGACAGCGCGGATCAAGCGCTGCCTGTGAGCCGCAGGGGTCGAGCCGACGGGGGCTCAGAGGAGGCCATGGTCGCTGACGAGTTTCGCGAGATTGGTCTGCGGGCGCGGGCCGAGGTGAGAGATGACTTCCGCCGCCGCGAGTGTGCCGAGTTCCGCGCACCGAGCGAGCGGGAGGTCGCGTGTGAACCCCGCGAGAAACCCTGCGGCGAACTGGTCGCCGGCACCAGTGGTGTCTACGAGATCGTCGACAGGAACAGCCGCTACGGAGACAACGTTCCCGCCGGCGTTGACATAGGCGCCGTCGGCACCACGGGTCACCACCAGCACGCTGACATGTTTGGCGATCTCGGCGGCAGCAGCCTCGACGTCGCTGTTACCAGTCAGGGCAAAGAGTTCTGCCTCGTTGGCGAACAGGAGGTCGACGCCAGACAGGATCAACTCGTTGAACGCGTCCCGATGACGGTCGACACAGAACGTGTCCGAGAGGGTCAGCGCCACCATTCTGCCGGCGGCGTGAGCAAGATCGGCGGCCTCACGGAAGGCCGCTTTCGCCTCGTCACGGTCGAAGAGGTAGCCCTCCAAATAGGTGATTCGGGCTGATGCGATTGTTTCGGGGTCGAGGTCGTCGACACCCAGAAGCGACGACGAGCCGAGAAAAGTGTTCATGGTCCGCTCGGCATCAGGGGTGACGATGATGAGACAGCATCCCGTGGCTGGGCCGTCGGCGACCGGGCGACCCGAGAAACCGACTCCGATCGCGGTGATGTCGTGGCTGAACACCCGACCGAGCTGATCGTCGCCGACCCTGCCAATGAAGTGGGCGCTGGAACCGAGTGAAGCGAGGCCTGCCATGGTGTTCGCGACCGAGCCTCCGGACGTCTCGATTCCTGGACCCATGGCTGAGTACAGCTCAGCCATCCGCTCCTCATCGATGAGGTCCATCGAAGCCTTGACCAACCCGAGGCGCGACACCAGATCCTCGCCCTCCTCACTGATGACGTCGACGAGCGCGTTGCCGATGCCCAGAACGTCGATGGTGGGAGGACTGATGGCTGAGGAAGGTGTGCTCACCACATCGTCCTAGGTGACAGATATCAAGTCGCGCAAGACGGCCTGGTCATCTATCGGCAATGTCGCGGGGTGATCCGAGGTTGACGGCCGCGTCGTACGCGCGTCGTCTGGACACTCCAAGCGCATGTGCCACCTCATTCGCGGCGTCGCGCCGGGATTGCCCAGCGGCCAGCGCGCGGGTCACCGCGGTAGCCACGTCCTCGTCAGTCGCCTCCGCGGGCGGTTCCGAACCAGCGACCACCAGAACGAACTCTCCACGCGGGTCCCGCTGGCCGAGATGGAGAACTGCGTCGTCGAGCGAACCCCGCCAGGTCTCCTCGAACTTCTTGGTGATTTCGCGACAGATGGCAACGTACCGATCGCCACCGAGGGCGTCGGCCAGATCGCCGACGGTGCGAACGACCCGATGTGGAGCCTCGAACAGCACCATGGTGCGCATCTCGGTTCGGAGCATCTCGATTCGTCGGTCGCGGGCCGTCCCCTTTCTTGGGAGAAAGCCCTCGAAGCAGAATCGATCCGCAACGACACCGGACAATGCGAGCGCCGCGAGCACTGCGCTCGGCCCCGGCACCACTTCGACCTCCAGGTCGGCCGCGATGACCGCTGCAACGAGCTGCGCCCCGGGATCGGACACGAGTGGCATTCCGGCGTCAGATACCAGCGCCACGTTCTGGCCCGCAGCGATGAGGCGAACGATCTCTGAGCACACCGACAGCTCCGTGTGCTCGTTGACGACCACGAGCCGCGTTCCGCGCACGCCGATTCCAGACAGCAACCGACCAGTACGGCGTGTGTCCTCGCAGGCGATGACCGTCGCGTGGTGAAGGGCCTCGGTGGCGCGAGGCGTGAGATCGCCAAGATTCCCGATGGGGGTCCCGACGATGGTCAATGAACCCGGAGGGTTCGAAACAGGACTGGAACCCGGAGGGTTCGAAACAGGACTGGAACCCGGAGGGTTCGAAACAGGACCGGAACCCGAAGGGTTCGAAACAGGACCAATCATGCGAGCGTGATCCGGTCGCC
>JBBRSC010000135.1:0-9001 GCA_038245795.1 Acidimicrobiales bacterium
GACATCTTCATCTCGGCGACCGGCAACAAGGACATCATCTCCGCCGAGCACATGGCCCGGATGAAGCACCAGGCCATCGTCGGCAACATCGGCCACTTCGACAACGAGATCGACATGGCCGGCATCGGCCGCATGAGTGACGTGCAGCGCATCAACATCAAGGCGGGCACCGACGAGTTCGTCTTCCCCGACGGTCACTCGGTGATCATGTTGGCCGAAGGTCGTCTCCTGAACCTGGGCTGCGCCACCGGCCACCCGAGCTTCGTGATGTCGAACAGCTTCACCAACCAGACCATTGCGCAGATCGAACTCTTCACCAAGACCGCCGACTACCCGCTCGGCGTCTACGTGTTGCCCAAGATCCTCGACGAGAAGGTCGCCCGTCTGCATCTCGATGCGTTGGGTGTCCGTCTGACCGAACTCAGCAAGGATCAGGCTGACTACATCGGTGTGCCAGTCAATGGCCCGTACAAGCCCGAGCACTACCGGTACTGACCCGGCATCTCGGATCTGTCAGCCAGCGATCATGTTCCGTCCTCGCATCGCCGGACGCTCGCGCTCCATTGTTCTGGGGACAGCACTGGCGTTGCTCACGTCGCTCGTCGTGGTCTCGTGCGGCGACGACCTGGTGAACCCGGCGGACGTGACCGGTACTGCGGCAGATCTGGTGATCTATATGTCACCCGACGCGCCGCAGGAACAGATCGACAAGGTCAAACTCGAACTCGAGGTCGCCAAGCAGGGTGGTGAGCTCATCAGCTACGACTTCTTCAACTCCGCGGATACAGCGAAGATCATCGGCGCCATTGCGAAGGGTGGCGAGATCGACCCGACCAAGAAGATCCCGTCGCTGTTCACTGTGGTGCTCGCCAAGAAAGGTGATGCTGAAGCCAAAGCGTCCACCTTCCGTATGTTCCCCGGGGTCGAGAGTGTGACCACTGACGGAGTGCCGAAGGCGCCGGGCGACACTCCCTCCGTGCCCGACACCTCGTCGGTCCCCATCCCGACCGCACCCGGCTGACGGGCCCTCCTCGGCTACCTTCAGCCGATGGACAGCTTCGACGGAAAAATTGCAGTCATTACCGGTGGTGCATCGGGGATCGGACGAGCCACGGCGCGCGCCCTGGCGAGCCAGGGCGCCACGTTGATGTTGGCCGACATTGAGCGAACTGCGCTCGACGATGCCGTCGACGAAATACGTTCGCTGGGTGCCACGGCGGCAGGGCATGTCACCGACGTGTCAGATGCGATGCAGGTCGAGGCACTGGCCGAGCAGACCGTTACCGAGTTCGGAGCTGTTCACGTGATCATGAACAATGCGGGTGTGGCCGCCGGGGGCACGTCGTGGGAGATCGATCTGCCCACGTGGGAGTGGGTGATCGGCGTCGACATGTGGGGTGTGATTCACGGGATCCGGAGTTTCGTTCCACGCATCATTGCCTCCGGTGGCGGCCACGTCATCAACACGGCCTCGATGGCGGGCGTGTCGTCGATGCCGTTCATGGGCCCGTACAACGTGAGCAAGCACGCCGTAGTCACGCTCTCGGAGACGATGTTCCATGAGCTCGCGATGCTGCACCCCGAGGTCGGGGTCACGGTGGTGTGTCCGGGGTGGGTGAAAACCCAAATCAATCGCAGCGAGCGGAACCGTCCGGAGAGCCGCGCCGTCGCCGGCGCGAGTCTGGCTGATCTGGACACAGGGGAACTCGACGGCACGGTCCTCGAAAACGCCGGGTCGCTGGTCGATGATCTGATCGACAATGGGTTGGATCCGGCTCAGGTGGCGGCGCAGATTGTCGACGCCGTCCGGAATGATCGGTTCTATGTCTTGACCCATCCCGAGTGGACCCCAATGGTGTCGCGCCGGGTCGAGGTCATGCTCGACGGCGGGAACCCCGAGATGACGATCCCCGGACTGATGTAGCAGCGCGGGTCGTGCTGCTGGCGAACCGTTGGTCGAATCTCACGCACGTAGCGACGCCGTCACACCCCGTCGCTACGGTTCGATGGTGTTCTCTCTGCCCCGCTCCTGTCCCGGATGTGGAGCGGTCGGTGTGTCGATCTGCGCCGACTGTCGTGCGGCGCTGAACCCAGCGGGATCGCTGCCGCCCCCACCCGGCGTGGATGCGTTGGTCGCGTTGTTCTGGTTCGGCGGTGTCGGCGCTTCGATGATCAAAGCGCTCAAGTACACCAATCATCGGGATGCATTGGGTCCGTTGACGCTGGCGCTCGGCGCCGAGATCTGCTGGCAACCCGACGTGGTCACGTGGATCCCCACCACTCGTCGTCGGCGGATGGAACGGGGCTACGACCAGGCGGAACTGTTGGCTCAGTCCGTTGCCCGGTACATCGGCGTGCGGGCCCGCCCGCTGTTGGTGCGCGTCGACGGGGGTTCGCAGACACGACGTTCCCGTGTCGATCGCTTGAATTCCGCCGGGTTCGCCGCCCAGGCTGTCAGCCCGGCGACGGTTCTGATCGTCGACGACGTGGTCACGACCGGGGCATCGCTGTCCTCGGCGGCGCTGGCGCTCCGACGATCGGGCGCGACAGAGATCGGCGCGGCGGTGTTGGCGGCGAACTCGGGTGTCCGTCCCCTACGCTCCTTGTGATCGATGTCACGCCCCGAACAGGGGAAGAGGAGCCGTTCATGCAGGTCCGCGTCAGCGCCCGTCATACCACCGTGTCGGATCGAGATCGTTCGCTCATCAGCGAGAAGATCGACCGGCTCGCCAAGTTCCTTCCCGGGATGGAGCGAGCTGAGATTCATTTCACCGAGGAGCGGAATCCGCGGATTGCTGACAAGGAGGTCTGCGAGGTGACCCTCGAAGGTCACGGTCATCACGTTCGAGCCAAGGCCTCGGGCCCCGACGCTCTGACGGCGGTCGATCTGGCCATCGAAAAGCTCGAGAACAAATTGCACAAGCTGAAGACCAGGTTGGCGCCGAAGCCGCGGCATCGCGCGGCCCAACGGGCATCGAAGCTGGTCGGCGCCGAACAAGTCCACGACGCGCCAGTCGACCTCGTTCCAGTGGACCTCGTTCCAGTGGACAACGAGTCGACGTCGGAACTCGCGCCAGACGATTCCTTCGAACCGGTCGAGGAGATCCTTGTCGAGGACATCGACATCTTGGTGTACGACGTGGTTCGGTCGAAGCGGGTCGAGAAGCTGTCGTTGTCGGTCCAGGAAGCTGCGCTCCGAATGGACCTGGTCAGCCACGACTTCTACTTCTTCACGAACATCGAGACGAGCCGTGCCGCCGTTGTCTATCGCCGCAACGACGGCGGCGTGGGGATCATCGACGAAGGCGAAGCCTGAGTCCCTCCAACGTTCGACGAAGGCGAAGCCTGAGTCCCTCCAACAGTCGACGAAGGCGAAGCCTGAGTCCCTCCAACGTTCGACGAACTCGAGGAGTGTCGGGACTCGAGCTCGAGGAAACCGCTGACGTCCCGAATCGATTCGTTTCCCGCTCATGAGACGGTGGCTGACACCGATAGAGTGTGGTCGCCATGGGCATGTTCGATAAATTTCTCCGCGCCGGGGAGGGCCGCAAGGTCAAAGCCCTGGCGGATCTTGTTCCTGATATCAACGCGCTCGAACCCGAGATGCAATCGTTGACCGACGAGGAATTGCAGGCCAAGACGCCAGCCTTCCGGCAACGGCTCGAGAACGGCGAACCCGTTGACAATCTTCTGATCGACGCCTTTGCGGTCACCCGCGAGGCAGCATTCCGTGTGATCGGTCAACGGCACTACGACGTGCAACTCATGGGTGGCGCTGCCCTGCACTTCGGCTGGGTCGGCGAGATGAAGACCGGCGAGGGCAAGACACTGGTATCGAGCCTTCCCGTGTATCTCAACGGGCTGACGGGTCGCGGCGTCCACCTGATCACGGTCAACGACTATCTGGCTCGCCGCGACGCGGAGTGGATGGGTCGGATCCACAATTTCATGGGTCTGAGCGTGGGGCTGATCCTGCCTGATGAGTGGGATTTCGACTTCAAACGCGAGCAGTACGCCTGCGACATCACCTACGGAACGAACAACGAGTTCGGCTTCGACTATTTGCGCGACAACATGGCTATGAGCCGTGATGAGCAGGTCCAGCGTGGGTTCGCCTACGCCATTGTCGACGAGGTCGACTCGATCCTCATCGACGAGGCCCGCACGCCGCTCATCATTTCTGGCCAGGTGAACGACGCCGCCAAGCTCTACTACCGGTTCGCTTCTATCGTCCGGGCCCTCAAACGCGATACCGACTACGAAATCGACGAGGAGAAGCGCACCGTTGCGCCGCTCGACGCGGGCGTCGAGAAGGTCGAGAAGGCGCTGGGCGTCGAGAACATGTACGACGAGGTGTCCACAAACCTTGTCCACCAGCTCACCGTTGCGCTGAAGGCCAAGGAGCTGTTCCACAAGGACAAGGAATACGTGGTGCAGGACGGCGAGGTGAAGATCGTCGACGAGTTCACCGGTCGCATCCTCGAAGGTCGTCGCTGGTCCGAGGGCATCCATCAGGCTGTCGAGGCCAAGGAGGGCGTGCGGATCAAGGAAGAGAACCAGACGCTGGCGACCATCACGCTCCAGAACTACTTCCGGCTCTACGAGAAGTTGGCGGGCATGACCGGCACGGCACAGACCGAGGCCGCCGAGCTCATGAACACCTACACGCTGCAGGTGGTGTCGATCCCCACGCACGTGGCCATCTCCCGCGCGGACGAAGGCGATCTGATCTACAAGAACGAGGACGGCAAGTTCGGCGCCGTGGTCGACGACATCATCTCCAAGGTCGAGACCGGTCAGCCGGTGTTGGTGGGAACGATCTCGGTCGAGAAGTCGGAGACGTTGAGCCGTGCGCTCGCCAAGCGAGGCGTCAGCCACGAAGTACTCAACGCCAAGCAGCACACTCGTGAAGCTGAGATCGTGACCCAGGCGGGTCGTCTGGGTGCCGTCACCGTCGCCACCAACATGGCCGGCCGCGGCGTCGACATTCTGCTTGGTGGCAACCCCGAGGGGCTCGCCCGCGGCGACGTGCTGGCAGAGGGGCTCGACCCCGACGCCGACGACGGCGCCGCCCGCTACGCCGAGTTGCTTCCGAAGTACAAGGAGTCCTGCGCGGCCGAGGGTGACAAGGTCCGCGCCCTTGGCGGGCTGTACGTGCTGGGTACCGAACGGCATGAATCCCGTCGGATCGACAATCAGCTCCGCGGGCGATCCGGTCGCCAAGGCGACCCCGGTGAGAGCCGCTTCTATCTGTCGCTCGAAGACGAACTGATGCGTCTCTTCGCCACCGGCGCCATCCAGATGGTGATGGGGAAGGGCTGGCCCGACGAGTTGCCGATCGAGGCCAAGATGGTGTCGAAGGCCATCGAACGAGCGCAGAACACGGTCGAGCAGCGCAACGCCGAGACCCGCAAGAACGTCCTCAAGTACGACGAGGTCATGAACGAGCAGCGCAAGGTCATCTATCGCCTGCGCGACATGGTGCTCGACGGGGTCGACCTCTCCGACGAGGTCATGAGCGCGTTGGCCGAAGCGGTCGATGAGGCCATCACCACGTTCTGTCCCGGTGAGTTCTCCGAGGAATGGGATTGCGACGGTCTCCGGACCGATCTGGCGACCTATTGGCCGACCACCCTCACGGCGGCGGAGCTGGCCGCGACGGACAGCTCCAACAAGCTCTACGACCTGGTCATGAGCGCCGCCACAGAGCACTACCACGCTCGGTCCGAAGAACTCGGCGAAGAGGCCATGCGCGAGATCGAGCGCCAGATCATGTTGCGCATCATCGATTCGCGCTGGCGTGAGCATCTCCGGGAGATGGACTACCTGCAAGATGGCATCGGGCTGCGGGCCATGGGTCAGAAGGACCCGTTGACCGAATGGCAGCGCGAAGGTTTCGAGATGTTCGGCCAGCTCATGCGCGGCGTGAATCGCGAGTTCGTGAAGTACGTGATGCATGCGCATGTCGTGGTCGAGGACGAGACCAAGCCAGCGATGGAGACCATGACGTATACCGCCCCGGAGGATCCGTCGGAAGCCGGTTCCACGATCGCCGCGGCCGCCGCTGCTGGTCCTGCGGCTGGCGAAAGCGACGCGACGCCAGTCCCCGCCGCCGACGCCCCGACGCAGGCGCCAGTGGTGAAGAGCGAGTGGGACAAGACCCCACGAAACGCTCCGTGCCCCTGTGGCTCGGGCAAGAAGTTCAAGCAGTGCCACGGCGCCACCTGAGCGCTGATGCAGGACTTCTCTCCCCAGATTGCTGACCTGTCGCGTCGCCTGTCCGAGGCCGAGATCTACCTCCGGGTCGACGCTCATCGTGATCGTCGGCCGCAGCTCGAGGCCGAGCTCGCGCGGCCCGATCTCTGGGACGATCAGGCCACCGCTCAGGCGGTCCAACGCGAATTTTCTGAGGTCGACGGCGACCTGGCGCTCTACGACGAGTTGTCGGACCCCATCGCCGATGTCGACGTGCTCGCCGAGATGGCACGTGAAGAGGGCGACGAGTCCCAAGAACCCGAGATCCAGCGAATCCTGACCACCCTGGCCGATCGGTTCGCGGCGCTGGAACTCAGGGCCTTGTTCACCGGTGAGTACGACGAGTACGACGCCATCTGCGAGGTCAACTCCGGTGCTGGTGGCACCGATGCGCAGGACTGGGCCGAGATGCTGTTGCGGATGTTTTCCCGCTGGGCTGAGCGCAAAGGGTTCGATGTCGAACTCGACGAGGTGTCCGACGGCACCGAGGCAGGGATCAGCTCGGCGACCTTCATCATCAAAGGTCGGTACGCGTACGGCTATCTGCGCTCCGAGCACGGCGTGCATCGGCTCGTACGGATCTCGCCGTTCGACAACAACGCCCGCCGCCAGACCAGTTTCGCGTCGATTACGGTCACGCCGCTGTTGGAGGACGTCAGTTCGGAGATCGAGATCGATGACAAGGACCTTCGCATCGATGTGTACCGGTCATCGGGGGCCGGCGGCCAGCATGTCAACGTGACCGACTCGGCAGTCCGCATCACACACCTTCCGACGGGCACGGTGACGTCGTGTCAGAACGAGCGATCCCAGCATCAGAACAAGGATCGGGCCATGACAATCCTCAAAGCCAAGCTGCTCGAACAGGAGCGCCAGAAGCATCGAGAACGACTGTCAGAGATTTCCGGAGAGCAACTCCGCGTCGATTTCGGCTCGCAGATCCGCAGCTATGTCCTCCAGCCCTACCAGCAGGTCAAGGATCTGCGTTCCGGGGTGGAGATCGGCAACATCGAGGGTGTTCTCGACGGCGACCTCGACACCCTGATGGAAGGGTTCCTTCGCTGGGAGCG
Source organism: Acidimicrobiales bacterium (assembly GCA_038245795.1). Classification (GTDB taxonomy): domain Bacteria; phylum Actinomycetota; class Acidimicrobiia; order Acidimicrobiales; family Microtrichaceae; genus JBBRSC01. The sequence goes on from JBBRSC010000135.1 coordinate 7,326, forward strand.
CTCGTCGGTTCCGGGGTGATCCTGTCCGGCGAACTGCGAACGCTGGACCACCCAGGAGGTGGTCCAGCGCTCGCAGTTCCGGGTGAACCAGTGTGGGGTGCCGCTCTTGGAGCGAACGGCTCCGGTAGGGTTTCGTCGGTGCGATTTCCCCGCGCGCCAACTCCCTCATGATTCGATTCGAGAACGTCACCAAGAGCTACAGCGACGAGAACATCGCGCTGAACAATGCCTCCTTGAATATCGACAAGGGCGACTTCGTGTTCCTCGTGGGCCCATCCGGCTCCGGAAAATCAACGTTCATCCGGCTCATCAACCGCCAGGAGAAGCCCCAGTCGGGCCAGATCTGGGTGGCCGGCAAGGACATCAATGAGTTGCCCGGCTGGAAGGTTCCGAACCTCCGGCGCAACATCGGCTACGTCTTCCAGGACTACAAGCTGCTGTCGAACAAGACCGTTGAGGAGAACGTCGCGTTCGCACTCGAGGCCATCGGCCGCCCCCGCCAGACCGTCAAGACCCAGGTGCCGGCCATCCTGGAACTGGTGGGCTTGTCGGACATGGCGAAGCGTCGACCCAACGAGCTCTCCGGTGGTGAACAGCAGCGAGTGTCCATCGCGCGCGCGTTCGTGAACCGGCCGCTGATCCTGTTGGCAGATGAGTCGACTGGCAACCTCGACCCCGACACGTCGGTCGGCATCATGAAGCTGCTTGATCGGATCAACAAGATCGGAACGACCGTGGTCATGGCGACCCACGATCGGAGCATCGTCGACACGATGCGTAAGCGTGTTGTGCAGCTCGACCGCGGCGTCATGGTCCGGGATCAAAAACGGGGCGTGTACGAGTAACCATGGCCATTCGAGTCGACTATCTGGTGCGGGAGACCGGCCAGAACCTGTTCCGGAACATCATGCTGACCATCGCCACGGTGGTCACGATCGCAGTGTCGTTGTCCATCTTCGCGGGCGTCCTGTTGATGGGTTCGGCGGTGTCCAATGCGTTCAAGCAATGGAACGACGACGTGACCTTCATCGTCTACATGTTCCCCGATGCCTCTCAGGACCAGATCGATTCCGTGGGCCGCGAGCTCAACGACAGTCCCCAGGTCGCCGCGACCGTGTACTTCAACAAGCAGCAGTCCTACGACGAAGCCCGCGATCTCTTCTCCAATCAGCCCACCATCCGTGACGCGCTCACCCCCGAGTCGATGGTCACGTCGTTCCGGGTGCGACCGAAGAACCCCGACGCCGACTCGGTGAAGGTCGTCGCCGACAGCTTCGCCCCGAAGCCCGGCGTGAAGGAGGTGAAGTTTGTCCAGGAGGAGATCCAGAAGGTCCAACGAGCTGCCAATGCCGCGCAAACGTGGGCACTCATCGTGGCGGTGGTGTTGCTGGTGGCGTCGTTGCTCCTGATCTTCATCGCCATCCAGACTGCGGTGTTTTCGCGCCGACGGGAGATCGAGGTGATGCGGCTCGTGGGTGCCACGAACTGGTTCATACGGGTGCCCTTCATTCTCGAGGGGCTCGTGCAAGGTGTTCTTGGCGCGGGTGCCGCGGTGACGTTGGCGTACGTGTTTCAGCTTGCCTCCGGGCGCGGCGCGGGCTCGAAAACATCGGACTTTCTTCTCGATAATCTCCGCTGGACCGACGCCCAGTTCTTTCAGACGATGCTGCTGATCA
>JBBRSC010000136.1:0-8999 GCA_038245795.1 Acidimicrobiales bacterium
ACCGAACCAACAACTGACAACTCATCCACCACGAGCATCAACATCTACTCAGGATGTTGCACCGACTCGCAGTTCAGGAATCGCTACGCCGACAACTACGGCCCGATAGATCAGCCCAATCCACAGGTCAACGAGTTCGGCAACCACGCCTACATTCCCGGGCTCCTCAACGAATATGGCCAGATTCCCAGCCAGTCCGACCAGGACTACGCGGGCGACGGGGTGGTCACTCCGGGCCAAGCGATCACTGTGCTTCTCCGGGCCGGCGAAACGATCAGCGCTCCCGCACCCCAGTCGTTCGTATCGTGCGCCAAGATCGATCCGTCGGTCCTTCGGCTGGTCGACAGTCCTGCGTCGACTCGGTACATCTTCGGCATGACGCCCCAGCTCGCCATTACACCAACCCCACTTCCTCTCGTCGCTGGTCGCGCTGCCCACCTCCTGGCACAGCATTCCGACACCGACAACACCTTCGATGGTGTGCAGCTGACGCTGACCGAAGGTACCGATTACGCCATCGAGTACGGCACCGGAAGCTATGCATCGCTCGCCGCTCAGCAAACGTCGACGTGCAATGACAGCGATTCACTCGATGGCTGGTTCACCGATCCGCGACTCGTGCCCGGCGGATACGGCGCAATCTCCAAGATGCGCCTTCGCACGCTGCGCGACCTCGATCCCGGCGATCGCGTTGCGGTGTGGTTCAGCGTGGCGGTCCAGCCAGGAACTCCAGGTAGTTGGGTGAGCTTCCATTCAGTATTCGGAACCTGGACCGGTGCTTGGAGTGGGTCGGCAAGCTGGAGAACAGGCACCTACGACCCGACCACCCACGACACCTCAGGAAGAGGGTGGGGCGACCGGGCGGTGCTTGGCGATGCCACCTTCTCGATCGACCATCGCAACTCCCCAACCACGCTGTCGCCGCCCCTCACCCTGGCCGGACAGATGACAGCATTCGAGATCGATGCCTCGGTTGATGGTCCATCGGCTTCGGGGGGCTACCCCGTGTCCAATGTGTCGATCGTGGACACCCTCGATTCGGGGCTCCAATATGAAAGCGCCAGTCCGGCGCCGACCGCGATCGTTGCGGGCAGTGGAGGAACCACCGTGCTCACATGGAATCTCGGCACCGTCGCAACCGGCACGCACCTCCCGCTCATCAACGTCAATGCGTCGGTGCGGACTGGAACCACACCAGGCGGCCAGGCGGCAACCGCCGTGATCAACGGTGACATCTATTCGCAGCCCGAATCCGGAAGGACCGCCACAGCAGCCGTGTTCGTTCCCGGCGGCTACTCCGAGGCCCGCGCCACCACTGCCGTGGTCGCCGCGACATCGCTCCCGGGGGCCGATGTGAGCTTCGATCTCACCTACTCGAATGCGGGCGCCTCCGACCTCGGAGCGGTCGATCTGATCGACGTGCTCCCCCACAACGCCGATGGTCGCTCCCCCGCCACCGCCTTCCACGGCTCCCTGCGGCTCGCATCCATCTCCGGAAGCAACGGCGAGACCTTCCGGTACACCGTCACTCCGCCAGCAGCGATCGTGGTCGATCCGGCTGACCCCTCGAACTCAACGACCACGAAGTGGTGTCTCGTGAGCGAGTTCGGCACCTCAGGCTGTCCGACGTCGCTCGGTGACTCCACGGCCATTCGCACGACCGCACCGGCGATCGCCACCGGCGAAGCACATTCGCTCCGCCTCGTGCTGCACACAACGGCCAACCAGCCTGGCGACCGCTACACCAACCGGTTCGGCCAGCGAGCCGGGAGTGTCGTGTTCGCGACGGTGTCCAACGACGCCTCGGTCAGCGTGGTCGCTCCGACCGGAACCAGCACCATCGGCGGTGCCGTGAAGGGTTCGTGTTCCACTGCCAAGACCGCGCTCGGGGGCATCAAGATCACGGCACTCTGGTCGGGAACCGACACACTCTTCAACGGAATCGACGACGTCACCTATCCGGCCACCACCGCTACTGACGGCTCGTTCGTGTACTCCGACGTCCCGTCGGGCACCTATCGCCTCGCCATCGACGCCTCGACGATTCCCAGCGGTTGCAAGGTGTCGGCGCTTCCGATCGACCTTGTCGTCGGCCCAGGTGCCAGGACCGACATCGGCACGATCGTGCTCGACAGCGTGATCGACAAGGCGGCGAACCCACCCCCGAACGATTCGCCCTCCCGCACCAACCGTCGAGACATTCCCAGCCAACTTGCATTCACGGGTACCGAGATCAGCCTGTTGTTGGTCGCGGGACTGGCGATCCTCGGGTTGGGGTGCGCGCTCGCCGTTCTCGGTGCGACGCGCCGTCACTCGAACCAGCGCACGACCCGCTGATACCCGACGATCCGACCAACCGACACAATCATCCACTCCCGCGCAATCTGACCAAAGGTGACGGCAGCATCAGTCGGCGAGACCTCCGCTACCAGGTGGACCTCATCGGCGATCCCGACGAGGCGGAACGAATGAAACGGATCTGACACCAGGGTGACGTGGGTCAGGTTCTTGGGGCGAAGCACCCGTGCAGTGGCGGCCAACGACTCCCACGTCGATGTCCCGGTGTCCACCACGACCAGGTCCTTTTCTGGGACACCGCGGCCGAGTAGATACTGGAAGCCGGCATACGCCTCGGTGAATCGATCCCCAGATTGCTTCGACCCGGTCAGAACGATTCGTGGCGCCACCTGGGCTTTCCACAGCTCATAGCCATGATCGAGTCGCCCGCGGAGCGCCGGCGACGGCTTGCCGTTGTATTGAGCTGCCCCGAGTACCACGATCGCATCGGACGTTGCCCGATCATCCCAACGGGTGGCCATCCACACTTGAGCCAAAGTTCCGACGAAGTAGAAAATCACGAGTCCAAGGCCAACGCGAACAGCAATCCGGGCCCATCGCCGTCCTCTGCTCAGATCCGTGCCGGCCATCGAAACAACCGATCAGCACGTCGCGCGGGCCGCCGACAGCCTGGCCAGCGTCCGCTCACGTCCCAAGACCACGATCGACTCGAACAACGGTGGTCCCACGCTGCGACCCGTGACCGCGACACGAATCGGGGCCTGGCCCTTGCCGAGCTTCAGGCCGGCGGCTTCGACGAAGGCCAGCGTCGCCGAATGGAGCGACTCCGCAGACCAATCGACAGTGCTGTAGGCCACGATTGCCGCATCGAGCAACCCCGAAGCGGCGTCGTTGTCGCTGATGGCCTTGGCCCAGGATGCCCCATCGATGTCCGGTGCATCGAGGAACAAGAAGTCGACCATCGTCGGGAGCTCACGCATGGTGCGCAGCCGGGTTTGGACCTCGGGGGCAATGGCGGCGAGGGCGTCGTCATCGACTCGTTGCGCCCACGGCTGCGTCGACAACTCGGCACGGCATCGCGTCAAGAAGTCATCGGCCGGCAGCGCCCTGATGTACTCGCCGTTGATGGACTCCAACTTCTTGATGTCGAAAAACGCGCCGGCCTGATTCACCGAGGAGATCTCGAAGAGATCAATGATCTCGGTGATGGGTCGAATCTCCACTCCGTCGGGTGGGCCCCATCCGAGCAACGCCAGATAGTTGACCATTGCCTCAGGGAGAATTCCCGCCTCACGATAGTTGTCGAGCGCCACATCACCATTGCGTTTGGACAGCTTCTTGCGGTCGGCTCCGACGATCAGTGGGAGATGCGCGAACTCGATCGGTTCGCCGATCCCGAGTGCCCGACGAACCAGCAACATCTTGGGCGTCACGCTGATCAGGTCCTCGCCCCGAATGACGAGGGTGATCCCCATATCGATGTCGTCGACCGCGTTCGCAACGATGAACATCGGCGATCCGTCACGACGGCGCAGCACGAAGTCCTCGAGAATCGAGTGCTCGAACGTGATCTCGCCACGGATGAGATCCACCCACGACGTCGAGCCATCGTCGGGCACCCGAAACCGCACCACGTGGGGTACAGCCGCTGACACATCGCGATCACGGTTGTACCCGTCGTATCCGGGGGGGCCGCCGGCAACCTTGTTGCGTTCGGCGATCTCCTCTGGGGTCGAATCGCACCGATAGGCCAGCCCCTTGGCGAGGAGTTCCTCGACCACCGCATGGTGTCGCGCCGCGTTGTCGCTCTGGAGCACCACTTCGCCGTCGTAGTCGATCCCGAGCCACTCGAGGCTGTCGTAGATCACCTCGATGAGCTCTGGTTGGTTGCGTTCACGATCGGTGTCCTCGATGCGCAGCAGCAGTTCCCCGCCAACGTGACGAGCCCACAGCCAATTGAAGAGGACGGTTCTGGCGCTCCCGATGTGCAGGGAACCGGTGGGCGACGGCGCGAAACGCACGCGAACATTGGAAGGGGTCACTCAAACGACACTACCGGCGGCGCTGGTACCGGCCACGACGGCTGGCGGGGTGGCGGGGGTGAAGCGACTCCCTACAGTGGAGCGGTGTCCCGTCGGTACTCAACCATGTTGATCATCGCCGTGGCCGTGGCGCTGGCCGCATGGTCGCTGAGCGCGTGGGCAACCGGCCCCGATCCCACTCCAAGGGCGGCGACACCACTACGTCTCCCGGTTGCGGCACCGTCGTCGACCGTGTCGAGTACTGCCGTTCCTGACCGCAGCGTCACGACGTTGGCGACGGCGACCGTGGCTGAGGTCACGGTCTTCGCGGAACGACCGTCCCTGGCCGGCGAGGCCCCATCACTCTCGCTTCGTTCGCCTCGGGCGGTGGCCTACTCCCCCGAGCGCGCCGGTTCCCCAGCGATCCCCACCGAGAAGGACGGTGTCGCTGGCCGATACAAGATCCCGGAGGGTTGGGCGATCTCGAACCCCACATCGCTGGGTGCGCCCGCCACGTTCGTCGTCACCGAAACTGCCGGGGAGTGGATCCGCGTGTTGGTTCCGGTCCGCCCGAACGGCACCGAGGGTTGGGTCAACCTCGCCCAGGTCCAGCTCACGACCACGTCGCTGCGGATCGATGTCAATGTCACCACACGTTCGGTCACGCTGTTCGATCGAGCAACCGAGCTCTTCGCGGCGCCGGTGATCGTCGGCAAGCCCGCGACGTCAACGCCGACGGGCCGGTGCTATGTCACCGACACCATCGACAAGCGCGTCGGCGGGGCCTACGGGTCGGGGATCCTCTCGACGTCATGTTTCTCCCAAGCGCTCGACGCCTTCGACGGTGGCGTACCGGTGATAGCGCTCCACGGCACGAACCGTCCCGACCTCTTGGGCCAGGCCGCATCGAACGGCTGTATTCGCATGGGTGAGCCAGCGATCACCCGGCTGCGGTCAACGGTCCCGATCGGAACGCCAGTCGACGTTCATACCTGAACGCCGACCCGCCAATCCGCCGAGATCTGTACGAGGATCGTCGCCAACGGCTGATGCAGCACCTCCGCGGGAACGGCGTCGGCGATGCGCCGAAGCCGATCATAGAAATGCGGATGATGACACTCGTTGAACCACTCCAGACGAGCAGCCAGCAACGCGTCCGCTGGCTTCGGTCCGAGAAACCCCCAGATATTCAACGCGGCCGTCAGATCGTGAACAACGGGTGCCCGACTGAACAGCGACGCACGCTTCAACGCCACACTCGACGCTCCGGCCAGGGCATCCTGTTCGTGCTCTCCTGGCTGCAGATGAAGCGTGCCGGCGAAGGTCGCGGCGATGGTGAGGACGAAGCCCTGATCGGGGCCCTGAGATCCCAGACGTGCACCGTCGGGTTGCACTGATCCAAGGTCGCCGGGCCGATCGGCCAACCAGGAGTCAGGCCGACGGGGAGGTGACGAGTACCCACGAGCTTTCTGCGTGGCAGAGGCAGGCACGAAACGGGGTGCGGACATGGCGTCAGACTAGAGCCGGTCTGACGACTCCGACGCATACGACCGATCGTTCGTGACCGGTATCCACCGCGCGTCAGTTGAACGCGAGTTCCGCAGCCGGGAGATGTTGGAGCGCCTCGACTGCGATGCGACCAAAGTCGCCGATGTCGTCGGCGGCGTTCCCAACAGCCCACTCACGAACGATGATCCGGATGGTGGCGCACAGCAGGGCAGTGAGCTGGCACAACTCGAGGTCGGTCTCGGTTCGTTCGCATCGGGGGGCGAGCAACGCGGTGATCGGCGCCTCCCACCCGACGATCATCTGGTGCATTCGGGCCAGGAGGGCCGGGGTGGCAACGATGAGCGCCGTCTCGGAACGCAGCAGGTGTTGCGCATCGGCGCTCGGCACCCACTCGAGCAACGCTTCGAGCAGCGCCTGGCCAACCGTCGCGCCGCCAGGATGGGCCGCCAGAATGCCGAGGAGTGACTGTTGTCGATCGGCGAGATTCGCCAGAACGAGGTCTTCCTTGGTCGGGAAGTTTCGGTAGATCGTGCTGGCAGACAGGTCCGCCGCCTCGGCGATCTCTTCGATGGACACGTTGTCGAAGCCGCTGTCCATGAAGAGGCGCAACGCCGTGGTGCGAATGGCGTGCCGATTGGCCAGTCGCTTGCGATCCCGTCGACCCAGTGTCATCTCCGTCATGTGCACATGATAGCCAACAAACTGAAAGTCACTTCCAAGTGACAACGACTGTCGACTTCGCTACGATACGCCAGTTAGTCACATCAGTCCTTGGGGGGAATCCACGATGTCAGCTCGTTCACACCTTGTCCGCGGCATGCTCGCAGTTTCAGCGCTCGCCATCGCATCAGTCGGACTGGCCGCCTGTTCCACGGTCAACCCGTCCGCGAGCGTCTCCTGTGCGTGGGGGCTCAAAGCGTCGAAGGACAGCTTCAACGTCGCGTACCCCGATGCCACAGCCACGTACTTCGGCACCAAATACACCCTCGGGACCGGCCAGAAGCTCGTGCTGTCGGGCACATTCCCGTTCGCGCGGTACATGTCGCTCCACACCTACGGCCTGAGTGGAACCGACTACGACCACATCGCTGATCAGGCCGTCACCCCCGATGCAGGAAGCGACAACCCCTTCTCCACGGTCGTCGCTTCTGGCGATCCTGCACATCGCAAATGGACGGTGACGATCGACCCCGCTGCTCCGGCGATCGACGGAGCAGCCGGCAACAACACCATCGGCACCCCCGCTGTCGGCACGGTCTTCATGCGGGTCTACGTGCCCGACAATCCACTCGATCAGGCCGGCGGGGTTCCGCTGCCCGACATGAAGGTGGTCGATGCCTCAGGTGCGACCACGTGGGCGCCCAGCACCTGCACGGTCCAGCAACCCGACGGAGGCCTGATCGACCTGGTCAACGCGTTCGGCCCGCCAACCGACGTGCCACCGTCCGACCCCCCGGTCTTCAAGCGCCCCGCCACGGTCGCCGGGATCTACCCCAACCGCGACAACGCGTATCTCGCTTCCATCGCGGCCTACCAACCGGGCAAAGTCATCGTGGTTCGCGGCAAAGCTCCCACCTCTCCTGACACCCAGATGGGTCAGTCTCCGGCGACGCCGTCGCAATTGCGCTACTGGTCGTTCTGCACCAACGAGTATCGCAAGCCGTATCCGGTGAGCTTCTGCGCCGTCGACCACGAAGCGCCCATCGACGGGTCCGGCTATTACACGATCGTGGTGTCCACCCCGGCAGAGCAGCCGACGAATGCCACCTTGGCCAACGGCATCACCTGGGTCGACTGGGGCAGCACCTCCACCAACCTCCTGATGGCATTCCGGCACATGTTGCCTGCGCTGACCTTCCCCGAGACCGTGAAGAACCTCGCCCCCGGCCAGCTCGCATCGGACATCATGGGCGTGTACACGCCAGTTGCGGTGACCTGCCCGATCGCGACGTTCGAGGCCGGCGGCGCCACAGCATGCGGTCTCTGATCGAGGGGTTGGTCCACCGGCCCAAGACTCGCCACGTCGCCGCTGTGTTTGTGGTGGCGACACTTGCCGTGATCGTGTCGTCGTGTGTTCCGACGTTGACAACCCCCGCCGACCCGCCAGCGCCCGATCCGACACCGGGCCCATTCGGTGCCGAGCCTCCCCGCAATCCGTTCTTGGCCGATTCGCCCTGGCCGATCGCACATCGCAACTCCTACCAGCAGGATTCGACTGATCTTGCGGGCCCGACGCGAGACACCTCTGTCGCCGTCGAGCGGATCTCAGCGTCGCCGGGCGCGATCACCCTCGCCTACGGACCCGCCTACGCGAACGGGAGCTACCCGATCTGGGGCTCGGATGTCTTCGGTGTGTTCAAGGCGATACAGGACGCATCCGGATTCCGAAAAGTCGACGAGATCACGATTCTCCCCGACCTGTCCGGTGGGCTCTTCGACGCCCTGTCGACTGCGTACGCGCTCGCCGACTCCGATGGCAACTTCTTCGCCGCCGGTCAACGCGAACTCCGACGCTTCCGGGACGCGATTCCAGGCGATCCGCTGTCTCGCATCGTGCGCACCGACACTGTCACCATTCCCCCCGAAGCGCTCGCCCCCGGTGATGTGATCGGCGGGATGAACCTGACCTACGACGGTCACATCATCCTCATCAGCAAGCAGGGTTCGATCATGTCGGTTCGACGTGATCTCACCGGGTTCCAGTTCCTGTCCATCCCCGGCGGTGAGGCGGTCTCGAACTCCATCGCCACCGATGAGGACGGCGGCATCTATGTGGTCACCCAGCACACGATGCGCCGGGTTCAGTGGACCGGCACCGCGCTCAGCCTCGACCCGAGCGATGGCGCCTGGAGCGTGCCGTACAACGGAGGCCCGACAGTCCCCGCACCCGGGCGAATCGGACCAGGCTCGGGGACCACGCCCACGCTGATCGGCACCGGATCAGCCGACAAACTCGTCGCGATCGCCGACGGCCAGAATCTCATGCACATCAACCTGTTCTGGCGTGGCGCGATCCCTGTCGACTTCGTCGGGATCGCCGGCCACGACCGACGGTTTGCCGCCGATGTCCCCATCACCTTCGGCGACCCCGCAGCCAGCCGTTCAGTGACGGAACAGTCGCTCACCGGTCGCGGTTACGACCTCATGGCGGTCAGCAACGCCTATGGTCCT
>JBBRSC010000137.1:0-8928 GCA_038245795.1 Acidimicrobiales bacterium
CGCCAAGATCGGCGAGGTGGGTAGTAATGGCACCCGGGCCAAGCATCGAGCACTCGATGATGCGGACACCATCAAGCAGTGGCGGTGGGTTGGTCACGAGTTGCTCCCCAAATCTGACGGACCGTCAGAAACTACCGGATGCCCCCCATGCCGCCAAGATCAGGGTGTTCGACGATGCGCTTGCGCCGCAATGGCCTCGAGCGCATCGAGGATCACCTCGAGACCGAAGTCGAACTCATCGCCGAAGCTGTAGCCCGGCTGCATCACGCGCTCGATGGCGAACTCACTCAGATGCGGATAGTCCCCCAGCGGGAGTTCCGGCAAGATCGACTCAACTGCCTTGACCATGTCGTCGCCGTGTTCGAACGGGAGGTTCACCTCTTGGAGAACGAACCCATAGACATAGCTATCCAGCAACGCAAAGGCATGGCCCGCCAGGTCGATCGAGAACCCACCGCCGCGCAGACACCCGAGCACGGCATCGTGATGTCGCAACGTCGCGTGACCCGGGGAGGTCCGAGACTCCATGATGCCGATGGCCCACGGATGACGGATCAGCGCAGCACGGACCGAGATGGTCCGAACGCGCATTGCCACCCTCCAACCATCGGTGAACGAGGGCAACGCAATCTCTGCGAAGACCTGATCGACCATGCCGTCGAGGATGTCGTCCTTGTTCGCTACGTGGTGGTAGAGCGACATCGCCTCGACCCCCAGTTCCTTGGCCAGTCGCCGCATGGTGAGCGATGAGATGCCCTCGGCATCGGCGAGGGCGACTGCGGCCGACAGCGCCCGAGCCCGAGTGAGCGGCGAGCGGAGGGGACTGATCGGATCCTCCCCGGTCGCCGTCACCGCCATTCGCTGCTGCTCCCGGGTCATGTTGATGAGTCTCCTCTCCGCTCGCGCTACTGCTTGACAACCTTACATCGTATGGGTAGGTTTCACCTATGCCCTTACACCGTAAGTCACACGCCGTTGCGGATCAGCCCGCCCTCACTCATCCCGTCAACCCCCACCCGTCGGCAACCGACCAGCTGCAGATGTGGGCGATCGTCCAGCACGGCTACGGGACAGCCGACGTCCTCCGGTTCGAACAGATCAACCGGCCGTCGATCCGGGCGAATCAGGTGGTGATCCAGGTCCACGCTGCAGGACTCGATCGGGGCACGTGGCACCTGATGACCGGTCGACCCTACGCGGCCCGCCTGGCGTTCGGGCTGCGCTCCCCGAGGAACCCGGTTCCGGGTCGCGATGTAGCCGGCGTCGTCATCGCCGTCGGCCGGGACGTCACGCGTTTCAGCCCCGGCGACGAAGTGTTCGGGATAGCCCAAGGTTCCTTCGCCGAATACGCAGCGGCACGCGAGGACAAGCTCTCACTCAAGCCCACCGGGGTCACCTTCGATCAGGCCGCAGCCGTCCCCATCTCCGGCCAGACAGCACTTCAGGGGCTGGTCGATGTCGGCCGAATCGAAGCCGGACAGAACGTCCTGATCACCGGGGCTTCCGGCGGTGTCGGGACCTACGCCGTCCAGATCGCCAAGGCGTACGGCGCCACCGTCACCGGGGTGGCCAGCACCACGAAACTCGACCTCGTCCGCCAACTGGGTGCCGACCACGTTGTCGACTACACGTGCGAGGACTTCGCCGATCGACCTGAGAAGTTCGACCTCATCCTGGACATCGGCGGCAGTCCGTCGATCTCGCGCCTCCGTCGGGCGCTCACGCCCCGCGGCACCGTCGTGATCGCCGGTGGCGAAGGCGGAGGGAGCTTGACCGGCATCGGCCGCCAGCTTCGGGCGGTGGCCATGTCGCCCCTGGTCCGCCAGCGGCTGGCCATGCTCGTCGCGAAGGAGAACCAGGGACTCGACACGCTCAGTCAGCTCATCGAGGACGGCTCGCTCATCCCGGTCGTCGAGCGGACGTATCCCCTTCGCGAAGCGGCCGACGCCATGCGCCATCTCGACGCCGGACAGGTCCGCGGAAAGCTCGTCGTAACGCCCTGAGCCCGTGCATGGTGCACCGGCGACACCAACAGAATGCACATCCACGATCACGGTCAGAGGACTGACCAGGCAGTTTGAGGCACTCGCCAACTGAGGTCCGCTACCTTCTGAGCCAGCGACCGCAGTGTCGCCGACGGCGCCGGCGCCAGGAGAGACCGATGATCGAGATCACCAAGACCCATACCTTCGACGCACCGATCGCCAAGGTGTGGAAGATGTTCAACGATCCCGACGCTCACGTTGCCAAGTTCACGGCCATGGGACACCGCGACATCGAGATCGTCGAACACACCAAGTCCAAAACACAGTTCAAGATCGTGCTAAAGCGTCAGGTCGATGTGGACTTGCCAGGCTTCGCCAAGAAGGTCATGAAACCCACCAACACGGTCATCTCCACCGACATCTGGGGCGACAAGGGCGATGGGACGTACGGCGGCACCTTCGACCTCTCCGCACCCGGCACCCCGATGGAGATCAGCGGCGTGACGCTGATCGAGCCGGATGGCAAGAAGGCAACGACGTACACCGTCACGATTCAGGTCAGGGTCAAGGTGCCCCTGATCGGCGGCAGGATCGAGAGCTACGCCAAGGGTGCAGTCGTCGAGCCACAGCTGCTCACCGAGTTCGACCTCGGCGACAAGTGGCTGGCCTCGTAGCCGAGGCTGATGGCGCTCCGGCACTCGAACGACAGCCGGAGGACGGTCGCAGCGAACGCGTGATTTCCACGGAACGTGCTCGGGCGCGGGCCGACGCAGGTCTGGCCACGCACACCTGCTGGTTCGTCCAGTCGCTGTGCCCAGGATGACCAGGATGAGGAACTGCTTCTTCGATCTTCGCTTCATGATCATGGAAAGCGAGCTCCGCTCGGTCAGCGTAACGACACCGTGCGACAACGAAATTTTGCGCGACCAGCACGAGAGGAGGGTCCTGACGGAAATCGCACGCAGCGTGGCAGACACTCGCCCGCGGACGCGTGTCTGCCACGCGGGGGGAGAACAACCCACTGAGAAATCCAGAACTCCCGACTCTCGGTGACCGAAAAATGAATCGACAGATGTCGGTCAGCGTCGCGTCGCCGGATTCCCGAGTGGCGCTATCTCAACTGCGCTCGAGGGGTGGGTGCGGCACCTCGGGGATACGGACTCAATACCCGGGAGGAGACGCTCCGACCGAGCAGTGCGACCAGCCCTCTGGCGGCTGCCGCAACCAAACGCGTGTTCAAGAAAATGCCTCATCCCGCTCATCAAGCCGCGGCATCGAACTCAAGGAAGTCCCCGCGGTACAGAAAAGATGAACGCCGGGGAAACTACGCTGCCGACAACGACATCGCCACGATGACGAACGAGTAGCGATGGTCACCCTGGGGGACACCATGACACGACGGCGACCACTCGCATCACTGATCGCACCGCTCGTGTTGATCGTCGGCGTCACAGCGTGCAGCAACAACTCGACCGACACCGCAAGTGATTCGCCAACCACGACCGCCGCTACGGCCGCGGCGCTTCGACTCAACCAGGTCCAGATGCTTGGCAGCCACAACAGCTACCACATCGCCCCGGAACCTCGTCTGCTCGATGCGCTCAAGAAGCTCACCGAGACCATCCCCGCAGCCAAGGACATCGGTGATCCGTCATCGATCGCCTATACCCATGCTCCGCTCGACGTGCAGCTCGACCGCGGCGCTCGCACCTTCGAGCTCGACATCGTGGCCGATACGAGCGGCGGCAACTTCGCCAAGCCAAAGGGTCCTGGTGTCCTTGGTGTGAGTGATCCGGTGGTGCCCACCGACATGGACGCGCCCGGCATCAAGGTGCTCCACATCGTCGACGTAGATCAGATCTCAACGTGTCAGACCTTGAAGATCTGCCTGACAACCGTTCGAACCTGGTCCCAGGCACACCCCAACCACCTTCCCATCGCCATCCAGTTGGAGCTGAAGAACGACGGACTGCCCAAGCCCTATGACCTCACCAAGGTCACACCGTTCGGCACGGCCGAACTCGATGGCATGGACACCGAGATCCGTTCGATCTTCCCGAACGATTCGCTCATCACCCCCGACGTGGTGCGCGGGCCAGCGGCCGACCTGCGGACCGCAGTCACGACGACCGGTTGGCCGACCGTGGAATCCGCCCGCGGCAAGGTCATGTTTTTCTTGGACAACTCCGGCGATTCATCGGTCGCCTACCGCACCGGAGCTCCGAGCCTGCAGGGTCGCGTGGCCTTCACCACCGATCAGGCCGACGACCCCTCAACCGCCGTGCTGGTCCGCAACGATCCCAAGGACTCGACGATCAGTGGGCTCGTACAACAGGGCTTCATGATTCGCACCCGCGCCGACGCAGACCTCGTCGAAGCAGTCGCCAACGACACCGCGCCTCGTGATGCCGCGTTCGCCTCGGGGGCGCAGATCATCTCGTCCGACTACGTGCAGGGAGAACCCGCAACCACCGGCTACGTCGTCACGTTCGGGACGCCCGTCGGCGTTCGGTGCAACCCGGTCAATGCTCCGAAGGACTGCGCCACCCCCACCGAATAAGCCACGACCACTCCGTTTCAGGCAGCGATTTTGGTGAGTCAGAGGCGCCAGCCGGCCTTGTCGGGTGCCCGCTTCCATCCCGAGGCGGCCATGGTGCCGCCATCAACGTGAATGGTGCTCCCGGTGACGAACCGGCTCATGTCGCTGGCCAGAAACAGGGCAACCGACGCGCAGTCCTCAGGGGTTCCACCATCCGGCCATGGCTGTGCGTAGACCGCCGACGCCGCGATGGCGTCAGCCATCGAAGTCGGACCATCATCTGACATCGCCCCCGACGCGTTGGCCAGAATGGCGTCGCCCGGAGTCGGGATCATGTCGGGCGCAATGCAGTTCACGCGGATCCGTTGATCGGCCAACTCCAACGCCAACGTCCTCGACAGATTCTCGACCGCCGCCTTCATGGCCGAGTAGATCCCAAAGCCGGGGCCGGCGCGATGCGCTTCGATCGACGTGACGTTCACGATGGATCCTCCGGCAGTCACCTGCGGAACGAAGGCGCGGATCACGCTCGTTACCTGCCCGAAGTTCTCCGCGATCAACGCCGCCTGGCCCTTTCCTGACACATCCATGAAGGGAGCAAAGAACCCGCCACCGGCATTGTTGATCACCACGTCGATCCGGTCGAACGCCGCCGCGGCATCACTTGCCCACGCCTCGACGCTCGCCTGATCGCGAACATCGATATGCGCCCACACCACACGACGCCCCATGTCCTTCAGCTCCGCGACGACCCCGGCGAGTGGTCCCTCCAACTTGTCGCAGATGACCATGTCAGCGCCATGTCCGGCCAGCATCATGGCCGTGGCGGCACCAATGCCCTGCGCGGCACCAGTGATGACCGCGACCCGCCCGTGGAGCGAACAGATCGACGACCCAGGATCGGATCCCTCGATGGCGGCGTCCCGGATGTTCGAATCGATTGGCATTTCCCCATTGTGACGAGCCATGCGACATTCGGGCGGGCAAACTGAACCGATGAACCCTGAGCAGCACTTCGCAGCAATCGAGACCATCGAGTCGGCGCTCACAGATTCGATGTTCGAGCGCCAGGTCGAGATGGTGCTGACCCATCCCTCACTCAATACGTATCGGGCCGCCAGCTGCGACGGTGCCGTCACCTTTCAACGCACCGTCGGACCGGATCAGCGTTGGTCGTTCTCGAAGATCTCTGTGAGCGGTCGCGATCCGATCGCCAACGGGGCGACCGATCAATTTGTCGGCCACACCAACGAACGGGCGCAGCGGTATCCACATCGGACCGTCAACGCGTACCCCCACGCTTATGACTCGATCGCTCAGTTCTTCGACAGCGAACACGCCCCTGACCTGCTCGCCACCCACACCTCGTCCCACCATTTCGATTCGCATCTCGGCCAGCACGGATCGCTCGGGGTCGTGCAGGCTCGCGCTCCGTTCCTAGCGGCGGGCGCCGGGGTCCGCGCCGATGGCGTCGTCGATCGATCAACGCGCACCGTTCACGTGGCACCGACCATCGCGGCGCTCCTCGATCTGGAATTCCATCCCGACGCCGTGGGTCCCACCGGCGAGCCTCGATCCGACGGTCGATTGCTCCGACAGGACGGCGACCCGGAAACATCGATCCTGACGGGCGACCGCGCCGAACATGTGGTCGTGTTCCTGCTCGATGGCTGCAACGCCAACCTGCTGTTCGACGTGATCGACGCCGGTGAAGCGCCTCATCTTGCCAGCATCGTCGAACGGGGTACCGCCTACCGCCACGGCATGTTCGCCTCGATGCCAACGGCCACCCTCGCCAATCACACCACCGCAGTGACCGGCGCCCATCCGGGCCACTCGGGTGTACTGCACAACACGTGGCACGATCGGAACAGGTCGACCACGCCAGACCTGCTATCGATGCGGGAGATGTTCACGGCCATGGTGCACCTCGATCCGTCGGTGGAGACGTTGTTCTCTGCGGTGCACCGAAGCCGGCCGGGTGCGTTCTGTACTGCGACCTTCGAGTTCTGCGACACCGGCGCCGATCACAGCTCGTTCGGCGAGTTCCGCTCAGGCAGCATCCCCGCCATGCCGGACTTCGACACCATTGCGCACGTCGACCCAGTGTCCGCCGAGTCGTCCGATCAGTACCGGTTCATGTCCGCCATCGATCACACGAGCGCCGCGCAAACCGTTGATGCCTGGCGACAGTCCGACGGGAATCCGCTCCCGACCCTGAGCTGGTGTGCACTCGCCATCACCGACGAAGCCGGTCACGAGTCAGGTCCCCATGGGCTGGCGGCACGGGCTGCGGTTCGCGACAGCGACGCTCGCATCGGCGATGTCCTGGCAGCGGTCGAGGCTGCCGGGGCACTCGAGAGCACCGCCATCATCGTGATCGCGGATCACGGCATGGAACAGAACGATCCCGACAACACGCTCCGTTGGGATGACACCCTGAACACCCTCGGCATCGAGCATCTCGATGTGGGCCAGGGCATGATCTACCTTCGCTGACATGTTGGATCACATCGTTCGCGAGGCGGCACACCGTTTCGGCGAGCGACCCGTGTACATCGGCGCCGGTGGCCCCTTGACCTACCGTCAGCTCGACGAGCGAAGCAATCGGGTTGCGGGCGGTTTCTCCCAGCGGGGAATCGGACCCGGAATGATGGTCGCGTTGACCCGCCCCAGCGACGCCGACTACCTCGTGGTGCTCGCCGCCATCGCCAAGATTGGAGCCATCTCCGTCGGCATCAACCCCTCGTTGGCGGCCACCGAGCAGGCCGCCTTGATCGAGTTTCTCCAACCAGACCTGGAGGTGGGCGTCGACACCGAACTCCGCGAGGGGGCGACTCGGCCAGCGCTCGAGCCGGACCCGGAACGGATCGCCACGATCGTGTGCACCTCGGGCACGACCGGCTTGCCGAAAGCCGCCTGGTTTCGCAGTCGCGAGTTGGCCGCCATACGCGACATCGACCTCGGAGCCGCGTCCCGAGTGTGGGGCAATGGCAGCCCAATGCTCGCCTCCACCCAGTTCAGCCACATCGGCATCAGCACCAAGTTGAGCTGGTATCTCCAGACCGGGTCGACCCTCGTGCGAGTCGAACCCTGGCGGGCCGACGATGTGCTGCGAGCCGTCGCAGCGCATCGAATCGCCTCGATCGGTGGCGTTGCGCCCCAGATGGCCTTGCTCCTGCGATCATCGCTGATCGACTCGCTCGATCTCTCGTGTGTCCGATCGTTCATCGTGGGTGGGGCGCTGTCCACACCGGCGCTGGTCCAGCAGGTAACCGAGCGCTTTGGCGCCCGGTATTCGATTCGGTACTCCTCGACAGAATCGGGCGGCGTCGGATTGGGGACCGACCCCGACGGAGATGTCGACGAGGTGACTTCGAGCATTGGCCGGCCGCGGTTCGGGGTCGAAGCGCGCCTCGTCGACTCCGATGGAACGGTCCTTGCCGATGGCCAGACCGGCGAACTCTGCCTCCGGAGCGCGGCGCAGATGGTCGGATACTGGAACGCGCCCGAGGCAACCGAGGCCACCATTCGCGACGGTTGGATCCACAGCGGCGATCTGGCGGTTCGTGAGCCGAACGGGATCTACCGTCTCCGCGGTCGCATCAAGGAGCAGTACGTTCGGGGCGGTTACAACGTGGCGCCCGCCGAGGTCGAGGCGGTGTTGTCGAGTCATCCGTTGGTCCGCGATCTCGCCATCTCATCGAGACCGAGCGACGTCATGGGTGAGATCGGCGTAGCAATAGTGGTGGCATCGGACCCCTGCCGTCCGCCCACCCTCGACGAGTTGCGGACGCTGGGATCGGGGCGACTCGCAGGTTGGAAGCTGCCCGAAGCGCTCGTGATCGTGGACGCCTTGCCACTGACCGCTATGCAGAAATTGGATCGGGCAGCATTGCTCCGAATCGCCCGGTAACTTCTGTCGATGGCAGACGACGTCTTCCCCGATCGCGACATGGACCATGTCGACAAGATCGCGTGGGTCATCGAGACGAACGGTTGGTGCGCCGAGCCGATCGCCGCCATCGAAGACCCGCCGCGGCCCGGCTACACCTACTCGATCGGGTTCGAATCCACCTACGACCATCCCGAGGTGGCGATCTTCGGCCTGCAACCGGTCGCCGCCCGGGGACTGATGGAGATGATGGCCGAGTATCTCGGTGCCGGTGGACATCTACCCGAAGGTGTGTTCGTCGGACTGCTCGACAACGACCTGCCATCGGCGCTACTCCCGATGCCATCCGAGGAGACTGAGGGACTCTTCGACACGGCAGAGGCCTTCTACCGTGGCGGTGGGTTCCGAATGAGTCAGTTCGTGTGGCCCGATCGTAACGGCCTGCTTCCCTGGAACGAGGGCTACGACGAGAGGTTGCGGCTCGCGCAACCGGTCATCGGGCTGCTCCC
>JBBRSC010000138.1:0-8916 GCA_038245795.1 Acidimicrobiales bacterium
CACATGCCCCGCAGGATCTGCGAGAGGATCACGCCGGAGTTGCCGCGCGCCCCCATGAGCGAGCCATGGCTGATCGCCTTGCAGGTCCCGGACATGTCGCGGTCGGTCCGCTCGTCGAGCTCACGCACCACCGATTCGACGGTGAGGCCCATGTTCGTTCCCGTGTCGCCGTCGGGCACGGGGTAGACGTTGAGGCGGTTTATCGCCTCCCGGTGCGACCGCAGGGCCTCGGCGTAGCGCCCCATCGTCTGTTCGAGCGATTCCGCATCGAGGACTGCAACAGCCATCATGGCTCGGCGATTGCGGACGCCCGAGGGGTGCTCATCGGCTGGGATCGTAGCCCCGGTTGGGAACCGAGCCTCGCAACGGCTATCGTCGCTCGTTCGTCACGACGACGGTCGAGTCCCACGAGAGGTGTTCCGATGGCATCGAAATGCGAGATCTGCGGCAAGAAGCCGTCGTTCGGCATGGCGGTCAGCCACTCGCACCGCCGCACGAAGCGCCGCTGGAACCCGAACATCCAGCGGGTACGCGCGGTGGTGAACGGCACGACCAAGCGCCTCGACGTCTGCACCGGTTGCCTCAAGTCCGGCAAGGTGCAGAAGGCCGTCCACTAGACCTGCGCCGCCCGATTGACCTCCCGAGGTGCCGGCCAAGTACATTCGCCGCTTGTGCAGGGAGTGATCAAGGCCTACGACCCGACGACCGGCGACGGCTCGTTGCTCCGCGACACCGATCTCGCCGAGTTCGAGCTCGCCCGCGACGCCCTCCACGGCTCGGTGTTCCGCATGGTGCGCCAAGGCCAACGGGTCATCTTCGATCTGGACGAGCGCGAGCAGGCGACGCGCATTCGCCTCGGCTCCGAGGTCGACATGGGAACGCCCGGCTTCCCCGCCGCTCATCCCGACGACAACCAGCACCCGCAGGGCGGCTGAGACCGTCGCGCTCCGCGGCGCGTCGCCCACGCGGATTATCGCCGCCGCAAGTCACACGGTTACCATCGATGGGACCGAAGGAGAGGCGTAGAGGCCATCTGTGAGGTGGATACCTCCTATCTCCTTTTCCGTCCCACTCGAACGACAAACGTGTCGACAAAGGCGTCGTCGGAGGTCTCATGACTGCGAACACCACCAACCAGAAGTTGCTCGACTGGGTCACGGAGTGGACCGAGATCCTCCAGCCCGACACGGTGGAGTGGTGCGACGGGTCTGACGACGAGAAGCAGCGACTGTCCCAGCTGCTGGTCGACACCGGCACGTTCGAGCCGCTGAACGAGGCGATCCGCCCCAACAGCTTCCTCGCGCTCTCCGACCCCGGCGACGTCGCCCGGGTGGAAGACCGCACCTACATCTGTTACGAGAACGAGGCCGACGCCGGACCTACCAACAACTGGCGGCCGCCGGCCGAGATGAAGACCGAGCTCTTGAAGTTCTACACCGGCGCCATGAAGGGACGGACGATGTACGTCGTGCCGTTCTCAATGGGTCCGCTCGGGTCGCCGATCGCCCACATCGGCGTGCAGCTGACCGACTCGCCGTACGTCGCCGTCAACATGCAGGTCATGACGCGCATGGGCCGGGGCGCCCTCGACGTGCTCGGCGCCGACGGCAAGTTCGTCCCGTGCGTCCACTCGGTCGGCTACCCGCTCGTCGACGCCGACGGCCGCGCCCGCGACGAGGTCCCGTGGCCGTGCGACGCCGACAACAAGTACATCGTGCACTTCCCCGAGACCCGCGAGATCTGGTCGTACGGCTCGGGCTACGGCGGCAACGCCCTGCTCGGCAAGAAGTGCTTCGCGCTGCGCATCGCCTCCACGATGGCCCGCGACGACGGCTGGATGGCCGAGCACATGCTCATCCTCGGCCTCACCCCGCCGAACGGCGAGAAGAAGTACGTCGCGGCCGCCTTCCCGTCGGCCTGCGGCAAGACCAACATGGCCATGCTCATCCCGAGCCTTCCCGGCTGGAAGGTCGAAACTGTCGGCGACGACATCGCGTGGATGAAGTTCGGCGACGACGGTCGCCTCTATGCCATTAACCCCGAGTACGGATTCTTCGGCGTGGCTCCCGGAACGTCTGAGGCCACCAACGCCAACGCCATGGCCTCGATACACGAGAACTGTGTCTTCACCAACGTTGCCCTCACTGATGACGGCGATGTCTGGTGGGAGGACATGACCTCTGAGGCGCCGGCACATCTCATCGACTGGAAGGGCAACGACTGGACCCCCGAGTCCACGACGCCCGCAGCGCACCCCAATGCGCGTTTCACCGCACCAGCGTCACAATGCCCGTCAATCGCGCCGGAATGGGAAGACCCAGCCGGTGTCCCGATTTCGGCGATCCTCTTCGGCGGACGCCGCGCGACCAACGTGCCGCTCGTTACCGAGAGCTTCAATTGGCAACACGGCGTCTTCCTCGGATCGATCCTCAGTTCCGAAAAGACTGCCGCGGCGGCGGGCAGCGTTGGTGACGTCCGCTTCGACCCCTTCGCCATGTTGCCGTTCATGGGGTACAACGTCGGTGACTACATCAACAATTGGTTGACCATCGGCAACGCTGCTGACGAGTCGAAGCTTCCGAAGCTGTTCTGGGTGAACTGGTTCCGCAAGGACGGCCACGGCAAGTTCATGTGGCCGGGCTACGGCGAGAACAGCCGGGTCCTCAAGTGGGTCATCGAACGGGTCAACGGAACCGCCGATGCAGCCGAAACCCCCATCGGCAATGTTCCCACGGTGGCCGCGCTCGATCACGCCGGGCTCGACATCAGCGATGCCGCGATCGCCGCGTTGCTGTCGGTCGACAACGACGCGTGGCGGGGTGAGGTGACCCTCGTCGAGGGTCATTTCGATTCGATCGGTGAGCGACTGCCCACCGAGATGCGCGACGAACTCAAGCAGCTCGAGAAGCGCCTCGTCGACTGAGATGGCGGTTCGTGCGTACGTTCTGATCCAGACCGAGGTGGGCCGGGCGGGAGCTGTTGCCGCGGCAGTCCGGGGGATCCATGGGGTGGACTCGTCGGATGACGTCACCGGCCCGTACGACGTGATCGCCCGGGCCACGACCGACAGCATCGAAGAACTCGGTCGCGTGGTTGTGACCAAGATCCAGCTTGTCGACGGCATCACCCGCACCCTGACCTGCCCCATCGTCAGCCTCGACTGATTCTTTCACTGGCTGCTCAATCCCTGCGTTTCGGGGGAGTTTTACAGCCAGAGCGCTTTCGGCAGGGCCGTCAGTTGGGCTTGATGACCAGGGCGCGGATACAGAGGCCCATGAGGAACAACCCGCCGAGTCCGTAGAGCAGGTACATCCACGCCACCAATGATTGGCGGTAGGCGAACAGCAGACCGACTGTCAGCACCGCAACGAAACCGTAGAACATGTGGAACGACGCAGACCGAAACTGCGACGGTTCGACGATCGCCACGCCGAGCGCCACCTGCACGAAGATCGTCAGCTCCGCGACGATCACGAACCACCACAGCTGGCGTCGGCGGAGCGCAGGAAGCCAGTGGGCTCCGAGGGCCCAGCAGCCCGCCGCGGCATTGGCGAAGATCGTCACATAGGCCCACGAATGATGGACGTCAGTCAGGGTCACTACTGCTCCATCGGGCGCGACGGCACCCCGAAACGTGCGGCGATGCGCTGGTCAGTTCGATGGGCTGGTCGCTGCGCCCGCCATGACCTGCGCCTCGGCATAGGCCTCAGCAGCGGTATCGACCAACGATGAGATCTCGTCCTCCGAGAAGCCGGCGAGGGTCCGGAACTTGCGGGCGAGATGAACCGGACTGTCGTCTGATTCTCCTCGGAAGCCACCAAAGCTGAAGAGCTTGTCAACGGTTCGTTGGAAGTCGAGCGCACGGGCCCGACGATCCGGGTCCTCGGCGGTGATGGATCGCAACCAGTCGGAGCCCATCTTCACGTGGGTGACTTCGTCCGCGAGCATCCAGTCCTCGCAGAAGGTCAGCACCGGGTCGTGAGTGGCGATTCCGAACTCACGCATGGTGTTGAACACGTCGATGGCGAGGCCTTCGAGCGCACGGTTCACGCCCGCGAGACGCATCACGGGGTCTTCATTGCAGGCGGCGGCGTACAACATCGTCTGCTCCGCGAACTCTCCTACCTCGGTGCCCATGTGATCGCCGAGCTTGATCGAGATCTCGACATGTCGAGCTTCATCCCAACATTGGCGAGCCATGTCGAGCTTGAGGGCGAACGGAACCTGGTCGGCGGCGACCGGACCGCGACTCGGGGCGGAGTCGAAGTCGAAACACGTGCGACCAGCGCCTTCGAGCGCCTGGATCTCGCCCACGAAGATCCCGTGCATCAATTGTCGGGCGCCATCGGGTGCCTCGTACTGCTCGGAGGTGAAACCCCGCCGTGCCGACCGAGAGTCTTCTGTGCCGTTGCGTGGATCGAAGATGATGTCCTCGATGTTCACGTGTTGAAATCGCTCGTCACGAGCGAGTTCGGCGACCGGCAACATTCGTTTCATGTCGAGTCCTGTTCTCGGCGCACCCGTTGGCATCCGGCGCGCTCATGAACTTCAGCGTAGCGCTCGGTGTGCCTGTTGCCCGGCCTGCGCAGTGCCGGGAACACATCAGATCAGAGCAGTGCGGTCGCCATGGGAGCATCAACGGCTCGGGAAGAACCGTGCTCGATGAACCACTCGGTTCCGAAGGCCCGGGAGAACATCTCCTCCGGCATCTTCATGAAGAAGGAATCATCGTTGATCTGGCTGGCGTGGCAACGCATCGACGATCGCTTCTGGAACGTGAACGCTGCGACATCGACAGCGTGGGTGATATCCGCCTCCGCCTTACCGAAAGTGTCGCGCTCCCCCTCATCTGGCATGTCGGTCTCATCGAATTCACCGCTCTCGCGCGCCGCGAGAATGGACTCGCGAATGGCATCCCGGTTCATGGTCGCCTCGAACACTCGGTCGATGCCGGCGATCTCAGCGGCGCGGATTCCTACTCGATGCACCTGGATGTGATCGGGGTGCCCGTATCCCCCGTGATCGTCGTACACGGTCAGGACGTCGGCGTTCTCCTCGAGCAACAGAGCGGCGAGTTTCGTCGCCGCATCCTCGACGTCGGCCTGCCAGAAACACGAGGGATCAGTGTTGGTGTGCTCGCCAATCATCCCCGAGTCGCGATACCCGAGGAACTCCACTCGATGGAGGCCGAGGGCCTCGGCCGATGCCAGCGTCTCGGCCGACCGACGCTCACCCAAGGTCTCCCCGGGAGCCAGAAACCCCTCTGCCACCTCGCCGCACTCTCCCCGGGTCGCGGTCACGAGGACGACTCGGTGACCATCGGCGATCGCCTTGACCATCGTCCCGCCCGTCGAGATCGACTCGTCGTCGGGATGGGCATGAAGACAGACGATGGTGGCCATGTGCTCAGACTACCGATCGAAGCAACCCGATTCCGACGCGCCTCCACCGACTGCGAACGCCGGACCACCCGTTGGGTGGTCCAGCGTTCGCAGTTCGCGCCACTGGTCAATCGGGGCTCACCACCATCGCTACAACTGCGGCGTTGGGGTGATCGCTCCGATGTTCACGCCCTTGGCCGCTGCCCGATCGAGGAGATCCTGATAGGCAGCTGGTGACACGCTCTTCGTGCGTGAGAGAAGAAAGCCACTCTGACCGGAGGGATCGCTCACGATGGCCCACTGGTAGTTGGGATCCAAGTCGACGATCCAGTAATTCCCAGGGGGTTGCGCTGAGTTCGTGCCAGAGAACGACACGTTGAGCCGAGCGAAGCTCGAATCAACCGGAACCGCCGATCCGAGGACCGACGATTCGGGCCCTATCGCCGAGAAGTACCGACCAGTGTTGAGAACGATGATCGCCGTCCCGTCGGCGTTCAGGGAGTAGTTGGCAGTGGAATTCACGAGACCGACCGAGAAGAACTGCTTGACGCTGCCGAGCTCGTACCAGGTGCCGATATAGCGGGTCGGATCGACAGACGAGACCGTGGTGGTTCTCGCTGGCCCTGAGAATGGCATCGATGCGCAGCCTCCAAGAATCAACAAGCTCAGCAGGACGGGCGCAACGGACTTCTTCAACATGCTCCCTCTTCGTCGAAATTCGCCCCGACGGATGCGACGGAGACCCAATTCACGATGGGTCAAGCGACGGAACCGGTCGAGCGCAGGGCCGCAACCTCGGCGACGTCGACGCCCAGCCATTCCTCGAGGATCTCCGTTGTGTGCTGACCCGGGAAGCTCGGCGGACGCTGGATCTCGCCCGGGGTTGCGCTGAAGCGGGGTGCTGGGCCGGGTTGGGTGAGACCGGCGACCTCGACGAACGTGCCGCGGGCAACGTTGTGCGGATGACGGCTGGCCTCGTCCATCGATAGCACCGGAGCGAAACAGACGTCGGTTCCTTCCATGATTTCGCACCATTCGTCGCGACTCTTGGACTTGAAGATGGTCCCCAGACGCTCCTTCATCGCGGGCCACGCCGCCTTGTCCTGTTGGTGCGGCAGGTCGTCATCGGCCAAACCCGTGAGGCGCAACAGCTCCGAATAGAACTGACGCTCGATTGACCCGATCGACACGTAGCGACCATCGCTGCACTCGTAGGTGTCGTAGAAGTGCGCGGCGGTGTCGAGCAGGTTCGTTCCGCGCTCGGGGTCCCAGATGCCCATATGGGTGAAGGCCCACATCATGGTCATGAGCGTTGCTGCGCCATCGACCATCGCCGCATCGACGACCTGGCCGACGCCGGTCCGTTGGGCCGACAACACGCCGCACACCAGACCGAACGCCATCAACATGCCGCCACCGCCGAAATCGCCGACCAAGTTGATGGGCGGGGTTGGTTGCTCACCAGCCCGGCCGAGATGCTCGAGCACCCCGGCGAGTGCGATGTAGTTGATGTCGTGGCCGGCGGTCTTGGCGTATGGACCGTCCTGGCCCCAACCGGTCATCCGACCGAACACCAGCCGCGGATTGCGTGCAAGGCACACATCGGGTCCGTAACCGCCGCGTTCCGCCACCCCGGGGCGGAAACCCTCGATCAAACCGTCGGCCTGATCGACCAACCGGAGGAGGGTTTCGACGCCCTCCGGCGACTTGAGGTCGATGCCGATGGATCGACGTCCCCGATTGAGGATGTCGGCCGGTGGCGACTCGGGATCACCGCCGACGGCGTTGCTCGCGCGATCGACCCGGATCACGTCGGCGCCCATGTCAGCGAGCATCATCGCCGCAAAGGGCCCGGGTCCGATCCCAGCGATCTCGATGATCTTGATTCCCTTGAGTGGTCCCATGTGTGTGTCCGTTCTGTGCAATTGATCGCCCCCTGGGAGGCGTCACGTCGAAGTGATGGTGTCGGTATGGTCGAAGTCGGCCGGCGGTGGCGTCGTCAGCCGGCGTTGGCGGCAATCAGCCCGATGGTCGCTTCGACGATCTGCGGCCACAGCGGAGACGGAAGATCGTGGCCCATGCCGTCGAGCTCGATGAACTGCGCACCAGCGATGCACTCGGCGGTCCTGCGACCCCCGGAGATGTCCACCAACTTGTCAGCGTTGCCATGCATGACGAGGGCCGGGATCGAGAGCGAGCGAAGCCCTTCCTCGCGTGAGTCCGAGGCGAAGATGGCCATGAGCTGGCGATTCTGGCCGAGCGGATCGAAGTTTCGGACCGACATCTCGCTGTTGCGGCGAAGGTGCTCGGCCTCGTCGAACAACTCTGGCACGCTGCCGAAGAGGTGTGCACCGATCATTGCTTTGGCGATGTAGTCCTCTGCATCAACTGGGGGTGCGGCGTTGGCGATCAGCGCATCGAGAATCGTGGGATCCGCCATACCGACATTGGGATCGCCAGTGGTCGACATGATCGATGTCAGCGTCAACACCCGCTCCGGTGCCTCGATGGTCATGGTCTGCGCGATCATCCCACCCATCGAGCATCCCCACGCATGGAAGGTGTCCACCCCGAGTGCATCAAGGAGTCCGAGCCCATCCTTGGCCATATCGACAAGCATGTAGCCAGGATCGTCGTGAAGGTGGGTGGAGAAACCGACATCGCGGTTGTCGTAGCGGATGACGTGGAGCCCGCGGTCCACGAACGCGTAACAGAGTTCGGGGTTGTAGCCGACGCTGTGGGCGCCGAGCCCCGAGATCATCAACAAGGTGGGATCCGCGGGATCGCCGAACGCCTGGTAGTAGATCTCGATCCCATTGGCCCCCACGATTGGCATATCCCAGAGCATGCTCTGCAGCCCTCGCTCGGGTCAACCGCCGCCGACTGCACACGAACTGGTTCCGTTACGGTCAGGCGATGGCTCTGCGACCACTCGGCGAACTTCCACTGGCGCCGGTTGATCCCTCGACGCTGCCATCGTTGCCGGACATGCGCGACGCGATCGCGGCGCTCCATCGGTCAGGTCCCATCGTTCGGAGCACTTCTGGCACCCCGTTCGCAGTCTCACACGACGCGAACGATGCGCTGTTGCGCCATTCTGCCTTCGGTACTGGCGCGATCGGTCGCTCCTTTGCCGACACGCTCCCGATGGGGCCTGCGCGATCGGAGTTGGCGTATCGGATCAACTTCTTGGATCCACCGGATCACCCTCGGGTTCGGAGCCTCATCAGTCGCTCGTTCACGACTCGGCGGGTGAACGAGCTTCGACCTGAGATCGCCGAACTTGCTCGACGGCTCGTGGCAGTGGCTCCGGATGGCGAAGTGTCGCTCCGAACCTCACTGGCGCATCCGTTGCCGTCGAGCGTGATCGCGACGATGTTGGGGATCGACGTTCGGCATCACGAACGACTTCGGGACTGGACTCACCGGGTCAATCCGTTGCTGGACATCGCGGCGCCGGCTGGCTCACGCGACGATGCGATCGCAGCTTCCGGCGACTTCGCTGGATTCATCGAGGACGTGATCGAGGAGCGTC